>JBARIA010000143.1:0-76576 GCA_049799515.1 Candidatus Dormiibacterota bacterium | reverse complement strand
CTGTTGGGGCGCCCCCAGCTCCGCGACCACCAGCTGGCTGACCGGCTGGAGCAGTCGGAGGCGGTCCAGCCCGTGCACTGGCCGGCGGCGCCGGGCCGCGAGAGCCGCGAGCAGTTCATGGGCAGAGCTCTGCTGAACAGCAAGGACGCTCCACCGGAGCTGCATCGACTCCTGGGGCTCGGACCAGTAGAACTCTCCGGCTTGCGGAAGCGTTCCCAGCTGGACCCCGCGGTCTCCGCCAAACTCGGCCGCGACTACCTGGCCGCTGGAGGGAGCCGGGTCCACGAACTGGATGCGGCGTATCTCAACGCACTTCGGCGCGGCCGGCTGCAGCGGAAGTCTGCCGACC
This sequence comes from Candidatus Dormiibacterota bacterium, assembly GCA_049799515.1. Classification (GTDB taxonomy): domain Bacteria; phylum Chloroflexota; class Dormibacteria; order Aeolococcales; family Bog-877; genus Bog-877. Next base: position 76,227 of record JBARIA010000143.1, on the reverse strand, counting down.
GGCCCGCCAACCCCGAGAACTCCTGATGCAGGCAGAGGTACCCCAACCGATCTCCGGAATCCCCCCCCGCTGGGGCGGTTTCACCGCCCGCCAACTGGGCTGGCTGGGGACGGGGGCGGCCCTGCCGTACCTCCTGCTCCGGGTCCAAGTCGCACCCGAGCTCGCACTCGCTTCATCGGCGCCCTGGTTGGGGATCGCTCTGATCTTCGCCTTCGGACGTCGCGAGGGCCGGCGGCTGGACTCCTGGGTTGAAGACTGGCTGTGGTTCAAGCTCCAGCCGCACCGCCTCCGCCACCCGGGGATGTTGGCCGCCGAGGTCTATGTGACGGTTGACTCGGAGGTCCGACCTTCCGACCCTGAGCTGCTTCACTCATCGGGCACTCTTCCCTGGGCCGGACCGTGCTCCTAGCCTGGCGCCGCGTCGATCGTGGGTCGACCCTGCAGCTGGTGGACGTTGAATACCTCGAGGACCAGGTCGCCCACTTTCCCGACGGCAGCCAACGGGCGGCCCTGCTGGTCGAGCCGATCAACCTTGCTCTTCAAGGCGAGGCAGAGCAGGAGCAGGTGTGGCGACGCTATCGGCAACTGCTGGCGTCCCTGAGCGGTCCCGTCTCCATCTACTCCTCTTCGCAGCCAGATCCCGGCGAAGCTGAGTGGCGCCCTTCGGGTGGTCACCGGGGGACGGTGGAGATGCTGGCCCGGCAAGACCACGACTTCCGCCAACAGCTGATTAGGGGCCGGATGGTGCAGACCCAGCATCACCTGATCGTGGTCTGGGGCGGCGAGCTGGCCAACCCGCTCGCCGGGCTGAGCGCCCAGCTGCAGCGACGGAGACCGGCCCGGACTCGAGACTCGCGGGCCGTGCGTGGGAGCACCCAGGTCGGCCTGGAGCAGCGCTGCGAAGTGCTCGCGGCGGGGATCGGCCAGCTTGGTGCTCGGGCGAGACGGGTCACCGACGGGGAGTGGCTGAAGCTGCTCCAGGAACAGGGGTCTGGTTGCAGCGACCGGGGCCCCGACAGCTTTGCCAGCTGGCTGGCACCGGGCGACGCCGAGGTACACCCCCGGCAGATCCGGCTCGGGGACAGATGGAGTCGGAGCCTGTTCGTGGCTTCTTACCCAAGGCGGGTGGCGATCGGGTGGCTGGCACCACTGTTGCGGGGACTGGAGTGCGAGGTGCGGGTGGCCCAGCATGTCGTACCGCTTCCGAAGTTGCTCAGTCTGAGTCGGCTCCGGCGCAAAATTCGGGGCTTCGAGACCAGCTTGGTCGTCGATCACCTGCGAGGTCAGCGCCCCGATCGCGGCACCGAGACAGCCCTGGGCGACGCGCTCACTCTCGAGGAGCAGGTGCTGGTGGAGGAGGAGCGACTCTTCCAGCTGGAGCTCTTCGTCACCCTGGCTGCGGCCACCGTCGAGGAGCTGGACTCCGGCTGGCAGCAACTCCTCACCACCATGGCCGAACTCGGCTGCGGGGTCGTGCCACTCACCCACCGCCACGTGGACGGATGGCGATCCACCGCGCCCTGCGGGGTGAGCCCCTTCGGCTGGGGCCGGGAGATGACCGCCAGCGCCCTGGCCACCGGATTCCCCTTCCTCCGCAGCAGCCTCTCGGCTGACCGCGGGGTTTTGCTGGGTCCCAGCTTGATCTCTCGGGAGCTGGTGGAGGTGGATCCCTTCGACCGGTCCAATCCCAACTTCAACGTGGTCGTCCTGGGCACCTCCGGGGGTGGCAAGTCATACACCGCCAAGCTGCTGGCCGCCCGCCTGGCCTTGCAGGGCTGCCGGTTGCGCTGTATCGACCCGGTCGGCGAGTACCGGTCACTCGTGCAACTCTTCGAAGGAGCCTGCCGGGAGATTGCTCCAGGGCGGAGTTCTGGGCTGAGCGCACTGGGGCCAGTGGGTTCTGCCGAGGATGACGAGGGGGCGATCTTGGCGCGGGCCGCGAGGGCTCTGGTCGTCCTGGAGCTCTTGGCCTCCGGGCGCACCGGGGAATGGGACCTGCCCGAGGACGACGCCCAGGCCCTGGAGGCAGCTGTGGTCGGACTGTTCTCGAGTCATCCGAGCCCTCAACTCCCCGATCTCGTCACGGAGTTGGAGCGACTCGAGCGAACGGTTCTGGCTCGGCGGTTGGGCCGCTTCAGTGGAGGACTGCTGGGTGGCGTCTTTGACGGCCGCGCCGAGGAGGAGCTGGAGGGGGTCGCGACCGTCTTCTCCCTGGCGGGTTGGGGCGGGGACCGGGAGCTTCTGCTAGCGCCGGCAATGCAGATGATCCTGCTCCAGCTGGAGGCGGAGATCGCCCGGGACCAGAGCGCCCGGCGGCTGGTGGTGGTGGACGAGGCAGAGGTGCTTCTGGGCCGGCCCCGGAGCGCGGCCGCTCTGGAGGCCCTGAGCCGGCGCGTCCGCAAGATGGGCACCGGGCTGATGGTGATCTCGCAGGTGGTCGAGGATTTCCTCAACTCGCCGGTCGGGAACGTGATCGTCCGCAACTGCCATACCAAGCTGCTGCTCCGTCAGGAGGAGGTGGCTATCCCGGCGGTCCGGACCGCCTTCGGTCTCTCCGCTGCCGAGTGCGACCTGCTCCGGGACGCCAGCCCCGGCTCCGGAATCGTGATCGTCGGCCGAGAGCGGGCCGCGTTTCAGGGTGCCGCTCCCTCGGAACTTCACCGGGTGCTCTGCACCGATGCTCGGGCCATCGCGTGACCTCCCGCAGCCACCGGCTGGCCGCGGTTGCACTCGGCGGCTGCGCTATCCCGATGGTGGTGGTGCTGAGCCTGGTCGGTCTCCTGTCAGCGGGAGCGGTGACAGCGGGTTGGGGCTCGGCTGCCGGACTGCTGCCTGATCCGGGCGGGTTCATGCTCCCGGTGGGCGCCGATATCCCTGACGGCTCTGCCGACTTTCCGGTCTGGGCCCTGCCCTGCGGACCGGAGCCCGGTGCACTGGCGGTTGACCCCAGCGCCTGCACCGGGTCTCCCAGTCCGTTTCCCTCCGATTACGACGGTTTCTCTACCGGGCAGTGCACCTGGTATGTCGCCACCCGGCGACGGGTGACCTGGCACACCTCCTCGGGTGAACTCGGGGGGAACGCCGGCCAATGGTTGCAGTTGGCCTCCGCGGCCGGGTACGCGGTGGGTCCGCAACCGCAGGTGGGAGCGATCGCCGTCTATACCGACTCCGGCGCGGGCCACGTGGCCCTGGTGGTGGGAGTCGACTCCTCCGGCAATTACACGGTGGCCGAGGCGAACTGGGTCTTCCTGGGACCACGGGCCCCATACGTGGACCTTCGCGGGGTGGCTGCGGGCACCACTGGAGACGACTTCCAGCAACTGGCGGGTTTCATCTACGGACCGCCAGTTCCTAGTCCCGAGCCCAGCGGGAGCCTATCCTGAGTTGATGGGAAGAGGGGGGCCGCGGCCCGATGCCTGACCTCAGCGTCCCAGGTGCCAGTCGGCTGCGCGCCCTGGACACGGTCGCCTCCGACACTCGCTCCCTAGTGCGCCGCGCCGCCAAAATTCAGCGGCAGACCGCTGACCTGGGCGACCCCCTGCTGACCGAACAGGGCCGGGAGTTGGTGGACGCCACCGAGCGGCTCCTAAACGTCCTGGAGGAGCGCCGGCGCGACGAACGGCTCCTTGCGCGCCAGCAGCTCCGCGGGGTCAACAGTCGCTCAGACGAGCCATAGTCGCGTTCCCGACACGGAAGAGGCCATCTCCGCCACTCTGGCAGGGACGTTGTCTCACCGCAGCGGACTGGCACCGAGGCATACGCAAGCAGCGCGATTTAGACTCGCTCAGTCGGCGCCCGGGCCGTCGCTAAGCGGTCGCCAGCCCCCGGCAAGTCTCGACCGCCGGTTGGCCATCCTCTAGAGTGGGGATTCAATGCCCACTAAAATGTTCGGTACGGTCGGACTGCTTATTCTGGCGACAGTGGGACTGACCTCTGTCCCAGTTCTAGCCAAGACGAGTAGTACAGCCAGTCACCCCTCTCCGACCACCTTGGCGAGCTTCCCCACCTCCCTTAGCCAGAAGGCAGCAGAGCAGGTAGTGCTGCAGTATCTCCGTGAGAACAACCAGGCCAACAGCGCCCTCAGCGTCTCCTTGCAAGACGAGGACGAAGAGGGCATCTCGGCCAGGATGGACAATGCCAACTATCACCTTCTCAGCCTCGAGGGCGAGACAACCGCGGGGACTGGTCCCCTGCCCAGGGCTGATCAGATCACAACGTATGTGACTGATGCGACGCGGCCACCTGCTGAATTTCTGGCGGTCATCAAGATGCCCGCGGTGACCCACCCGCAGCCGGAGCCGGCATACACCTCATTGTTCCTCTTCAGGAAAGACTCAAGAAGTAAGCCGTGGCGAGTCCTGTATGAGCAGCAGTTTTCCGCCAAGGCGAAGATTCCCATGCCGACCCTGCATGGCGGTCACGCTGACATCCAAAGCCGGTTATCCACCACGGCGATCACCGCATACGCACGGTACCTCTCGCGTGGCGTGGGCAACCTGGCCACGGGTACGTACACGTCGACCGCGTACCGCGGGCAAGAACGGGCGATCGCCAAGGCCGCGGGCGACAGCGTGGTTGAAGCCTTCGCATACAGGACCGATCCGAGCCCAGTTACGAGCATCTCGGTCAGGGGCGGAACGTTGGAGTTTGCCGGCGTTGACGAGGTAGATACCGCCACTCCCGCAGCGGGAGGATGTGGCATCGCCGCAACCGCCGGTGATAGCGCTGCGTATCGAGCACTGGTCCCAACGGGCACTGACTATGCCAAGATTGTGCTCAACAGCGTGGGGCAGGCGACGCTACTCATCCCCGCAGGAAAGCACCCGCGTATTCACGTCTTGGACGCATATTTTCAGTGGATGAGCGCGTTAACCCCGGTTGCTTCGAATTGTTCAGCAGCCGAGCCGACGCCGAGCGGCACCAGCCAGGCCCTGGCCCGCTCGGTCGCTCTCGCGCCCGCCCGCCAGCACTGAGTCCCGGACCTCTAACCTCTTCGAGCCTCAAAATACCTCCTGGTTGCCCGGGGATTCCGACTGTTGGCGTCAGGGATGAGGCGGTCGGCCATCTGCACAAGACGGCGGCGTGCGAGTTTCTCCCTGCGATGATGGCCTGACGCCGGGCTCAGCATCACGGGACCAGTGCAATCAGCAGCCACCGTTGTGCGCAACTGCGTCTGCTTGGTGATGCCGCCGGACGCAGTCGAGCCAGACGCCGGCGCTGCTGGCCGGCCGCGGTACCGATCGCTAGCTGGGTCGGCTCGCGCGGGCCCAGTTGGCCAGGCCGTCTATGTCCGGGCGGCGGGCCGCAATCGCCGCCACCAACGCGTCCGTAGCCCCGCGATCAAGCCGAAATTCGAAAGTTTCAGGAGGGTGGCGCTCCAGCGCAGAGACGGCGCGTGACCGACCTCTTCGCGTCGGCTCCACCAATGCCCCGGTGGAACTTAGGGCGAAAACCACGATTCGATTTCCGGGAACCTTGACCTCAAGCGCCTGCAGCGAAGGCCAGGTGAACACCAGATCGCAATCTCCGTAGACCCGGCGCACCCCCTCCGGCCCGACGAACACCTCGTTCGTCCCCTGGCCGAAAAAGGATGCCGCCGACGCCAGCACGGAGGCGAATACGCAGAGGAGGAGCACGCTCCACGCGTGGGTGAGGACTCCCACCACCAGCCCGACCGGCACCAGCACCGCTCCAACTGCAGATCCGGCGGCGATGGCGGCCCGCCGGCGGTGGGCGATCGAGGTTCGGATCCGGACCTCGCCCGGTCGCACGCCCGACCCACGGTCAGCCTCAGCCATGGACGATTGGACCCGGCCGCCAGGCCTTCACGATGCGGCTCCTCTGGCCCGGCCCAGCAGCCAGCCGACGGCCAGGGCGCCCCCGGCCAAGGCAGGGATGACGAAGGGGTGGCCGCCCCGGGCTCGGTCAGCCCGCGGCCCCAGCGTGTCCGCCAAGACAAGTGCTGCGCAGGCTCCGGCACCACCGAGAGCCCAGCGCCGGCCCCGGCCAGGACTTCCCAGAGAGACGGCCAGGGCGCCGGCTCCCAGGAGCAGGTGGCTCGCTCGTCGGGATCCCTCCTCCCCCAGGAGGACCGGCAGACTCCGTCGGCCTGCGGACCGATCCTGCTCGATGTCCGGTCCGCCGTTGGCGAGGTGAAGGCCCAGGCCGAGTCCGGCGGCGAGGACTGCGACCTGGCCCTGGGAGGGAAGTCGGACCCCCACTGCGGCGGGCCCCAGGAGAGGCACGGTCGCCAGTCCGGTCGCGAAGGGCAGGAATGACAGAGGAGTTCGGCTGAGCCCCAGGCTGTAGCTCCACCCGCTCGCCAGCCCCAACAGCATCAGCCGGAAAGGACGGACCCCGGCGGCTCGGGCGGAGAGCAAGGCGGCGCTTCCGCAGCCCAACCCGATCAACCAGGCGTGACTCCGGGGCACGGCCCGGCTGGCGATCGGCTTGTATTGCTGGTAGAGCCGGTCCCAGGGGGCGTCAAAGGCGTCGTTGAGCACCCCGGTGCTGACCTGGGCGAAGGCCATCGCGGCGCTTCCCCAGGCCAGCCTGGCGGGCCAGTGCCCAACTGGACGCTGAAGAGGGTCAGCCTGGCGCCAAGCGCTCCACCCCGCGAGGGCGGTCACCGTGGTGCAGACCGCGGACGGCCCGGGATGAAGGAGAAGCAGGTAACCCCGCCAGCCCGTCGCGGGACTGGACTTTGGCATGCTCACCGGGTCATGGTCGCTGCACGCCCGGCCCGCTCGCAGTGACGGAGGGCGCCGAACGCTTTTTGGCGGCGACCCGCCGCCAGCCGGTCGACGCTACTCCGGTCTGGTTCATGCGCCAGGCAGGCCGATGCCTGCCCCAGTATCGAGCACTTCGCGAGCGCTTCGGCTTCCTGGAGCTGGCGACCAACCCCGATCTCAGCTCTGAGATCACCTGCATGCCGGTCGAAATACTAGGGGTAGACGCTGCGGTGGTCTTCGCCGACATCATGCTTCCCCTCCAGGGAATGGCGGTCGACTTTGAGATTCGAGAGGCGGTGGGGCCGGTGATCGCCCATCCGATCAGGACCGAGCGTCAGGTGAGCCAGCTGCGGGTGGTGGAGGCAGATGAGGCGACCCCGTACCTCTTTCCGGCCATCCGGGGCGCCCGCGAGCGGCTGGGGCGACGGGCCGCTCTGGTCGGATTCGGGGCGGCACCCTTCACCCTCGCCTGCTATTTGGTGGAGGGGCAGGGCTCCCGGGACTACCCGCATGTTCGGGCCCTGATCCACTCTGATCCCGAGCTCTGGCACCGACTGATGGCCACCCTCACCGAGGTCCTGGCTCGCTATCTGTTGGCCCAGGCTCAGGCGGGCGCCGATGTGGTGCAGCTGTTCGATAGCTGGGTTGGGGTCCTCGATCGCGCCACCTTCGTCCGTCACGTTGCCCCCCACCTACAGGCCCTCATCGGACGGCTGCGACCGATGTTACCGGTCGTCTACTTCTCCACCAGCTCGGGCCACCTGCTGGAGGCAGTGGTCGCCACCGGGCCAGACGGGGTCTCGGTCGACTGGCGCCTGCCCCTCGGCAGGGTCTGGGCGACGCTTGGCCCGGGGCGATTCATCCAGGGCAACCTGGACCCGGCGCTGGTCTTGGCCCCTTGGCCGATTCTGGAGGCGGGTGCCCGGGAGGTGCTGGCGGAAGTGGACCACCGCCCCGGGCACATCTTCAACCTGGGGCACGGAGTGCTCCCGGAATCCGACCCGGAACAGCTTCGTCGCCTGGTGGAGCTGGTCCATCAGTGGGGACCGTCGGCGGGTGGTTCCCCGGCAGGCTAGGGAGCTCCTCACCCTGCCCCGCAAATTCCCCGCCCGGTGCCTGTGAGTTCGAGAGAATGGACCAGGGCTGGTAGTCGAGGTTGACCGTGGCGAGGCCCATGGGTTACCTTCCAGCCTCGCACCGTACGCGCTATATGTGGGAGGACGTATGCGCGGAGCCCGCTTTGCCGGGCGCGCATGGCTTGCTGCCAGCGCGGCCGGATTGGTATGGGTCTCCTCGATCTTCGTACCGGGCCTAGGGGCCACAGCTCAGCAGTCGACTGACCCTGTTAATCAGCAAGCTCTGACCTCGCTGCTAGATCAGCTGGAGGCGCAGGGGGAGGTTGCTGACGCAAGTTCGGTGAGGATCCTGCTGACGAAGATCGAGACGAACCAGGACCAGCTCAACTCGCTGAACCAGCAGCTAAGCAACGATCAAACGACCCAGCAGGTGCTGGAAGTTCAGCTGGCCGGAGATCGCAAGGCGCTGATCAGCCTGGTCAGCACCGCCTATGTGGACGGCAACGGTGCCGCTGAGGTAGCCACCGCCCTGGCCTCATCCGACATGACCCAGTTCTTCGACAACTCCACTCTGCCTGACGCCATCGCCTCCCAGGTGGCTCAGCTGGTGAACTCAATCCAGCATGACCAGCAGTCGATCACCAAGGCAGATCAGCAGTTGCTGGCCGACGAGGACAGTGCCGTGGCGATTGAAGGTCAGCTGGGGGTTCAGTCCAACGAGCTGCTATCCGAGCTGACTCACCCCAGCGCCAGCGTGACCACCGGTGACTGGGCCTTTGCCTTCGGCACCTGCACCTACTGGGCAGCTGGCCAGTGGCGGGCCAACGGCTGGGATGTCAACTGGGGTGGCGACGCCTACCAGTGGTGGGCCAATGCCGCCGCCGCCGGCCATGCGGAGGGCAGCACCCCGGTGGTGGGGGCGATCGTGGTGTGGCCGCCAGACTCCGGCGGGGCCTCTGACGCGGGCCACGTGGCCTACGTCACCGCTGTCTCAGTGCCAGGAGCCGGCTATCCCAACAACTTCGAAGTCTCCGAGATGAACTACTACGGCTCCGGCGGAGGTTTCGACAAGGTCGACTACCGGGTGGTCCCCGACGCGGGTTCGGGTTTCGACGGATTCATCTACCCGCCCACCGCAGGCTCCTGACTTGGCGCAGCTAACCTGGCCCTCCTACACCCCCAGAGTTGCCCTCAGCCTCCGCCACCAAGAGAAGGCGAAGGTCCGTCGGATTCCCCTGCTGGCCAGCCGGCTGCGGTGGATCATCGCCGCAACCGTCCTCTTGGTCAGCACCCCGGTACTGGGTGCCCTGGCCACCGGAGGCGCCTCTGGGCCACCCTCAACCGCCCCCGCTGCCATCGCCCAGGTCGCCAGCCAGGCGCGCAGCGTGCTCTCGGTGACCGACTACCAGGTGACCCTGCCGCTCCAGGAGGCCCAGGTGCTCCCCCCGCCACCACCGGTGGCCCCGGCAGGCCTGCCCTTCGGCTCAGCCTTCTGGCAGGCGGTTCCGGAGCCGCCGATCGGCACGATCATGCAGATCATCTGGTCGGCAGCTCAGCAGTACGACGTCTCCTACACCTGGCTGCTCGGGGTGGCCAAGTGTGAGTCGGGACTGAATCCCACCGACGTCAACAAGTCGTCGGGCGCCAGCGGACTGTTCCAGTTCATGCCGGCGACCTTCCATGCCCATGGTGGCACCGACATTTGGGACCCGGTCCAGCAGTCTGATATCGCAGCCAAGATGTTCTCCATCGGCGAGTCCGGGGAATGGGTCTGCAAGTAGGCTGAGCGGGTAACCCCCGTTCCAGCTTGGCGCTTGGGGGACCCGCTGGCAGGGTCTTTCGCCAACCTCCACCAGTCAGATACCCACTTAGACTTTGCCGGTGCCTCCACTGGACAGGTCAGCCGATCTGCCATCGCTGCCCCGGTGGCTGGGAGCCGGTCAACCCCGTTGGCTGGAAGCCCTGGAGGAGCTGGTCCGCTGTGAGTCGCCCAGCGGGGATCGCCAGGCGATCGCGAACTGTGCCCGCATTGTTGGCCGCCTCTTCGCGGCCGAGGTCGGGATGACCGACCTTCAGATGGTCGAGGAGGGCGGAGTCCCATCTTTGGTGCTGCGCTGGGGCGATCCTATGGACAGCTCCCCGCTGCTGTTATGCCACCTTGACACGGTCTGGGACAGCGGCTCCTTCCAACCCCTATTCCAGGTTTCAGGGAGCCGGGCGGTGGGTCCCGGGGTCTTCGACATGAAGGGCGGGGTGGTAGTCGCCCTGGCGGCGCTGGCCGGACTCCGCCAGGCGGGTGGCGCCCTGGGTGGTCTGACCGTGCTGCTGACCGGGGATGAGGAGGTCGGCAGTCCAGCCTCTCGCCGGCTGATCGAGGTCGAAGCCCGACGGAGCTCGGCGGTTTTGGTGCTGGAGCCACCGCTCGGCCCGGCTGTCAAGATCGCTCGCAAGGGAACCGGGGAGTACCGCCTCACCGTGCGGGGCCGGGCCGCCCACGCTGGACTGGACCCCGAACGGGGGGTGAACTCGCTGGTAGCGATCGCTCCCCTGGTGAACCAGGTGGTAGCGCTGGCTCGGCCGGAGCTGGGCACCACCGTCTCTCCGACCGTCCTCCGGGCGGGCACGCGGAGCAACGTCATTCCGGCCCAGGCAGTCCTCGGGGTCGACGTGCGCTTCGCCACCGCAGCCGAGGCGGAGCGGGTGGAGGAGGGAATGCGAGCTCTCCGGGTCAACGTCCCGGATTCGGCTCTGGAGCTGGAGGGCGGCGCCAATCGCCCGCCGTTCGAGCCGACCTCTTCGTCCGGGCTGTTCGCCCTGGCCCGGGGAGTGGCGGCGGATCTGGGTTGGCCGGAGCTCGAGGGGGCCTCGGTGGGGGGAGCCAGCGACGGAAACTTCACCGCGGCGCTGGGGACGCCAACCCTCGACGGGCTGGGGATCGTGGGCGGAAGCGCCCACGCCGAGGGGGAGTGGGCCGAGCTGGACTCGATTCCCGAGCGGGCGGCGCTGCTGGCTGGGTTGGTGGCCAGGATCTGGGAGGGACGGCTGGCATGACCGGGAAGTTGCCCCAACTTCGGGTGGAGCGGGCCCGTCTGCGGGTCGTCGAGCTACCGCTGGTCTCCCCCTTCACCACCAGCTTCGGCACCCAGACCGTACGCCGGGCGCTACTGGTCGAGGTCGAGGGGGACGGGGTCGCCGGCGTCGGTGAGTGCGCCGCTGGGATCGAACCCGGGTATTCGTCGGAGACCTGCGCCGGGGCGCTCCTGGCGCTCCGGGATCACATCGTGCCCTCGGTCCTCGGCGGAGCGGCGGCCGACGTGGCCGGCCACGCCGAAAGCTGGGCCTGGGTGCGCGGCCATCACATGGCCAAGGCGGCCCTGGAGATGGCCCTGCTGGACCAGGCGGGCCGGGCCAGCGGTCAGAGCCTATCTCAGATCCTGGGAGGAGTCCGCCCTCGAATCAGGTGTGGGGTCAGCATCGGCATCCAGCCGTCGCTGGCGGCGACGCTGAGTGCGATCGAGGAGTACCTGGCGGAGGGTTACCAGCGGATCAAGTTGAAGTGCAAGCCGGGCTACGATGTGGAGTTGGCCCGGGCCGTGCGCCAGCGCTTCCCGGGCACCCCACTGATGCTGGACGCCAACAGCGCCTACTCGCTCCGGGATCTGGACCAGCTGCGGGCGCTGGACGCGTTCGACCTGATGATGATCGAGCAGCCACTCGCCCACGACGACCTCATCGACCATGCCGCCCTCCAGGCCCAGATTGAGACGTCGATCTGTCTGGACGAGAGCGTTGAGTCACTGGCCGACCTCCGAGCCGCGATCTCGCTCGGCTCCGGGCGGATCCTCAACATCAAATCCGGCAGGGTCGGAGGTCTGCTCCCCGCAGCCGAGCTCCACGACACCTGCGGGAAGGCTGGCTGGCCGGTCTGGTGCGGTGGGATGCTGGAGACCGGGATCGGCCGGGCCGCCAACCTGGCGCTGGCCTCGCTGCCGGGCTTCACCCTCCCCGGGGACACCTCCGCCAGTGATCGCTACTTCGAAAAGGACCTGCTCCAGCAGCCGTTCCAGCTGGCCCAGGACGGAACCATGCCGGTCCCCACCGGTCCCGGACTAGGGATCGAGCTTGACCACAGGCGCCTGGACGAGACCACCGTCCAGCTTGAGGAGCTCAGCCCAAGGTGAGCGCCGTGAGCTCGTCTCTGGGCAACTGATCGCCGGGACCTAGGGTACGATCGATCGGCAAGTGGATGACGCCAACCAGCAGAGCACGCTCGTGGTGGTCGGGGAGGCCAGTCTGGCTCAGCGCGCCGCCGAACTGGTGCCCTCCTTCAACGTGGTGGGGGCGGTCGAGGACCTGGAGCTGGCCGACCCCGCTACCAGCCTGGCCCGAATCGGGGCCATGCTTGATCGCGGCCAGCCGCCGGCGGCCGTCCTCTGCAGTGGCAATCCCGGGTTCACCGTCCTCTCCCAACTGCGCCACTTTCCGGCCAACCGCTGTTACGTCTACCCGGGGGATTCGCCCTGGCCGCTGCCCACCTTGCAATGCCTGGTGGAGGCTGCCGGCATGACCCTTTTGCAGAACTTGGAGAGCCTGCCGGTGGCCCTCATCGGCCGGACCGTCCAGGGCGTCCGTCGCCCCGGATACGAGGAGATCCCGACCGGGTCCGGGCTGGAGGCGGAGGAATCGGTCAGCCGGCTCAAGGCAGCTCAGGCCCAGAACGCCAGCAGGCCGAAGGGTTCCCAGCAGTCCCCGCCCCGGGATGATTTCGGCTGGGCCGAGGCACCGACGGTCCAGGTGCCCCCAGCCCCGGTTTCTCTGGACGGCGCGATCGAGGACGATGACCCAGGATCGGTGGTCCTGGAGGCCTCCGACGGGCCGCTGCAAGCGGCCTCGGCGTACCTGCCCACCGATCTGCTCCGGATGCTGCGTCCGCGTGGGGCGCCGGGCTAGATGCCTAACTTGCCCAAGCGACGCAAGTCGCCTGATCCTCAGCTGATCGAGCGGGTCCGGAGTGAGATGCGACGGATCCTGGCGGTGCTGGACGACGCCGCGGTGAGCGGCAACTTGAGCCGCCTCGGTCAGGCCTTTGCCGGAGATGCTCTTCCGGAACTCAAGGCTCGCTTCACCGCATACCAGGCCGCGGGAATCCAGGTCAGTCCGTTCCGGGAGTCGCTCAACCTGGAGATCTCCGAGATCGCCGGCCAGACTCAGGCCACCGTGCGGCTTCGGTATCGCGATCGGACCAGCTTTCTGACCACCGACGCGTCACCCAGCACCACCAACGAGCCGGTGCAGCTGCGGATGGTGCTGGACGGCCAGCGCGAGCCGTGGCGGGTTACCTCAATCATCGAGGAGTGATCCCTCGGTCTGAGTTCCGGCGGAGCTCATGGTAGGCTGAGAGAGTTGCAGTGTCAGCCCCTGGCTGTCGCCCTGCGGCAGGTCCCAATTCTGTGATCTGGTGCCCATGAGTCCCAAGCGCACGCCCAATTCGGAAGAGCCTGGTCCTGGCCATGACGACCAGGACCAGGCCGAGACCGTGGTGGTCGCGGACGGGGATGACGAGGAGGAGCTGGAGATCGTCGAGGAAGCCGAACCAGAGCTGGTGGCTGAGGCGCCGACAGCCCCAGTCGCGCGAGTGGCGCCCAGACCCTCCCCAACCCGTCCCTGGGGTGGGAACCGCGGGGCCGTCTCCATCGAGGACCTCAGTCCCGAGGAGCTGACCCCGGAGATGCGCTGGCCCCCGGGCAGCTGGGTGAAGGTGAACGACGTCGTACGCCACAGCACAGGGGAGGTGATCGAGGGCATCTCAGTTGGTGACGTTGGGCAGGTGATCGCGGCCCTCTCCCAGACCCTGGTCGTGCTTTTCCCCACCCGGGACAACCGGCGCGAGGTGGTCCACATCGACTCCATCGAGGCCATCGAAAAGAAGCCCAAGGGCCGCTGACGGCGCTCCTGGCCAGTCCCCACTTTGAACTCGAGCCGGACCGACCCCGGCCAGATCCGGCCAGATCTCATGGTGCTGGACGGGCTGCGCTTCTTCGGCCACCACGGCGTCTCCGCCGCCGAACGGCGGGCCGGGGGAGAGTTCACAGTCGATCTGGAGATTGAGGCAGACACTGGCCGCGCACAGGTCACCGACGACCTGGCTGACGCTGTCAACTACGTGGATCTGTACGAGATAGTCCGGGGGATCGTGGAAGAGGGCGAGTTCCACCTGTTGGAGGCGATGGCGTCCCAGATCGCCGAGGCGGTGCTGCGGCTGCCCAAGGTGAAGAGGGTGCACCTCCGGGTCAGCAAGCCCCCCCGACTCCCCGCCCAGGTAAAGGGCTTCGCGGTGGAGATCTCCCGACCGCACTGACGGCGGCCCCGCCACTCTCGGTGGGCGGACTCCAGTGGAGCGGGAACGTCCCGGAGCCAACCATGGAAAACCTTCGATTTGCGGACAACCTGGACGGCGAGGCAGTGGTCGCTCTGGGACTTCCCGTGCCTCGGCTGGTTCTGGCTGGTCTGGGCGCCGCCAGCGCCTGGGCGGTGGCTGAGCTGCCGCTGCCGGCTGTGCTCCGCGTGGGCGCCGCCGGCCTTCTGGTGCTGACCACGGCGATCCTGGCCTGGGGAAGGGTGCAGGGGGTCTCGGTGGCCCGCTGGGCCTGGCTGGCCCTGGCCTATGCGGGCCGAGTAGTTGCCGCTTTTGGGGAGGGGCAGCGGCAATGGGTCGAGGCAGATTCAGAAGTCGGCGACCGACCGGGTCCCTTCGGCCAGGAGCCGGGCCCGGCGCTGGTCGCCTTCCTCTCACTTGGGCCAGGGGTCGGCTGCACCGCCGTGTGTCGGGCGGTAGCGACCCGACTCCGCGTCGAGGTTCGGGAGATCGGAGAGGGAGCTCGTGGCCGGCCGGTCAGGGGGCTCTGGGTCGTTGCCGACCGGCAAGTCGGAGATCGGACCGCTCTGGTTCTCCTCGATTGGGGATCAGCTTGGCGGGACCGAGCTCGGCGCAGTCAGGTGGCTGGTGTGGTTCTGGTCTGGGATGGGGTTGAGCTTTTCCCGGGGGAGCTGGCGGGCGGGATGGCGGCCCTGCGGCGAAGCTTCCCGGGGGTCGAGCTGCTGGTTACTCTCAATCGGGCCGGATCGGCTTCAGGTTTGCGCGACCAGATCAGCGGAGCCGGTGCCCGGCTGGCGGCCGCGATCCCCGTGGACCCGCGTCTGGGCCAGCAGGACGCCACTAAGACCGCGGGCCCGGAGCAGCCTTCGGCCGCTGGAGTCAGAGCTCTAGCCCGGGAGGTGCTGGCCGCCTCCAGATCCTGGTGAGGTCCGACGGGGATGATGACAGCCACCAGATAACCTGGCGAGCCGAGGCTCCGGACATCCTCGATCTGGTCGCCACTGAGCGCCTGAAGTTTACCGGCGAACTGGCGACCTGGCTGGAGCAGCTTCGCCTGCCGGTGCGCTTCCTGGTCTGTTCCAGGCGTGAGCCGGCTGGCTCGCTCCCGGGGGGGTCGGCGGCCAGCGGCCGGACAGCCGAGTTGCAGCTGGCTCTGGAAGAGCACCTCGCCGAGGGGAAGCGGCAGACACCTGTCTTTCGCCGGCAGGTGTTCGTGTCCCGGGCTGGGAATGCGACCGATCCGGAGCTGCCAGCATCCTCCGCGATCCGGCTGAAGGTCCAGGAGCGACCGCCTCCGCTGGCGGAGGGTCCGTGGCGGGAGCGACCGACCATGCTGCGCGCCGGGGGAAGATACCTGACCTCGCTGTGGCTGGAGCGGCTGCCGGGTGTGGGAGTGGCTCCGGGTTGGCTGTGGTCGCTGGTCGGGATGCCGGGCGAGTTTGACCTGGCCCTGGACATCTGGCCACGGGCTCAAGGAGAGGTCGACCGCACCCTCCGGCGGCGGATCCTCGGGCTGCGGGCAAGAGAGCTAGCAGCGGGGGAGCGCGGTTACCAGGGGGACCCCCGATTGCAGGCTGCGTTGGACTCGGCGGCTCGTTTGCGGGAGGTACTGGCCAGATCCGAAGGGAAGCTTTTCGACCTGGCGATCGCCGTGAGCGTGGCCGGCGACAGCTGGATCGAAACCCGCCAGCTGGCCGGTCAGCTGCGGTCTCGAATGACCGCGCTGAGGGCGGCGCTGGTCCCGGCCTGGTGCAACCAGGGTCCGGCCCGGCTGCACACGGAGCTCCTCGCGTCCCAACCGCCAGGGCCGCGACGGGTGGTCCAGAGCGCTGAGCTGGCGTCCCTCTGGCCCTGGCTGGATGACTGGGACGGGAGAACTGCGGGAGCCGTAAACCTCGGTCGGCACCTCCGCACGGGAGCCCCTGTCTGGCTGAACCTCCACGATGTGACGGCCCTTCCCAACGCCAACCTGGGGGTCGTCGCCGCGTCTGGCAGTGGCAAGTCCTACCTCGGTGGACTTTTGGGATTGGAGGCGGTGCGTCTGGGGGTTCGCACGGTGGTCCTGGATCCTGAAAACGAGCACCGTCGCTGGTGCGAGGCGGTCGGGGGCCAATACCTCTCGCTGGGGGAGTCGACTCCCTGCGGGTTCAACCTGCTGGAGATGGCGGAGCCTGGGGAGGCCCCCAGCGCGGTGGCAGAACTGGTCTCTCTGCTCTGCGGTCAGCTCTCGCCGGCGGAGATCGGCCAGGTCTCCGACGCGGTCCGGTGGACCCTGTCGGAGGCGGGGTCCGGCACGGCGGTGCTTTCGGACTGCCTCCCCCGACTCCGGCGGAGCGAAGCTGGCGAGTCAGTGGCTCATCGGTTGCTCCCCTGGCTGGATGGGACTCCCGGCGCACTGTTCAACTCCCCCGGACGGGGCCCGGCGGTTGAGATTGCCGCTGCTGTGGGGCTTCGCGAGCTGCCAGCTGCCTGGGTCCCGGCCGCCACCCTTCTGGTCTCCCATTGGCTCTGGTCCTGGATCCGCTCCCACCGGGGCCGAAAGCAGGCGATCGTGGATGAGGCTGGGTTGCTGGCCGACAATGCTCCGCTGCAACGGCTGATGGCTCAGTTGGCGCGGCGTATTCGCAAGTACCAGGGATCCCTGGTGCTCCTGACCCAGTCAGCAGGAGACCTCCTGGGCAGCGCCCCCGGCGAGGTCATGGCGGTCAACTCGGCGACCATGCTCCTGGGCAGCCAGCATCCGGCGGCTGCGGTCCGGCTGCAGCAGGGGTTCCTCCTGGATGACGCCCAGCGTCAGTGGTTGGAAAGAGCCAGCCGGGGACAGTTCCTCCTGCTCCTGGGTCCGCGGCGCTCGCCGATCCAGATCGAGGCACCGCCTTGGTATCACCGATTGCTCAGCACCGAAGAGCCCTCCTGAACTGACGCGTAGCTCTGGTCCAGTGAAGTGGGCCCCCAGGGGACCACGGCTAGAATCAATCTCCATGGGCCGGGTGTTATTCGTGCGGCTGACCAACCCCGGCCGGGCAGGCGGGGTCGAGTGGATGGAGGCGGTGGCGGACTTCGCCTCCACCAGGAGCTGGCACTCCGAGCCTCCATGGCTGGCCACCGACGACTCCCACTCGCTCTTTGAGATGGAGTACCTGCGCCACCTCCGCCTGGAGAGCCGCGAGCCGATCTTCGGTGCCGGCTTCGTCCGGCTGGCTGGCGACGAGACAGACGCTCTGGCCATCTGCTTCGGCCTGCTTCGGCTGACCGAGACGCTGGGAGGCAGGGCGGTGGTCGCCGATCCAGACAACCCCATTCGCAAGCAACGCCAGTTGGCCGTGGTCGAGGGTCAGTTGAGCGGTCCCCGCAGCATTGACGAGGTCATGGTCTCGGGGCCGATCTTCAAGCGGCTCCCGGGGGGCACCATCACCTTCTACCCACCCCGCTACCGGGGGGTGACCCTGCCCGGTCCGGCCAGCTCTCCCGGCTGGTGGAGCTTTGCCATCCATGGCATGCAGGACCGGGCTCCGGGCTTCCTGGAGGCCGAGGCCGAGGCGATGCGCATCTACCGCAGCCTGCGGGCCATCGGCTGATTCATTGCGGGCGGTGGTCCAGCGCGCCGCCCGGGCCAGGGTCACAGTCGATGGCGAGCTGATCGCGGCGATAAAAACCGGCTTGGTGATCTACCTGGGAGTGGCACCCAGCGACGAGCCGGAGGTAGCCCGTCACTTCGCCGAGCGGCTGGCCCGGCTCCGGATGTTTCCCGACGCCGAGGGCAAGATGAACCGCTCTCTGCTGGAGGTCGGTGGCGAGGCGCTGGTGGTCAGCCAGTTCACCCTTTTCGCCGACACCCGTCGGGGTCACCGTCCAGCATTCACCGCGGTGGCGGGCCCGGAACGCGGGCGCGAGCTGTACCAGCTTTTCGGCGAGGAGCTGCGTCGTCTGGGAGTGGTGCGGGTGAGTCAGGGACAGTTCGGGGCCCACATGCTCGTCGACTCGGTAAACGACGGACCGGTGACCATCGTCGCCACCAGCTCCGAAGCTCCCTGGTCAGCCGACTGCGGCTGACTGGCACCAGCTCCTGCTCCCGGCGGACATAGGGGAGGGAGCATCTCGGTCTTCGGGGGGAGTCATCTCGTGAGTGAGCTCAATTCGCTGCTCAATTCCTGGGTCCTTATCGGACAGGGAATCATCGGCAGTCTGGGCACGCTGGCCTTTGTCAGCGCCTTTGTCTGGCGGGTGGTCGCACCCAACCCACACAGCGCGATGGAGGCCCAGCGCTGGCTGGGGCGCATCGCCGTCGGGACTCTGGGAGTGGAGCTGGCCGGGGTGCTCACCCACGTCCTGCTGGCGGCGGTGCCCCACAGCCTCGGCTAAGACTTGGCCGCACTGACCTTCCCGAGTTTCGACCTTCATCCACTCTCCCTGCTCGACCATCTGATCAGCGGCACCCTGACTTCGTTCGTGAGTTCCTCGCGGAAGGCTCTCGATGCGGCGCTCCGGACCTACCTCTTGGGCACCTACGACGCCGCGGCCCCACTCCGACACCAACCTTTCACCGATACGCCAGGTGTGGCCCAACTGAATCACCTCCTACTAGGTGCTGCCGGGGCTCTGCTGGTGGCGGTCTTCATCTACAGCTCACTGCGGACAGTGGTCAGCGCGGGCGATGCTCGCCATCACCTGCAAGTGGTTCTTCCTCGGGTGTTGGTGGGGCTGGCCTTGGGGGTGGTATCTCTACCGTTGCTTCAGCAGGCCGTCAACCTCAACAACGCGCTGAGTGCGGTCGTCGCGGGTGGGGGCAGTGTCAGTCTGGCCCAGCTGCCCTGGGATACACCGCTCAGTGGTTCCGCGCTGCAGTCCGCTTCCACCAACATTTTCCTGCTGTTGTTTGCAGCAGCGCTGGTCATCGCCGTAGTCATTCTTGTGCTCGCCTACGTCGTCCGCTATACCTTGTTGGCAGTTCTCTGCGCCGCCGCACCACTGGCCGCGATCGCCTGGATCCTACCCGAGACCAGAGCGTTTTCGCGGCAGT
The DNA here is from genome assembly GCA_049799515.1 of Candidatus Dormiibacterota bacterium. Classification (GTDB taxonomy): domain Bacteria; phylum Chloroflexota; class Dormibacteria; order Aeolococcales; family Bog-877; genus Bog-877. The sequence continues at coordinate 57,024 of JBARIA010000143.1, read as the reverse complement.
GGCTGCGGCTTTTGGTGATCACTCTCTTCATGCAGTTCGTGCAGCTGCTGGTCTTGCGGAGCGCCATCGAGTTGGCGTTTACGCATGGTCACGGAGTGATCGGCATCCTCTACGCGTTCGCCGCGCTCTACCTGATGCTCCGGGTTCCCGGCGCTTTGAATGTTGCGTCGCACTACGGGTCCAGCGCCGAGGGGGCGGGGCGGCGCTGGACCAGGGCGGCTCGGCGGCTGGCGGCGACGGAGCTGTGAGCGCCTCAGAGAGTGACATAGACCTCGAAGAGCGAAGTTTCCCAGAGCTGCTCGAGCTGACCGAAGAAGCCAGTCCCCCGCAAGGAGGGTCGACCCTCCAGATCACCGAAGGTCAGCTCGGCCCGAGCCACCGGCAGCCGGGGAGACCAGAGAAGGGTGGAGATGTCAAAGTCCCGGGCGCAGCTGGGGCAGGCGGCCCGCATGGGGTCGGGGTCAGGGAAGCGCAGCCGAAAGAACTCCAGTTGGACCCCGCAGGTGGGGCAGTCGGCCAGGTAGCTCTGGAGCGGTTCGGTGTCGAAGCCATCGGGCCCGGGGTCCGGATAACAGCGGAGCACTCCTACCGCGAGTCGAACCTCGCCGCGAACGGGCCCGGCCATCGGGAGCCTGCCTGGGGCCAGCAGCAGTCGGGCGAAGGCGGGACCGGGCAGGAGAATGTCCGGGTCGGAGCCCCGGGTCGCCAGACCGCACTCCACCAACAGTTGGGCAGTGCCATCCACCTGCTCCGGTCCTGGGACAAACGCCGGATCCTCGGAGAGCAGGTGGAGCCAGGTCCTGTGTCCGTGCGGGCCGTGGCCGGAGCCGGTCACCAGGTTAGTGGACATCTGCTCGGGATCGTACCCGGCCCACTTAGGCCGAAGAGACGGACATCTATCAGGTGATGGGCAAGGGTCGGATCAAGTCGGCGCTGGCGCTGGTCGGGGCCTGCGCCGCAGTCTCGATCGTTCTCCCCCCGCTGGCCGGACTCCTCAACGGGGTCGGTTCGATCACCCTCTTGGGGCTGGCGGGATATTCCGCCTATCGCGCTTGGGCCTGGCTGGAGACGGTGGTCGAAGCGTCCCGAAGACCTACCACGGTCCGCCGCAACCTGAACCGGTCCGAGCCCGGGGACGAGCCGCACCCTTCAAGGTCCCGGTCACGATCGGCCGGGAGGGCGCCAGCTGAGGTGGAACGGGCTGGCGAGGAGGAACGCAGGCTCCGCTGGCCCAGGCTGGTCCGGTCTGAGCGCGGGCTCGCCGAGCCGTTCCGAGACCGCTAGCGGCGGGAGTGCCGGGAGCCCGTTTGAGATCGAGCTTCTCCGCAGTGACTGCTACGATCGAGGCGTGGAAGTAGTCAAGATCCGACCCCGCGGGTACTGCCATGGGGTGGTCGAAGCGGTCCGAGCTCTCCGACAGGCTGCCGATGAGCACCAGGGCGAGTCGGTAGCGATGCTCGGCTATCTGGTCCACAACGAGCACGTGACCCGGGAGTTCGCCGAGCGGGGTGTGAGACTGATCGACGCCCCCTCCCGTCTGGAGGCGCTGGAGGAGGTGACCGAGGGGACGGTGGTGCTGACCGCCCACGGGGTATCCCCCGAGGTCAAGGATCGGGCCCGGGCCAAAGGGCTCAACGTGGTCGACGCCACCTGCAGCGACGTGGTTCGCACTCACGACCTGGTCCAGCGGCTGACCGGCGAGGGATACACCGTCATCTACATCGGCAAAGCGGGCCACCCGGAGCCTGAGGGGGTGCTCGGCGAGGCTCCCGACAAGATCCACTTGGTCCAGTCCCTGGCGGACGTCGACACCCTGGAGCTCTCGGCTCCGAAGCTGGCGGTCACCACCCAGACCACCCTATCGGTGTGGGACACCCAGTCGATCATCGATCGACTGCGGGAGCGCTTCCCACACATCGAGGTTCACAACGAGATCTGCAGCGCGACTCAGGACCGGCAGCAGGCGGCGGTCGAGGCCGCCAAGGACTGCGACGTGGTGATCGTTGTCGGCAGTTCCCGGAGCAGCAACAGCCAGCGGCTGGTGCAGGTGGTCCACGAACTGGCCCATCGGCCCGCCTACCTGGTGGACACCGTCGCCGACCTCAAGTCGGAGTGGTTCGTCGGCTGCAATCGCGTGGGGGTGACGGCCGGCGCCTCCACCCCCACAGGTCTGACCAGGGAGGTGGTCACCGCCCTGGAGCAGATGGAGGCTCCGGTGACGGCGCAGCCCGACTCGGATCCAGCTCCCGGCTAAGCCCGCTCAGCTTCCCCGGGGACGCTCACTGCAGGGTCCGCTGCCACATCCCGATCGGTACCATCTCACCAGGTTGAAGAACGCACCCGGCCGTCCCCTGGTCGCGGAGCTGGTGAGCCCCACCCACCGCCCGGTCACTCGAGCCCGTGTGGCCACCGTCCTACTGGCGGCAGCGCCGGTGGCAGCTCGGCTCGGCTGGTGGTGGTGGAGCCAGGGTCGCCATCGGACCGTGACCGCCTTCGCCCCGTCCGAGCCAGCCAGGGCGGCCGTCGAGCACACCGAGGTTGAGATGGTCAAGAGGACCCTGGGACGCTGGCGGGTTCGGGTGGTCAGCACCCGCTGGGTGATGCCAGCGGCGGCGACTCTCTCCGCCGGGCGACCCGGGAGGCGGCGGGCCAGCTGGCTGGGGCCGGTACTGCGGCTCACCGGCGCGGCCCTGGAGGCCAACTCTAGGAAGGCTCCCAAAGAGCTGCCCCGGTTGCCGGCGCCGCCCAACCGTCCTCATCTGTAGCTGAGCGCCGGCAGAAGTAGCCGCTACGGCCGTGCCGGGTCCGAACGCCGGACGGATCGCCCCTTAGCTCATTCCCCTGCCGCGCGGACCTGGGCCACTCCCCACCTCCGGCTCCGGCGAGCGGAGCGATCTGCTAGAAGGGGAGGCGATGATTGTGCTCCGCCTCCTCAGCGTTCTGGTTGGGCTCTTCCTGACGCTGGGGACCCTGGGCAGCGTGATTCGGACAGTCATCGTGCCGCGAGCGGTCTCCTCGCGGCTCTCCACGGTCGTCGCTGCCGCAGTGCAGGGGGCGGCCGTCTTCGTGGCTCGGACCAGGTCCGACTACATGGCAAGGGACGGGATCCTGGCCCAGGGAGCTCCCCTCTTCTTGGTCCTGCGGCTGGTGGTCTGGATCGGTCTGCTGGTGGCCGGCTTCAGCCTGCTGTTCTGGGGAAGCGGTGTCGGCGACTACGCGGAGGCGATCCGGCTCAGCGCCTCCTCGATCCTGCCGCTGGGAATCGCCCGGGCGGAAACCGGCCTTGATACGGCGATCGCCTTCGTCGAGACGGCATCCGGAGTGATCGTGGTCGCCCTCCAGATCTCCTACCTCCCCACTCTGTACAGCTCCTTCAACAAACGCGAAACCCTGGTGACCATGCTCGACAGCAGCAGCGGCTCGCCGCCCTGGGGCCCTGAGATCCTGGCCCGCCATGCCATGATCGACAACCTCGACCACTTGGCCGAGCTTTACCGAAGCTGGGAGCAGTGGGCCGCTGATATCGCCGAGAGCCACACCAGCTACACCACCCTGCTCTACTTCCGCTCCCCCGAGCCCAGGACCTCCTGGACTCTGGCGCTGTTGGCCTGCATGGACGCGGCGGCCATGCACCTGTCTCTCAACCCACTGACCGCCCCTGCCTCGGCCCGACCGTTCCTCCGGATGGGAGTGGTCTGCCTGCGCTCCCTGTCCCGGGTCACCGGGTTCACTGTCAAGGCGGATCCCCGTCCCGACGATCCGATTGAGCTCACCTTCGAGGAGTTCCAGTACGGAGTGAACCGGGTGTTGAAGGTCGGCTGGGAGGCCGAGCGTACCGCCGAGGAGGCCTGGCCCCACTTTCGGGGCTGGCGGGTGAACTATGAGAGCCCTGCTTACCACCTGGCCACCCTCGTCGATGCCCCGCCCGGGCCCTGGTCAGGGACTCGCAAGGGCCGCCTGGAGTCCTCACTGGTCCCGGTGCGACCGCCTCACCGAGCCCCCAAGGAGGAACTGGCGAACCTGCTCCAGGTAACTCAGCAGCGCCGCGCTCATCGGGCCACCGCCAAGCGCACCCCAGCCTCTCCTGAACTACCCGAGAAGCCGACCAGCGCCCCCAAGAAGGGCATCGAGAAGGGCGGCTAGGGATTCAGCCGGTCGGCCGGGAGCTCACCCAGCCTGCTGTTCCACCAGGGCAGACTCGGCGAGGACGTAGGAGTTGCCTCCCTGGCGCTTGGCCACGTACATCGCGGCATCGGCTTCCCGCAGCACATCCATGATCTCGGCATCCGGAGAGCCACAGCCGACTCCAATGCTCACCGACGGGACCACCCCATCGACCTTGGTCTGCTGCAGAGCTGCCAGGATCCGCTCCGCTGCACGGCTGGCGCCCTCCTCGCTGGCATCCAACAGAAACGCGGCGAATTCGTCACCGCCGGTGCGAGCCACCAGGTCGCCCTGTCGCATGACTCTGGTCGCGGCCTGGGCGATGCAGACCAGCAGGGAATCGCCGGTGGCGTGGCCAAAGCTGTCGTTGACCGACTTCAGCCCATCGACATCTAGGGCCAGAACAGCGAATGGGCGACGACCCCTTACCTGGGCCACCTCAACCTCGAAGCCACGGCGGTTGGCAAGCCCGGTCAGGGGGTCGGTCGCCGCCTCCCGCCTGCTCAGCTGCAGGGCCAGGGCATTGGACAGCGCCAGCTCCACGATGTGGCCTAGAGAGATGGCTCGGGAGAAGAGTTCATCGGAGATGGCCATGCCTCTGGCTGAGACCGTCAGCACCCCGTGCAACACGCCGTTGGGAGCAATGGGAATCCAGGCGCCGTGGGTGGTGCCGGTGCTGAGCAGATTCGCTCGCAGGGTGGGGCCAACCGCGTCCAGGTCATAGGCGCCGCAGGCTGGCTCCAGGGTCCGCGCCACCTTGGTGAGGTAGGGGTGTTCGGCAAGTGGATAGGTTGATGAGGAGCGATTCTCGGTCTCGTCGAATTCCCACTCCCCCGTCGCGGTGTCCCTGTCGATTCGGAAGTACTTGGCCCGTCGGGCCAGTACGCCGGGCGGCGAGACCATCACTGCTGCAAGCAAACAGGCCTCGGAAAGCACCGCGTCGGGCTGGAGCAAGGAGGTGAGGTGTTGGGCCGCCTGGCTCAGGCCGTCCGCTTGGCGCAGCGACTCCTCACGCTCGGCGAGTGCCCGGTGAAGACGGTCGCGCAGCCCATGGGTTGCCACGGTCAGGACGATGCTGGCGGCCCCCCAGAAGGCCGCGCGCCGAACCATGGTCATGAACTGCTCGTGCTCCCCCAGGGAGAGTCCGACTATGGCCAGGATGCACGCGGTGACGACCACGACGGACTGCCACTTGCGCTGGTAGAGCGCGGTCCAGAGCACCGGCACCAGGAAGACCGGCACCATCCCGGTCTGCATGGTGCCGACCGAGACGATGATCAGCATCGCCGAGACGACGTAGAGGAGGGCCGGGAGAATCGCGGCCCATCGGGGATAGCTTCGCCATTCGAGGAAGTTGGCGGCGCAGACCACGCCAAGCAGGATTGTGCCGATGATGAACGGGAACGGTTGCTTGGGTCCCGAAGGGAGCGCGGCACTGAGGTCCGCGATCACCGCCAGTGCCATGAATGGAAGCGACCGCCGGAGCAGGCGAACCCTATCGCCAGAGAGCAGAACCGGGGCGCGGACGCTCTCCACTGCGGAACCAAGTCCCGACAGAGCGGCGGCAGCGGAATTCCGTCTCGTATTCACCTGGTAGTCCGATTCTGCTTCCAGCAATTCATTTCTGGTGAACGGAACTGCCACAGGCTCGTCTCGATCGGCCGCGGTGTTTTGCCCCTGATCCGACGATCTGGCGGGGTGGAGAAGAGTCGACCCGGAACTCAATCGCTGGATGGTCGACCTCCACCCACCCGTTCCGGCAAAGTTAAGCCATGTCCATTACCGACTACCTGCTCAGTGCGGTACTCATCCTGCTCGTCTTCCAGCAGATCCGGGGACGTCGCCTGGCCGGGCTCACCCTCTACCTCCCGCTGCTACTGGTCGCGGTGGCCGCGGTCAGCTACCTCCACGGCATCCCTACCAGCGGAAATGACCTGATCCTGGTTGTGCTGGGAGCGGTTGTGGGCCTGGCGCTGGGGACCCTGTGCGCCGTCTTCACCAGGGTCTACCCGGGCCCCGGTGGGGTGCCCTTCGTCAAGGCCACCTGGCTGGCGGTCATCTTCTGGGTCCTGGGGGTCAGCGCCCGGCTGGCCTTCGCCCTCTATGCCCAGAACGGCGGAGGGCCCGGCATCGCCCAGTTCAGCGCCTCTCACCACCTGACCATCGGTGCTTGGGCGCCCTGCTTGATCGTGATGGCCCTGGTGGAGGTGGTCAGCCGCAGTGGGGTCCTGATCCTGCGCGGCTACTTCCCCAAGCTGGTGGGGCGGTCAGCTGCGATGACCACCGACCGCGAGGCATGAAGTAGCGCACTTCCCCGGCCCCGACTTATCTTCGCGCGCTAGCTCGTCGGGCTGGGAGCCGTCGTCTTCGGGATCGCGGCCTAAAGCCGAGCGATCGATCCGGCCACCCGACGGCCTGACCCTGCGGGAGGCGGCGGTACTGGCCCTGACCGCAGTACGAACTTGTCACTGAACTTGCAGGCCACCGTGATCGCTGTTAGAGTCAGAGGCCGAGACAATCACATCTCACGTTCCAGCCTATGTCTCAATTCCGAACTAAGCGAGTACTACGCGCCGCCGCCCAGTTGGGTGTGTTCGGAATTGCCGCCATGGCGGCATCGCTTTTAACAACTGGTCCGGCGGCTGCCAGCTATGGGTCCGAGATCTCAGCGCTTCAAGCAGAGCAGAACGCTTTGATCAGCCAACTCCAAACCCTCGAGGGCCAGGCTGCATCAGCTGGGCAGCAGGCCGCCACCACGGAGATCCAGATAACCGCGATCCAGCAGAAGCTTTCTCAGGAGCAAATCGCCCTGAGCGTTGCGAACGCTCAACTCACCGCGACAACCAATCAATTGACAACCACCGAAGCACAGATGGCCCGTGATCGAACCGAGCTGGCCGCGTTGGTCACGACCCTCTACCAGAGGGATTCCAGCAACTCTCTAGCTGCGGCGATCGCCAATAGCTCCAATATCTCCAAGTTGGTGGACGACACGGTAGACCTTCAGACGGTGCGGCAGCAGTTTGACTCACTCACCAAGCAGTTGATCAGTGACGCGAACACTCTGAAGAAGCTACAAGCCCAGCAGCAGGCTCAGGAGCAAGCGGTTGCGGTCTTGGTCAGCGGACTGCAGAGCCAGAGCAATCAGCTGCAGTCAGCGGAGGACACTTACAGCTCCGAGCAGAGCAGCCTCAGCGGACAGGCAGCCCAGATCTCGGCGCAAATCCAGAGCTTGTCGAGCCAGATCCAGAACTTGCAGGAGGAGGAGGCGGTCTCCGAAGGGGGCGGATCCCTCGGGGCAGGCGGAACGATCCTCCAAGTCTATTCGGATCCCGATTACCCGAACTTTGGCTCGGCACCGGACAACTACCCACCAGGACAGTGCACCTGGTTCGTGGCTTCGGAGGCGTATGTCGGCTGGTCGGCGAACGCCGACGGCTGGATCTCTGGTAATGCGAGCATGCTCGACCCTTACCCCGAGGGGATGACCCCGGAAGTGGGTTCCATGGTGGTATTTCGCCCCGGCGGCGCATACAGCGACCTCGGCCATGTGGCGTGGGTCGTCCAGACTGGCACTGGGCCGGCAGGCCAGGGGTTTTACGTGGAAGAGGCGAACTACGTCCCCGGCCACGAGGACCTGCGTTCCGTTCCCAATACGCAGGGAATCTTGGGGTTCATCTACCCCTAGCCGATGACTGCTGAAGAGAGGGGTACCTTAATGGTTATGGCTGCACCCGAGCGCACCGACGCTACTACCGGCTCGGAGTCTCGTCCGCTGGTCGTGTATCACGGCGACTGTCCCGACGGGTTTGGAGCCGCATTCGCCGCCTGGAAACGCTATGGAGACGGTGCCGACTACGTGCCCGTCAACCATGGCGACCCGCCCCCCAAGACCAAGGGGCGGCACGTGCTGATGGCGGACTTCGCCTACGACCGGGGGACCACCGAGGAACTAGCCGAGTCCTCGGCCAGCCTGGTCGTCCTTGACCATCACCGATCCGCCGCCAGCGAGCTGGCCGACCTCCCCTACTGCGTGTTCGACATGAATCGCAGCGGAGCGGTGATGGCCTGGCAGTATCTTCATGAGTCACCAGTTCCGCCGCTGCTCCGCTACGTGCAGGACCGGGATCTCTGGCGCCACGACCTGCCCGAAAGCGAGGAGGTGTCGGCCGCCCTTCGCGCGCACGACTTCGATTTCAAAACATGGGATTCCATTGATGTCGAGCAGCTGCGCGTCGAGGGTCGTGCCCTGCTCCGCTACCAGCGTCGCATGGTCGAGCGGGTGGCCGCCCACGCATCAATGGTGGAGATCCTCGGAACCGTGGTACCAACCGTGAACAGCGCGGTCCTGCAGAGCGAGCTGGGTGACGTACTGGCCGCGGGCCATCCCTTCGCGGGCGTGTGGTGGCAGGGCAGCGGTGACATGGCCCGTTGGTCTCTGCGCTCTACCCCGGGCGGGGTCGACGTCAGCCTGATCGCTGCCCGCTACGGCGGCGGCGGCCACCGGACCGCGGCCGGATTCAAGGGACCTGTGCCCAAGGACGGCAAGCTGGCTCCACCTCCGGAGGACGACTCGCCGACGCCTTCCTAGGGAAGCTCGGTCGCCTCCACCAGTTCACCGGGAGGCAGCCTGGTCAGCCCGCTAGCTCCGATACCGTCATCGGGGTCCAGGTCGAGCAGAAATTGGTGGCAACGGGACGCCTCGTCCTCCTCGCCGATGGCGGCCGCGGCCAGCATGAGCAGGTAGAGGCTGCGCAGGAAACCCCGATTGGTGGGCTCGGACCAGTGCACCTGGCCAGTACCTCCCCAGCCGTTCTTGCGCAACCGATCGAGGCCCCGGTGATACCCCACCCTGGCGAAGGCATAGCTGGCGACCGGGTCCCCACTGGAGTAGGCGGCCTCCGCAAGCCGAGCCCAGCCATCGAGGAACGTGGGGAACTGGCCGCACAGCTGGCCAAGAGGGGCCATCCGATCCGCGCCGGGGGCATTGCCCGACGGGCCAAGGATCTCCTCCAGGGAGGAGACGGCCCGCGGGTTCTCGGCAGGGAGCACCGTCTGGTGAGCCGCCTGGATCTGGTGTCCGTGAGGGGCTACTGGGAGGCTCGTCAGTGGACGCTGGGGGCTCGTCGGCTGATCTGGTGTGTTGCTCACGGCTTCCCTTTGATGGCCGCTGGTGGCGGCAAGTGTGGTACCCCGTAGCGGATTCGAACCGCTGATCTCCGCCTTGAGAGGGCGGTGTCCTTGGCCACTAGACGAACGGGGCGAGAGTGCCCAAGGCAGTCCCGGCTCCTCCGCCGTTCAGTATATGGGTGGGTCAATCGAATCTCCGGAGCGGAGGCGCCCAGATGGCGAGTGCGGCGTCCAGCAGTGCCGCATGGCTCTGCACCTGCGGATAGTTGCCCCACAGCTGGCCGGTCTTTGGATCGGCCGCCTCAGACAGCTGGCCAGCCGGGCCGGCCAGCTGGCAGATGGCCAAGAGCCGCGCCTCGGCGGCTTCGCTTCGCACCAGGAGGACCTCGGCGATCGCCGCCCAGAGACCCGGGAAGATGAATGGGAAACAGGGTGCGTCGATGCCATCCCGCTCGGGCGTATGCCGGGCCATCAGGGGGCCCCTTCCTAGGTCTCGAGTGACCCGGCGCAGGGTAGCGTCTGCCTCAGGTAGGTCCGGGCGGATGAACGAAACCAGGTACGCGGCCAGGAGCGCGGAGTCGGCGCCGGAGTTTTGGAACGACATCACCAGCTCCCCGGCCTGCCCTCGGCCCCGCCGCTGGACCTCGGTCTCGATCGCTGCCGACTCCTCCTGCCAGGCGGCAACTGGTCCCCTGATCCGGCCCCGCTCAGCGATTGCGCAAGCCGCCTGGAGCGCTGACCACGCCATTACCTTGCTGTGGACATAGTCTTTGGGAGTTCCGCGAACTTCCCAGATTCCGTGATCAGGAAGCCGCCACCGCCGCACCGCCGCGTCGGCCAGGGGCGGTACCTGCCGCAGGAGTTCATCAGGGCACCGCTGGTGGCGGTCAAGCTCCAGGGCGAGCCGGGCAACCTCCCCCAGCGTGTCAAGCTGAACCTGCCCGGCGGCGTCGTTTCCGATGCGGACAGGGGAACCCGAGTAGCCCCGCAGCTGGCTCACAAAGTGCTCAGGGGGAAGCTCCTCTCCCGAAAGCCGGCGCACTGGAGCCGCCAGGTCGGGGTGCTCGGCCAGCAGCCCCGCCAATCCCCGTGCCACCGACTCCGCTTCTGGGAAGGCTCCCGCGTGGCAGAGGGCGATCCCGGCGTCGGCGCAGTCCCGGAGCCAGGCATATCGGTAATCCCAGGACCTTTCACTGGAGGGCCACTGCGGGACCGAGGTGACAGGAGAGGCGACCAGAAGCCCAGTGTTCCTGTGCTGCAGTCCTAGCAGAGTCAGCAAGGAGCGGTCGACCGCCGTGATCGCCCAGATAGGAGCCCGCCGCAGCAGTTCGCCCAGTGGACCACCGTCTTCCTCGAGCCGCAGAAGCCATCTGCGATCGCTGGCGACCGACCTTGCCAGTAGCTCCCGGGCCCGGGAAACCGCCTCCTCAGGCCGATCCGCAACTAGAGCCGGGAGAGCCGGACGCAACCCGCCTTCGCTGGCAGCTCCCAGCCACACCATCAGCCCCTCTTCTGGAAGCTGGGCGACTAGACCGCGCCGACCAGCCTGTGTCTGACTACTCACGGTCAGGATCAGCGGGCCGCCCGGGCCGTCCGGAAGGGCTCCGCTGCCCAGCAGCGCCCCGTAGGGGTTGGTAGTCCAGCCAGCGCCGCCTCCGGCGCTAGGGTCGGCCAGGTAGATCTGAATAAGTTCGCCCGCGGGTCCGTCTACCAGCCAGACCAAGGCACTTTGGCCGGTGCCGTCGTCCACGAGTCCGCACTGGATCTCCAGGCCACCGGGGAAAGCGAACCGGATGACCCGCGACCTCCCGAGCCAGCTGGCCGAGCTAGCGGTACCGCGAGCAGACGTCACCCCGACCGAACCACCTCGTCCGGGGTCGAGGAGAGCCGCTAGAGAAAAGGGGCTGTCGAATCTCGGCCAGCACCAGAAGTCACAGCCACCGTCCGGGTTGATCAGCGCCGCCGTCCGCCCGTCGGCGAGGCAGAAGTAATCCCTGATCGGCCGGTCGGGACCGCTCGACGCTCTCTGGGGCTCCTTCTCCGCACCCGCCTTCACCTCACTAAGGCTAATCAACCCCTTCCCGGGTTGGTCAGGTGGGTTCGAGCTGGAGGTCGGCTCCTAGCTCAGCGATTTTGCTAGCCCAATTCGGGTCGGTCGCGTAGTGGACATTCATCCCTTGGGGAGTCGGCCCGTAACTCGTGTAGAACTCGCCGCTCGAGCTCAGATAGTTGACCGCAACGAAGGCCGACACGTAGGCGATGCATGCCTGGTCATTGGCGAACTGCATCGCGTCGCCGGGGTCCGATGTGTACGCCTCAAACCCGAAGAGGTTATGGTCCTGCAGATAGATCTGGGAAGTACCAAAACCGGTCTCCAGCACGGCATCGGAGACCAGGTAGATGGCGCTGACGTGATTGGTCTGCTCAGCCTGGAGGAAGTAGCTGGCATCCGCCTCCAGTGGGGAGCCTTGGAGGAACTCCTGAATCTGCCCCAAGGAGATGCCACTGGGGAGGGTCAGGTTGGTGGTGATCGTGAACGGTCCGCCAGTCCCACTCGGAGGTGGCGAAGTTGAGGTCGGAGTCGGAGTTGGTGCACTAGGAGGGGGGGTGGTCACAGGCGTCGGGGTGGGGGTCGACGTAGCGCCGGGTGAGGTAGTCGAGGCGGGGCCATCTTTGGCCTGCGCCTGGGTGGTGGCCGCTGCGGTCGCCTGGAACTCAGCCACGATCTCTTCAGCCTGCAGCCGGGCCGCCGTGGCCGCCTCCTGCTTCTGCTCCTGCTGGAGGGCGGCCTCGCTGGCCTGCTCTGCGCGCACAGCCTGGGTCAACTTCAGCAGTAGTTGCTGCTGGGACTGGGTTAGCTGGGAGAGTTCGATCTGGGTGTCCAGCGCAGCGTTGAAGTCGGGGCTGGCCAGGATGGAGAGCAGTCCGTTGGGGGCACCGGTGTACTCCTCGGACAGCAGACTTGCCAGTTGTTTGCGCTCCTGGGCGATCTGGGTCTTGTCGCTGGCGATAGCCTCGCGCGCCGTCTGCACCTCGGCGCCGAGGTTGACCAGCTCCGCCTTGGCCTTGGTGACCAGAGCCGACAGAGTGGTCGGGGAAGGGGGAGTTGAGCTGGAGTTGGCCCTGACCAAGGGCGCGCCGGTGCCGCCGATCAAAGCCAGCGCGCCCACGCTGGCGATGATCGCGGCGACCGCGGATTGCCCCCACTTCTTGGTCCCGTCCACGAGGAGCAATTCTTCGATCGGACCGGGAGATCCGATCTCCATGTCGCAGCCCCGGTTCCGGACCGTAACCGGAACTGAAGGCGGAGGATCACCTGACCTCTAGACTCGATCCTGTGGATCCCCAAGCGCCGGCGACCCTGGTGCTCGCGGAAGACGAGCCGATGATCGGCCGGATCCTGGAATTCAAACTCAAGATGGAGGGTCACACCCTCCTCTGGGTGCGGAGCGCCGGGGAGGCTGAGGCCCTGGTCCGTAGGGGCGGAGTGGATCTTCTGTTGTGCGATGTCACCCTTGAGGAGGATGGCCGGGAGCTCTGCCGCCGGCTCATTAAAGAGGGTTTCGAGCCGCCTTCTGGGATCGTCCTGATGCCCGAGCAGCGGGACCCCGAGGGTCGTGAGCGGGCACTGGCCGCCGGGGCCCGGGAGACGATCGCCAAGCCCTTCAAGCCGACCGTGGTGGCAGCCACCATTCGGCGACTTTTGGGCCGGGAGAGCTAATTCCCGGGCGATCTGGTCCGGGGCTGGCTCCGAATCTGCCCAGCGCGACCGGCCTGCCAGGCGCTGCTACACCTGGTCGGTCGCGCCCAGTTGCCGAAGCAACTCGAATCGATAGATCCCGGTGTCATGTCCGTCGCCCCAGATCGCCTTGAGGCCGTAGTTGCCGACCAGTTGAATGTCGGCGAGTTCGTCCTCGCCGGGATGGAGCTCCGGATCGAGCTGGAACCGACCCGGCCGGCCGAGCTCCCCGCTGCAGAGGGCGCAGGGGCAAGAGCGCCTCAGTCTGGCGAATGGGATCGCCTGGCCCGTCCCGTCCATCCATTCCACCAGCAAGGCCCGGGCCGCCTCGTCGTAGCCGAACCGGCGGGGAGTGGTGCTATCGATCGAGGGGGAAGGGGAGGGGCTGTCGGTCACTTCACCAATTGTGGCTGCTGCCTAGCCAGGCGGCGTGGGCCGGCTGCCTTCCCGCCGACTGCACCCTGGCTCGAAGCCCGAGCCCAGACCGTATGCTGGCGCACCATGAGCAAGGCCGAAGAGCTGTTCGAGATGGACGAGATTGGCGCCGACCCCGGCACTCCGATCGACCGCAATCTGGCCCTTGAGCTGGTCCGGGTCACCGAGGGGGCGGCGATGTCGGCCGCCCGCTGGATGGGCCGGGACGACAAGATCGCCGCCGACCGGGCGGCGGTCGAATCGATGCGCCGGAGCCTCTCCCACGTGGACATGGCCGGGATAGTCAAGATCGGCGAAGGGGAGAAGGACAAGGCCCCGATGCTCTACATCGGAGAGCAGATCGGCAACGGTAACCCCCCCCTGGTGGACGTCGCGGTTGACCCGATCGACGGCACCAGGCTGGTGGCCCGGGGCCTCCCGGGGGGCATCGCCACCGTCGCCCTCTCCGAGCGCGACACTCTGCTCCAGACCCACTGCGCCTACATGGAGAAGCTGGTGGTCGGCCCCCCGGGCCGGGGGGTGTTCGACCTACGCGTCTCCCATACCGAGAACCTGCAGCGGATCGCCGCTGCCGAGAACCGCCCGGTCCACGACCTGACTGTGGTGGTCCTCGATCGACCGCGCCACGAGGAGCTGCTCCGAGAGATCCGCGCCACCGGGGCCCGGGTCAAGCTGATCACCGATGGGGATGTCGCCGCCGGGGTGATGGCGGCCCTGCCCGAGCGCACCGGCCTGGACGTCCTGCTGGGGATCGGCGGAGCCACCGAGGCGGTCCTGACCGCCTGCGCGGTGCGCTGCATCCACGGCGACATGCAGTGCCGGCTCTGGCCCCGCGACGATGAGGAACGCGAGCTGATCCGGAAGGAGGGCTTCTCGGAGGACCAGATCTTCCTGGCGGAGGACCTCTGCGGCGGGGAGAACATCTTCTTCGCCGCCACCGGTATCACCGACGGAGAGATGCTGGGCGGGGTGAGGTTCGGCGACGGCATGGTCGAGACCCACTCGGTGGTGATGCGCTCTTACAGCGGGACGGTGCGCTGGATCGATGCCGTCCACAACCTTGCCCAACTGAAACTGCGCAACGAGCTCTCCCAGGTGATCGCCGACTGACTTCCCCGGTCACATCCCCCCGGGAGCGTCCTCCAGCCGGAAGCCCGCGCCCTCCGCTCCGCAGACGATGCAGCTCTCCGGCGGCTCCAGTCCGCGCTGGGTGCCCCCGCACTTGGCGCAGACCCACTGGTGGCGGGCGAAGAAGGTGACCAGGTCGGTGCGGGAGATCAGACCGACCAGCTTGCCGTGGCGAACCACCGGCAGCCTCCGGATCCGTTGTGCCATCAGGATCTCGGCCGCCTCACTGAGCGGGACCTCCTCCTCGATGGTCCTGGGCTCGGGCGACATGATGTCGGCCACGGTCGTCCCTGGCTTGAGGACCACGTCCATCTCACTGACCACCCCCACCACCCGGTGGTGGTCATCCAGCACAGGCATGCCGGTGATGTGGTGCTGGCCGAGCATCTCCGCCACCTCGGTCACCAGGGCCTCGGGACCGATCGTGATCACTGCCCGGGTCATCACCGCAGCCACGGTGGCTCCGCCCGACGGGCGGAACTCGTTCGGTGTGGTCATCCGAGGGTCTCCTTGGGTCAGAATTGGGGCTGGAGGGTGCCAGGTGCCCGTGGTCGCGCAGCTTAACTCTGGGCGGTCGGACTGGGAAGAGGAGGGGGCTCCCCAACTGGCCGGCCACCCGTTTGCTAATGTGCCGCAAGCACCATTCAGAGTGGAGTAGAGAGGTCCTTATGAGCAAGGTCGCCGACCCCTATTCGCCTTCCGCCCGGCACACCCGGGTCAACCCCTCGCAGGAAGAGCTTCGCCAACTCACCGCGGCAATGCCGACCGCTCGCCTGACCGCCTACGACAACTACAACGTGCAGACCGTGGCGCTGGCCCGGAGTACCGGATCCACCTTCATCGTCACCGACGCTCCCGAGATCACCTCCGGTCAGACCGTATCGACCGAGGAGGGGCGGCGGGTGGCCCGAATCCAGGAGGAGTACCTGCAGGGCCAGGACGTCATCGTGATCGACGGCTACGTCAACAACGACCCTGAGTTCCGCTCCCCAGTCCGATTGGTGATCGAGGAAGCTGGGGCCAACATCGCCGGGATGCAGGACCACCTGCTGTTCAAGGACGAGGGGATCGGCGAGGACTTTCGCCCCGAATTCACCCTGATCTACACCCCCAGACTGACCATGCCCGGCTATCCCGAGGACCGACTGATCACCGTCGACCTGGAGAACGGGCTCACCCGGGTGTTCAACTCCGACTACTTCGGCGAGTCCAAGAAGGGGCTCCTGCGGATGTGGAACAAGCTGGTCTACCAGCGGGGCGGACTACCCCTGCACGCCGGTTGCAAGGTGATCCCCACCGACCAGGGTGAGCGCACCCTGCTGATAGTCGGACTGTCAGGCACTGGAAAGACCACCACCACCTTCACCAGGCAGAACGAAAGCAAGCCGGTCCAGGACGACTTCGTGGCCTTGATGCCGGGAGGCATCGTCTACGGCTCGGAGAACGGCTGCTTCGCCAAGACCTACGCCCTCAGCGCCGAGGACGAGCCGACCATCCATGGGGCAGTGACCTCACGGGTCGCATTCCTGGAGAACGTCTCTCAGAAGGAGGTCGGCGGACCGGTCGATTTCTTCGACGAGAGCTACACCCAGAACGGACGGGCGGTCTTCCCGATGGAGGCGTTGGGCTGGTCACGGGACGCCCGGGACATCGCGCCGGTCTCGTCCTTGCTGATCCTCAACCGCAATGACGGGCTGATTCCGGCGGTGGCCCGGCTCTCGGTCGAGCAGGCGGCCGCCTACTTCATGCTGGGAGAGACCCAGGGCACGGCGGCCGGAGGGGCCGCCGAGGCCGGGAAGTCGCTGCGGGTGCCCGGCACCAACCCCTTCTTCCCCCTGCTGCACGCCCAGCAGGGGAATCGCTTTCGGGAGCTGCACGCCAACGGCAACTTCGAGGTCTTCCTGCTCAACACCGGCTGGGTCGGCGGCGGTGAAGGCGACCCCCGGGCCAAGAAGATCCGCATCCCCCACTCCTCGGCCGTGGTCAAGGCGATCGCCGAGGGGACCATCAGCTGGGAGAGGGATCCCGACTTCAGCTACGAGGTGGCGAGCTCGGTACCGGGTATCGACGACCTCGAGCTGCTCCAGCCACGCCGCCTCTACCAGCGCCAGGGCCGCATCGATGAACACCAGGCGATCGTGGAACGGCTGCGCCAGGAGCGGACCGAATACCTGGCTAAGTACCCCGGGCTGGACCCCGAGATCCTGAAGGCCGTCTCCGGCTGATGGTCGTGCCAGAGCCCTGTGCTCTGGTGGTGATCGACGTCCAGGCGGGCTTCGACGACCCGGTCTGGGGTCAGCGCAACAATCCCGGCTGCGAGGCCAACGTGGAGGCGCTGCTGCGGAGCTGGCGGGAGCGCGGCCAGCCGGTCGTCTTCGTCCGCCACGACTCGGACGAGGGGCCGGACTCTCCCCTCGCTCCGGGCCAGCCGGGGAACGACTTCAAGCCGGTCGTGAGCGGTGAGCCCGACCTCCTGATCACAAAGCGAGTCCACTCCGCCTTCTATGGGCGGCCCGACCTCGACGAGTGGCTGCAGGAGAAGGAGGTGGCGGCGGTGGTGATCTGCGGAATCGCCACCGACCACTGCTGTGAAACTACCGCTCGGATGGCCGGCGACCTCGGCTACCAGACCTTCTTCGCCCTGGACGCCACCTGCGCGTTCGACCGTCAGGGACCGGACGGCCAAACGGTGTCCGCCGATGAGATCTGCCGCGCCACTGCGGCCAGCCTTCACCACGAGTTCGCCACCGTGGTGACCACCGCCCAGCTGACCCAATCATGACGAAAGAGCCCGAAAAGATGGCCAACCGTCGCGTCGAAGTACCCGCCGGAGAGACGCCCAGGGTGCAGGCTACGGTTCTGAGTCAAACCCTTTCCGTCCTGGGCGCCCACCGGACCGGTCACCATTCGCCTGTATGGCGGCCACCAACCAAGGAGTGACAGCCAATGGCCACGGTCAGCGTGCGTTACATCGTCCACGACGTGGACGCAGCCATCAGCTTCTACTGCGGCCATTTGGGCTTCCAGGAGCAGATACACCCGGCACCGACCTTCGCCATTTTGGGTAGAGATGGACTGCGTCTTTTGCTCAGCGCGCCGAGCACCCAGGCTGGCGGCGGGCAGGTGATGTCCGACGGGACCAAGCCCGAACCCGGGGGCTGGAACCGCATCTCACTCCAGGTCTCGGACCTCGAGGAGACGGTCGCGAAGTTGCGCCAAGCCGGAGTCCACATCCGCAACGACATCGTCGACGGGGTGGGCGGCAGGCAGATCCTGGTCGACGATCCTTCGGGCAATCCCGTCGAGTTGTTCCAGCCCACGCGACCCGAGGCCCGCGACTCCTAGCGCCGCGTTTCTGCGACGAGAGTCGTCGGGAGATCGCAGCAACGCGTGCTTACTGGTAGAGAGCTTCGGAACGGCGCCCGGGAGAATAGGCGCAGAGTTCTTTGGCCAGATCCCTATCGCTCCTCATCACCTGGGCCTTCGTGGAACATCGTCGCTACCAGACCAACGACCAGGGCGCCAGCGAAGTTCTGACTTGGCGAGGTCCGCGGTTTGCCCAAGTGCAACGTTAGCTGGACCGCGCCAGACTGCCGGGGCAGCCGGAACGGTTCTAAGGGCGAGAGGGACTAGGGCTCAATGAGGTAGGGGGTCGGCTGCCGCCCATCAAGATCGGTGAACCCGTAGGCGCGAGCCACATCATCGACAGCCAGAGTCTGGCCAGAGCGTCGCCCGACCGCCGGGTCCAGCTTCAACGCCAGGACCGCCCGTCCGGTGTAGCTCGGCGACTCCATCTCCGCCTGCTGGTTGGTGTCCAAACCAGTCATCCGCTCCACCGCGACCCAGCCCGGCGACAGGCCGACGACCGACACCTGGCTCTCGATCAGCTCGTCGGCCATCAAGGTGACGAAGCGCGGAACCGCGTTCTTGGCGAGATCGTAGAATATGTTGCCGAGATAGCGTTTGCCCCTGGTAAACGTGGTCAACACCAACAACCCCCGGCCAGTTTCGCGGAGCAGTGGAACTCCGTACAGACTGGTGGCAAGGTGGGATCGCAACCCCGCGTTGAACATCCCGTCCCAACGATCCATCGACTGCTCCCAAAACGGCTTTGTGAACCAGTCCATGTGCTCGGCGTACGGCAGATAACCACCCCACGCGTTGGCCACCAAAAGATCAAGTCGACCCTGCTCTCGCTGGACCTGGGCGAAGAGAGCACGGACCTGCTCGTCATCGGTGTGATCACAGACAACCGCAATCCCGCGACCTCCAGCCGCCGTGACCTCGTTCGCGGTCTCCTCCACGGAGTGGGGAAACTCAGCTACCGCCGGCCGTTCCCGGGTACTCCGACCGGTGACGTAGACAGTCGCCCCGGCGCTCCCCAGGACAGTGGCCACCCCCCGCCCAAGGCCCCTGCTGGCTCCGGTCACCAGAGCAATCTGTCCAGCCAAGTCCCCAGCGGTGGCCATCAGTTGATCCGGAGCGGGCTGAGCTGCCCAGCTGCCGTGACTCGGGCAATCTGATCCTCCAGGAACGGGTCACAGCCGCCGACCCTATCGGCCCGACTCGCAGAACCGGCAAGAGATCGGGGGTATCCGGCTGCCCCGGCTGGCGAGATCGACCTGCGGTGGCGCATGAGCGGAGCGTACCGCCTTGGGGATGCACCGACGGGGGTCCGGCAGGGGCTACCGGTTGAGTGCCGACCACGACCGTCCCGAATCCGCGGAGCTGCGGTCACCCGGCCAATGGCCGAGGTTCTTAGCGGTGGTGCCGACAGACCGGCTTCGCCAGGTGACCAAGGCCGCGACGGCGATCTCCAGTCGGCACCGACCGCCGTTGCAAGCCGTGAGGGTTCCGCCCCGGGATGGCAAACTCACCGGGTGAGTTTCTCTTGCGGTGATCACTCCCGGTGACCAATCAGCCCGTGGATCGGCCCTCCAAGCGGGAGTACTTCCTACTGCTGGCCCTGGCGGCGCGCACCCGGGCCGACTGTCTGGGCCGCAGGGTGGGAGCGGTGGTGGTGCGGGACGATCGGGTGATCAGCACCGGCTACAACGGCACCCCGATCGGAATGCCCAACTGTTCTGAGGATGGCTGCCACCGCTGCGCCAATCGGGACACCGAGGCCTATCCGGCTGGCCGCGGGTACGACCTCTGCATCTGTGTCCACGCCGAGCAGAACGCGGTCCTGGCAGCCGCCCGATTTGGCCAGTCCACCCTGGGAGCGACCCTCTACTCGACCATGCGACCCTGCTTCGGCTGTCTCAAAGAGTCGCTCCAGGCGGGAATCTCGGCCGTCCACTACCTGGAGGACTGGCAGGTGCCACCCGGAGACGACGATGCCGCCCTGGCCGCCCAGTACGCGGCGCTGCGGTCCCGCTTTCAGGACTTCAGCCAGGCCCGGATCCCAGATCATCGACTAGCCCGCCTCTTGGCCGAGGAGAGGGTGGGGACCGAGACGTGAGCCAGGATGAACGCTGCGAGCCCCCCGAGGTGGCCGGTCGGTGGCCGGTGGCGCTGCTCACGGTCAGCGACGAGGGCTCTGCCGGAAGACGCCAGGACACCAGTGGCGATTGGCTCGCCGGCCGTCTGCTCGAGCTTCCCGGGGAGCTGATCTCCCGTGCTCTCCTGCCGGATGAGCCGGACCAGGTGGCGGACTGGCTGCGTCGGGCGATCAAGGAACTGCACCCAGCCCTGATCGTCTGCACCGGTGGCACCGGCCTCCATCCCCGCGATCGCACTCCGGAGGCGGTCAGAGCAGTCGGGGACTACGAGGCGCCCGGCTTTGCCGAGGCGATGCGTGCGGCGGGTCTCACCCAGACCCCGCACGCCATGCTCTCGCGCCAGGTGGCAGTGGTCAGCGGCCGCACTTTAGTCCTAGCCCTGCCCGGTGCGCTCAAGGCCACCAGGGAGAGCCTGGAGGCGGTCTGGGCAGCCCTGCCGCACGCCCTGGAGATGATTGCTGGCCTGCCGCAGGCTAGCAGCGCCACCGCCCACACCGGCAGCACGTCTCCTAGCTGAGCGTCGGCGGCTGGTGGCGTACCTGACAGCCCTCTCCAAGAAGTGGCAGATATCGATGAGCCTCTTGGAGCGGGCCCCCTCCAGGCTGATCATCACGCCCTGGCGGTGGCTGCCGGTTGCGGCAAGAGAGTTCGCGGACCGCATTCACGGCGTGATGGTTCTCCCCTCCCTTCCCACCGATTTCCGCCCCCTACTCGGCTCCCAGCGGCACTCCCAGAGCGCCCCTCCAGTCCTGGCCACGCAGGTGCTCACGGAACGCGTGGACAGCCGGGCTGAGGGCCCGGTCGCGGGACCAGATCATGTGCCACACTCGCTTGACCGGGAACCCCTCCACCTGAAGCTGGTGGAGATGCCCGCTCTCCAGCTCCAACCGCACCGCGTAAGTGGAGAGGATGCTCACTCCCAGACCTCCCGCGACCATCCGCTTGAGGGCACCGTTGCTGGCCAATTGCATTGCCGGGGCGGGTTCCAGGCCAGCCTGACGCAGGATCGACTCCGCAGTCTCCCTGGTACCCGAGCCGGGCTCCCGCAGCAGCAGTGGCCCCTGGAGCAAGTCCGCCAGCCGCACCGGCTCCCGGGCAACCAGCGGATGGTCCGGGGAGCTCACACAGACCAGCTCGTTCTCCAGGAAGGGCTCATTGATCAGCAGGTCGTCGTCCCAGAGCTTGCCCGCCACCCCGATGTCGGCGCTCCCCACCAGCAGTGACTCCCGTACCTGGCTCCGATTGACCACCTCGAGGGTCAGGCGGATCTCAGGATGGAGTCGGTGGAACGCCGCCAGTGCGTCTGGGAGCACGTAGATACCAATGGTGGAGTCCCCCACCACCCGGACCGTTCCCCTGGTCAGGCCAGCCAGCTCCTGGAGCATCTCCCCGGTCTCGTAGACGACCGCCAGGGCCCGGCCGGCGCACTCGTAGATCAGCTCGCCGGCTGGAGTCAGGGCCAGCCTCCGACGGGACGGCTGGAGCAGCGGTTGGCCGACACCGCGGGCCAGCGTCTGGAGCTGGTGGGTAACCGCCGACTGGGTCAGGGCCAGCGCCTCGGCCCCCCTGGTCACCCCACCCTCGTCGACCACGGTCCTGAACACCCGTAGCTGGTGGAGGGTCAGTCTCCGCTCAAGGGGACCACTCACATGCAGCTTTATACATCTTGGCATGAAAGATTTGCAGTGGACGGCATGATCCAGATCTCATACGCTGACTCGATGAGCGCCATATTTCGCGCCTCGGTGGCCGCCTATGGCTGACCTTTCCCATCCCGAGCACCCTGTGCTGGTCGGGGTAGGCGGTGACAGCGGCTCCGGCAAGACCACTCTGACCGCAGCCTTCTACCGGCTGGTGGAACGACGTTGGATCAGCTCCATCTGCCTTGACGACTACCACTCTCTCGACCGCCGCGAGCGACGGCTGGTCGGCCTCACCGCCCTCAACCCTAGGGCCAACAACTTCGGCCTGATGGAGGAGCATGTCTGGGCGCTCAAGCGGGGCGAAACCGTGATCAAGCCCAGCTACGACCACAGCGACGGAACCATCAAGGGTCCAGACCCCCTCACCCCGCGGGCAATCGTCATCGCTCAGGGTCTCCACCCCTTTCTGGTGCCGGGTATCCGCCACGCCTTCGACCTCAAGGTCTGGCTCGACCCAGCGCCGGATTTGCGCCGCCAGTGGAAGGTGCAGCGCGATATCGCCAGACGTGGCTACACCGAGGAGCAGGTGCTGGCCGAGATGCAAGCCCGTGAACCGGACGCTGCCGCCCACATCGCTCCTCAACGCCAGTACGCCGATCTGGTGGTGCACTTTTACCGGGGCCAGCCAGCGTCCGAGATGAGCCACCTCAACGTGCGGATCACCCAGCGCCACACCCTGCCTCGACTGGCGTTCGACCAGGAGTTGCACGGATCCGAATGGGTCAAGCTCGAGCTGGACGTCGAAGACGAAGACGGACAGCGCTCGGACCTGATCGAGATCGATGGCCGGATCTCATCGACGGAGGCCCGGCTGCTGGAAGCTAATGTCGAAGATCACATGGATGGTCTCCACGGACCGGTACACCGGGTGCGGCCGAACATGCTCGGAACCTACGACGCCGCGATGCGGGAGCGCCGTCACAGCGACCCACTGGCGCTTACCCAGCTGATCCTGGCGCACCGAATCCTCAGCGCCCGTAAGTCGATTTTGGTGCGGATGACTGCACCCGAACACGAGGAGTTGGCGGGGGAGCACCACCACCTGTGAGCGAGCAATGACCGAGGGAGGTCTGCCATGACGATGACCATCGATCCAACCGCGGAGCATGCTGCTGACGCACGCTGGACCGCGGGCGTGATCCCCTACCGAGAGATGGGCTACTGGCAGCCCGATTACCAGCCCAAGGACACCGACATCCTCTGCGCCTTCCGGATCACCCCCCAGCCCGGGGTGGAGGCGGAGGAGGCGGCGGCGGCGGTGGCTGGCGAGTCCTCAACTGCCACCTGGACGGTGGTCTGGACCGACCGGCTGACCAGCTATGAGGACTATCAGGCCAAGGCCTACCGGGTGGACGAGGTCCCGGGCGCCCCGGGCCAGTACATCGCCTACATCGCCTACGACCTGGACCTCTTCGAGGAGGGCTCGATTGCCAACCTCACCTCTTCCATCATCGGCAACGTCTTCGGTTTCAAGGCGCTGCGGGCGCTGCGCTTGGAGGACATGCGCATCCCGCTCCACTACGTCAAGACCTTTCAGGGCCCCGCCCACGGAATCGTGATGGAGCGGGAGTACCTGAACAAGTACGGACGCCCCCTATTGGGAGCGACCATCAAGCCCAAGCTGGGCCTGTCGGCGCGCAACTACGGGCGGGTGGTCTACGAGGCGCTGAGCGGCGGTCTCGACTTCGTCAAGGACGACGAGAACACCAACAGCCAGCCCTTCATGCGCTGGCGTGACCGCTACCTCTTCTGCATGGAGGGCGTGAACCGGGCGATGGCCAAGACCGGTGAGATCAAGGGCCATTACTGCAACGTGACCGCCGCCAGCATGGAGCAGATGTACGAGCGCGCCGAGTTCGCAAGAGATCTCGGCAGCGTGATCGTGATGGCCGATCTCACCTGTGGTTTCACGGCACTCCAGTCGATGGCCATTTGGGCCCGGCGCAACGGTGTCCTGCTCCACCTACACCGGGCTGGCCACTCCACTTACACCCGCCAGAAGAACCACGGGGTGAGCTTTCGGGTACTGGCCAAGTGGTGCCGCCTGATCGGGGTCGACCATGTCCACGCGGGCACTGTGGTCGGCAAGTTGGAGGGGGATCCCGGCAACGTCCGAGGCTACTACGATGTACTCCGGCTCGACCACACTCCGATCGACCCCGCCCGCGGTCTCTACTTCGAGCAGTCGTGGGCCTCCATGCCGGGAGTGATGCCGGTCGCCTCCGGGGGCATCCACGCCGGTCAGATGCACGAACTGCTGCACTACCTAGGCGAGGACGTGGTGCTGCAGTTCGGGGGCGGCACCATCGGTCACCCGATGGGGATCGCCGCCGGGGCCACCGCCAACCGGGTGGCGGTGGAGGCCATGATCCAGGCCCGCAACGAGGGCCGCGATTTTCTCCACGAAGGGCCTGACATCCTTAGGCGGGCGGCCCGGAGCTGTGAGCCTCTACGCCAAGCGCTGGACATCTGGGGCGAGGTCAGCTTCAACTACGAGTCCACTGACACACCTGATGTCCAGGTCACTCCGAGCTACTGAGAGGAATCATCATGCATTCGACCCAGGGGACGTTCTCCTACCTACCTGAGCTCACCGACGAGCAGATTGCCCTTCAGGTGAGCTATTGCCTGGAGCACGGCTGGGCGATTTCCATCGAGCACACCGACGACCCCCATCCCCGCAACATTTACTGGGAACTCTGGCGGCTGCCGATCTTCGACGAACAGAAGCCGGAGCCGGTGCTGCGGGAGGTGAACCAGTGTCGGACGCAGTTCCCCGACGACTACATCAAAGTCTCTGCCCTGGACCGGAGCAAGGGCAGGCAGACGACTGCCCTGAGCTTTCTGGTGCAGCGCCCCCAGCCCGAGCCGTCGCTGCGTCTGGAGCGCCTCGACTCCCAGGATCGCCAACTGCGGTACTCGCTCCATCCCGTAAGCGCCAATGACCACCGCCACTCCGAACAGTAGCTCGGCCCAAGCGGTCCCGGTCGACCCCGCCGTCTTCGAGGTGGTCGACCAGCTCAACACCGAGTTGGTGGGGCTGGAGCCGGTCAAGACCAGGGTGCGCGAGATCGCCTCGCTGCTGGTGATCGATCGACTCCGGCGGGAACGCGGATTGCTCGCCGAAACTCCCTCTTTGCACATGTGCTTCACCGGCAGCCCAGGCACCGGCAAGACCACGGTGGCCGCCCGGATGGCCACCATCCTCAACCGCCTCGGATACTGCCGCAAAGGACAGCTGGTGACGGTCACCCGCGACGACCTGGTGGGCCAGTACATCGGCCACACCGCACCCAAGACCAAGGAGGCGCTCAAGCGGGCCATGGGCGGGGTGCTATTCATCGACGAGGCCTATTACCTGCACCGGCCTGAGAACGAGCGAGACTACGGCCAAGAGGCGATCGAGATTCTGCTTCAGGTGATGGAGAACAGTCGGGACGACCTGGTGGTGATCCTGGCTGGCTACCGGGACCGGATGGATACCTTTTTCGGCAGCAACCCCGGGATGAAGTCGCGAATAGCCCACCACCTGGACTTCCCCGACTTCGACCTGGAGCAACTGCGATTGATCACCGAGCTGATGCTGAGCAGCTTGATGTACCAGTTCAGCTCATCAGCGAGTGAAGTCTTCGCCGCCTACCTGGCCAAGAGGATGGCGCGCCCCCAATTCGCCAACGCTCGCAGCGTGCGCAACGCCCTGGACCGTATCCGGCTGCGTCAGGCCAACCGGTTGGTGCGACTGGGACGGCCGCTGACGGAGGCGGAGCTGCGCACCATCGAGCCTGAGGACATCCTGCAGAGCCGGGTCTTTTTAGAAGACGACGAGCAGGCCCCGGACACGGCCTGATCCGGCTCCAACCAATCGCGCTCGGACCCAGTGCCTCTCGCTGCCAACCGGGGTCCGGGGGGCTGCACCGCTGACGTGTCAGTTCTGAGCGGGAGCGCACTGAGGCCCAAGTAGCTGGGGACTCGGACCCTCAACAGTAAAATGGAGAGGTGCGGGCGAAGGGTGTCGTCTTCGACCTCTTCGGCACCCTGGTAGGAGGCTGGGGCGAGGGTACTGCCAAGCTCCGGATGGAGGAGCTGGCGGCGGTCCTGGAAGTTGACCCGGGGGAGTTCGTGGCGGTGATGGACTCCTCCTATACGGAGCGCGCCAATGGGTCGCTGGGCCTGCCCCGGGAAACGCTGCAGAGGCTATGCGCCCGAAGTGGGACCAAGCCCTCGGCGGCTGCCCTGGATCGCGGCGCGCGGCTTCGTGTGGAGCAGTTTCGGGAGATTTTGTCCACCCCCTCAGCCGGCGTTCCCCAGCTGCTGGTGGAACTGCGCAAGCAGGGGATCCGCCTGGGCCTGATCAGCGACTGCTCCGCGGAGACCCCCCTGGTTTGGCCAGAGCTGCAGTGGGCCCGGCCGATCGAGGCCACCCTGTTCTCCTGGACGGAGAGAATGCGCAAGCCGGACCTCAGGCTCTTTCGGCGGGCGGCTCAACTCCTGGACCTGGCGCCCCAGGACTGCCTCTACCTCGGCGACGGGGGCAGCCATGAGCTGAGCGGAGCCGAGGAGGCCGGGATGCGGGCGGTGCGGGTTCGCCTGCCGCGAGCAGATGACGAGGTTCCGCTCCAATACGACCCGGACCCAGCCTGGGGTGGCCAGGAGATCAGCAGCCTGAGCCAGATCTGGGAGCTCCTCGACGGCTGACCCGAAGTGGCCGCTCCCTCGTGGTCGCTATGCTCGCTCGGGGGGCTAGGCCAATGCGCAAGCGCGGGGAGAGATGCCTGTGGCTCAAGCCGGTTCTCATCGCAAGCTAGTCACGCTTATCCCAGGGGATGGGATCGGCCCGGAGGTGGTCAACGCCACCAAGGCGGTCATCGAGGCATCCGGGGCCCCTATCGACTGGGAGGAGCACCCAGCCGGGGCCAGCATCTTCCGTCAGGGATTGCCCTCGGGCGTACCCCACGAAACTGTCGAATCGGCGAGACGCACTGGCGTCGTGCTCAAGGGGCCACTGGAAACCCCAGTGGGCTTCGGCGAGAAGAGTGCCAACGTGACGCTGCGAAAACTCTTTGAAACCTATGCCAACATCCGCCCCGTGCGTGAGCTCCCCGGAGTCATCACTCCTTACAGCGGACGGGGAATCGACCTAGTGGTGGTGCGCGAAAACGTCGAGGACCTATACGCGGGAATCGAGTACATGCAGACCCCGGGGGTAGCTGAATCTCTCAAGCTAATTTCCCGTAAGGGCTGCGAAAAGATTGTGCGCATGGGCTTCGAATTCGCCCGCTCAGAGAGCCGCCACACCGTCCACTGCGCGACCAAGTCCAACATCATGAAATTCAGCGAAGGACTGCTGAAGCGCACCTTTGAGGAGATCGCTCCCGAGTATCCGGACATCGAGTCGTATCACATCATCATCGACAACTGCGCCCACCAGTTGGTCAAGCGACCGGAGCAATTCGACGTCATCGTCACCACCAACATGAACGGGGATATCATCAGCGACCTCAGCTCGGCTTTGGTGGGTGGCCTGGGGTTTGCACCGTCGGCAAACATCGGCAACGACGTGGCGATCTTCGAGGCGGTGCATGGCTCCGCCCCCAAGTACGCCGGCAAGAACGTCATCAACCCCACCGCTCTGATCCTCACCGGGGTCATGATGCTGCGCTACCTGAATGAGGTGGAGGCAGCTGAGAAGGTCGAGCACGCAATCCTGCTCACCCTGGAGTCGGGAGTCAAGACCCAGGACATCGCCGGTAGCGCACCGGCTGCCTCCACCACCGAATACACCGAAGCGATCATCTCGCACCTCGGGGAGCGCACCCCCAACTGGTCGGGTCGAGAGCATCATCCGCTGAAACTTCCCCAGGTCTCGTCCGAATACGCCTTGGTACATCCAGAGGAACGGCACGACATCGGGATCGACCTGTTCATCGAATCGGAGCTCACGCCGGAGGCCCTCGGGCAAAGCTTGGAAGCCGCCACCAAGGGCACCGCGCTGCAGCTGGAAACCATCAGCAACCGCGGCACTCAGGTATATCCGGCGACCGGCGGGGCAACCACAGACTGCATCGACCACTGGCCCTGTCGCTTTCTGATTCGCGACCTGAAGGGGGACCTGCAGGACACCGACGTGATTGCCCTGCTGGAGCGGGTCTCCCCGGAGCACCGCTGGGTGCATATCGAGCGGCTGCCGGTGTTCAATGGGGAGCGCGGGTTCACCAAGGCGCAGGGTGAAGACTGATCTCGGGATGAGACCCGGTGCTGCTGCGCGGAGTGGGGCCTAGTGCACCGGTCCAGAAATAAGCCTCTGGTTCTAGCGGCGTAGAACCTGGTCAGCGGTCTTCACCAAGACGAAGGGGTGCTTGTGGATCCGGTAGTTGTCGAGCACGAGGTGGAGCTGGCCCCGCGGATAGCGCCCGGCGACGAGTTGGAGGAACTTGAGGAACTCCTGGTGGCGGTGGCGGGCATAGGTCCCCCGGTCACCTCTCCGGTGGCGAAGTCGAGGGCGGCGAAGAGGGTGGCGGTTCGGTGACGGACGTAGTCGTGGGTGCGCCGCTCCACCTGGCCGGGGCGCATCGGCAGCAGCGGCTGAGTGCCTTCGAGGGCCTGGATCTGTGACTTATCATCGACACAGAGCACCATCGCCTTCTTGGGGGGGTACAGGTCGAGGCCGACGACATCGGTGGGCTTCTGCTCCAGCTCAGGATCCGTACTGTACTTGAAGCCGCGGATTCGATGGGATTGGAGATCGTGATCCCCCCAGACCCGGAGCACTGTGGACTTACTGACCCCGACCCGCTCTGCGACTTCCCGGCTCGACCAATGGGTCTCGCCCTTGGGGGACAACCCAGGGTGGCGCTGATGCCCTTCCCGACCACCCGCTCATAGTGGGTCCGAGGCCAGCCACATCCCGGGGCGTCCTCTTCCAAGTCGGACACCCCGGTGTCCTGGAAATGCTGGCGCCAGAGCAGCACTGTGGGAATGGAACAGTGGAGCTGCTCGGCGATCGTTGCGTTGGCGATGCTCTCTGCGGCCTGGAGCATTATCTGGGCGCGCTGCACCTGGCGGTGCGGCAGGGTCCGACTCCGTGTCAGGCGGTCAGGTCCGTCCGGCTGTCGTCGTCGAGAAGGAGGGCGCGAGCAGCACGATTGGCCATGTAGCCATCGTCCTCCCGCCCCCTAGTCGTCAAGCTATTTGTGGGCCACTGTACTAGGAGATCCTGCGGTGGTAAATGACCATGGCGACGCTGTACGCGACGACGAGGATGCCGACACACCAGGCAAGGGCGACCCAGACTTCGGTGCCGACCGGCCGCTGTGTGAACAAGTCGCGGATCGTGTCGACGATGGATGTCACGGGTTGGTTGTCGGCGAAGGCGCGCACCGGGCCGGGCATGGTGTGAGTGGGAACGAATGCCGAGCTTATGAATGGCAGGAAGACGATCGGGTAGGAGAAGGCGCCGGCTCCGTCCGCGGTCTTCGCCGACAGGCCGGCGGTGACGGCGATCCACGTCAATGCCAGGGTGAGCACGATCAGGATGCCGGCGACGGCAAGCCATGCCAGCACTCCCGCGCCTGAGCGGAAACCCATGAGGAGGGCAACGAGCACGACGATCACGAGCGAGATCAGGACGGAGACTACTGAGGTCAGCACGTGCGCCCACAGCGCGCTCGAGCGTGCAATCGGCATGGACTGGAATCGCTCGAAGATTCCACTTTGCATATCCGTGAAGAGCCGGAGTGCGGTGTAGGAGATGCCCATCGCGATCGCGATGAGCAGGATTCCGGGCAGCAGGTAGTTCACATACGGCTGCGAACCTGATTTGATCGCGCCGCCGAACACGTAGACGAACAGCACCATGAGGGCGATCGGCATGATCGCGACCGTGATGATGGTGTCCAGACTGCGCGTGATGTGACGCATGGACCGGCCCAGCAAGACGGTGGTGTCGCCGAAGAAATGCTGGGTCATCGTTGTTCCTTCGCCTCTGTGACGACGCTGTGGTTGTTGCCACCGCCGCCGTCCTTGCCGTCGGCACCGACGATGGCGAGGAAGACGTCCTCGAGGGTCGGCTGCTTCTCGACGTATTCGACCTTGGCAGGCGGGAGCAGCCGCTTGAGCTCGGTGAGGGTGCCGTTCACGATGATCCGACCCCCGTGGAGGATCGCGATCCGGTCGGCGAGTTGCTCGGCCTCGTCCAGATACTGCGTCGACAGCAGCACCGTCGTGCCATGCTCGGCGAGTTCCTTGACAGCCTGCCATACCTCGATTCGCGCCTGTGGGTCGAGACCCGTTGTCGGCTCGTCGAGGAAGATGACCGGCGGACTCCCGATGAGGCTCATCGCGATGTCGAGGCGTCGGCGCATGCCACCCGAATACGTCGCCACCCTCCGAGCGGCCGCGTCGGTCAGCAAGAATCGACTGAGCAAGTCATCCGCGACCCTGCCCGGGTGCTTGAGGTGTCGCAACCGGGCGACCAGGATGAGGTTCTCCCGCCCGCTGAGGATTTCGTCCACGGCTGCAAACTGTCCGGTGAGGCTGATGGACTCCCGAACCTCCGCAGCCTGCGTGGCGACATCGAAGGTGTTGACGCTGGCAGTCCCCGCGTTGGCCTTGAGCAGCGTGGACAGGATGTTCACGACCGTGGTCTTGCCCGCCCCGTTCGAGCCGAGCAGGGCGAAAATGCTGCCCCGCGCCACGTCGAAGTCCACGCCACGCAGTACCTCCAGCTTCTTGTACGACTTCTCCAGCCCCTGCACTTGGATCGCGGGCCCCTGGATCTGGTCGGCCGTCATCTGCATATCCGTTCTCTCCTTGGTCACTGTTCGTTGCCGGCGACGCGATCGATGGCGTTGGTCAGCCTTTCCCGATCCCGGCTGAGCCCCTGACCCTGCGGGTAGTGCTGATGCACCTTGCGTCGAGCACGATCTTTCCGCTGTAGGACTTCCGCGGCCAGTGGGCTTCGATCGCTGTGGTGGTCATGGGTGTTGTTCCCTTCTGTTGGTTACCTGAACTCATTGGGCGCGCTGGATGTCGATGTCCCCGTAGTCAGTGCGCGCCCGTACGGCGATGGTCTGCTCGGACGCGTCGGGAGCACGGTCGCCGGCGAGCTGGTTGCGCACATGCCCCTTCTTCGAGGACAGGTCGAGCCAGGCGGGGACCCCGGGCCGTACCCCGATCGTCACCTGGCCGGCGCCGGTCTCGACCTGGATGGAACCGCTCGAGACCTCTCGCAGCTGGATGCCGCCGTACGCGATCTTCGCCGCAACGGAGGCGAGCGCCTTGGTGATCTCGAGGCCGCCGAAGGAGAGCTTGGCGTCGAGGTCGCCGCCAGACTCCCCGACCAGGATGCTGCCATACGACGCCTTGAGGATCGCGTCGCCGGTGACCGTGCCGACCCGGATCTGACCGAAGTCGGCCGTGACCTCGATCCCGCCCTCGGCGGTACCCAGAGTCGCGTTGCCGTACGAGGCGCGCAGCCACAGGTCGCCGGTGGTGTCGACATCCACGGGACCAAACGAGCTCTTGACGCGGGTGGCGCCAAGGCGTCCGACGGTGCGCAGGCTGCCGAGCGCAATCTCGGCGGTGAGCCGCGACCCCGTTGGCAGCTCAACCTTCACGTCGACCGACTCGGTTGGGCCGAGCCAGCTGATGCGAGGCCGCGGGCCCGCAATGGTGAGCCGCTGGCCGTCGAAGTCGACCTTGGTCTCCTCCGCGCCTCGGCGGTCAGTCGCCTTCACCGGGTTACTGGCCGACACGGTCACGACCGTGTCGGCGCGGTCACCAGCGAAGACCTCGATCCCGCCGACTTGCAAGTTGATGGCGAGGTCGATTGGGGTGGGGGTGTTGTAGGTGGGCATGCTGAGGCTTTCCCTTCTGTGGGCGTCTTTGTCCGACCCCGCGGGTCCGCGTGGCTGGTGGATGTGGTGGGCTGAGCGGGTTAGCGCACCCAGCCCGCGAAGTTATCGCCGGTGCGCAGCGTGCGCTGTGCAGATCGCCGTTGCTTGGGTTGGAGAGCGTCCGCAATCGCACGGACCAGCCATGCGTTGATGGACAGGCCGTCAGCCGCTGCCGCCTCGTCCACCCGCGCCTTGATGGCGTCCGGCAGGCGGAGCGTCGTGCGCGAGGTGCTCGCGTCGTCGAGGTCGACGGTTGCAGCGCGCCGCTCGTCGGCGTCAGGCTCCGTGTTCGGCTGGGTAACCACGAACTCGATCTCGCGTCCGCGCAGCCGCATGTCAACCGAGCCAGGCGCGAGGTCGCGGGTGATTTCGCCGACCGCAGCCGACAGGGCGTCGAATAACACGAGCCGCGTCGCGGCATCCAGTCCGCCGGCGAGTCGCTCGGCGGCGGCACGAGTGCTCTCCACGCCGATCGCCGCGGCATCCACTAACTGGCGCTGCAGGTCGCTGACGTACTGTCCGAGCTCCATGGCACCATGATGCCACCATAGTGGTGTCTTGTCAAGCGATAGTGGTGTCATAGGTCATGATAGGTGCGGCCCCGCTCCGCCCCGGCGTCGGGGAGAAGACCTGGAGGTCGAGTTCGCCAAATTCCGGTCAACTTCCGGGGCGTTCTCTTCCGAGCCGGACATCGCGGTGTCCTGGAAACGCTGGCGCCAGAGCAGCACTGTGGCAACGGAACAGTGGCGCTGCTCGGCGATCGTCGAGTTGGGGATGCCCTCTGCGGCCTGGAGCACTATCTGGGCGCGCCGAACCTGGCGGTGCGGCAGGTTCCGACTCCCTGTCAGGCGGTCAGGGCCGTCCGGCTGTCGTCGTCGAGAAGGAGGGCGCGAGCAGCACGATTGGCCATGTAGCCATCGTCCTCCCGCCGCGTAATCGCCAAGCTATTTGCGGACCGCTGTACTAGCTGACTGCCGCCAGCACCTCGGCGGCGTGACCCGCCGGTTTGACTGACTCCCAGGCCCGCTCGATCCTGCCGTCCCCATCCACCAGGAAGGTGGCCCGAGCCACTCCCCCCGAAGGACCATCCGGACTGGACTTCCAGACCCCGAAGAGCTCGGCGACGTGATGGTCCGGATCGGCGAGCAACGGCAGGTCGGGAGCGCCGCAGGCCTCGGCGAACTTGGTCTTTGCCTCGACATCGCCGACCGAGCAGCCGAAGACCTGCACCCCCTGCTTGAAAAAGTCCGGCAAGGAGCGGCCAAACTCTCCCGTCTCGATGGTGCAGCCGGGCGTGTTGTCCTTGGGGTAGAAGTAGATAACCCAGCGCTGGCCGCGCAGTTCGGTGGTATCGGCGGTCTGGCCGTTGCCCGCCTGAAGCGTGAAGTCGGGTACTTGGTTACCGGGCTGCAACATCACTGCCTCCTTGTCTAGATTGACCCACCGGTGGACGCTACCACGCGGGCTCGACTCAGCCGGCGAGTAGCTGCCTGGCCTGCAGGGCGACGCTCAGCACCACCCTGGTCTCCGCATCGTCCAGCGAGGCACCGAGGAGGTCCTCGATTCGCTGCAGCCGATAGGCCAGGGTGTTGATGTGCACGTGCAGTTGGCGGCCGGCCGCACGCTGATTCCAGCGCTGGGCCACCAGCGCCTCCAGAGTGGAGAGCAGCGGGGTTCGATGGCGCTGGGCGTAGGCAAGGATGGGCCCCAGGGTCTCGTCGACGAACCGACGCAGGACGTCGGTGTCGCGGACCTCCAAGAGCAGCCGGAGGGCTCCCAGGGAGCGATAGGAGGTGACCTGCCCGGCACCTCCGGCGCGGCGGGAAAGCCGCAATGCCTGCCGGGCTTCCTCATGGGCCCTGGAGAGCTCCAAGGCCGAGGCTGCCAGATTGCCCATGCCGACCGAGAAGCCGAGCCGCCTTCCCAACCCCTGGGTCAGCGCCAAAACGGTTCTCGAGAACTCCTCCAGGCCCGAAGGCGAAGGCTCGGCCGCGCCGTTCTTGGGAGCGGCGGCCCGGGCCGGGATCAGGAGCACTGAATAGGTGGCTCGGGCCACCACCAAGGAACCGGGGAACCGGCGCTGGGTCAGCTCGTTGAGATCGCGCTGCAGCCGCTCCTGGAGCGGTTGGGTCTGAAATTTTCCCAGGGTTCGTTCGTCGTCTGGCTCCAGCACGAGCACCCAGGCCTGGTCGGGAATCCGGTAACCAAGCCGCTCTGCCCGCACCGCCAAGCGGGCGATGTCATCGGGGCTCTGCCCGGGGGTGAGCAGCCCTTCCAGGAGGTCTCCGCGTAGGCGGCGCTCCACCTCGGCAGCCGCCCTCTCCTTGAGCAGCTCCAGCGCTACCACGGTGGCGCCGTGTTCCATAGCCCGACGCTTGCCCGAGCCGGCGGTGGCCACCGTGCCCTCGACCGCCAACACCGCCACCAGCTCCTCGCCGGCGCGCACCGGGGTCAGGATGAGGTCAAGTCGAGGGCGGGTCAGGCTGATTCCGACCAAGCCGGCGGAGGCTGGTCCGGTGAGCGAGGTGGGGATCGCTAGTCGGCGAGCCGCGAGGCCCCGACCGGCGCCATGCTCCAGGTGGAATCCCAGCGGATCGTAGAGTCCGACCTCGCCGCCGGCCAGGCCCGCGATGGCGTCGAGGATCTTGGGCAGACCGGCTCCGGAAAGCGCCAGCTCGGTGAAGCGCTCATGCACGGTTTGGGAGAGCTGGATCTCGACCAGTTGCTGCTCCAACCGGTGCTGTAACTCGCTTCGCTCCAGCACCCCTGCCAGAGCGCCCGCAATCGCCGAGAGGACGGCCAGCTCGTCGGGACGGAACTCGCGGCGATCGACCGTCTGGACGTCGAGGACCCCGACCATGCGCGGACCGGCCAGGATCGGGACCGACAGCATCGAGGTGAACCGCTCCTCATCGAGGCCCTCGATCCACTCGAAGCGCGGATCGGTGGCCACGTCGGCGACCGAGAGCGGCTCACGGGAGGCCGCCACCGCTCCGGTGATCCCCTTGCCGGGAGCGAGCACCACCTTGCCCACGGCCGCCTGGTTGAGCCCGTTGGTGGCGGTCAAGACCAAGCCCTCGCGAGCCTGGTCGTACAGATAGAGCGAGCAGACATCAGCCTCCAGGACGCCGGTAGTCTCCCTGAGCACCAGTGAGAAGAGCTCGTCGCGCTCCATGGTCGAGGCCGCCTCCACCGCCAGCTTCTGCAGGTAGAGAAGCTCTCTGAGCTCTCGTTCGCGCGCAGCTCCCGACCGGGCCACAGCGACCACCTCAGCCGGCCCCCCCTGACTCGGCGCCGGAACCGGGTCGGTGGACTTCACCGGAGCGCCCGCCGCGCTTTGCCAGCAACGCGATCGGGCCGATCTCCGCCCACGGATCGAGGCTCTTGACCATGTCAATCACGGTCAGGGCGGCGACGCTTACCGCGGTCAGCGCCTCCATCTCAACACCAGTGGTGCCGTGGCAGCGGACGGTCG
Source organism: Candidatus Dormiibacterota bacterium (assembly GCA_049799515.1). Classification (GTDB taxonomy): domain Bacteria; phylum Chloroflexota; class Dormibacteria; order Aeolococcales; family Bog-877; genus Bog-877. Next base: position 21,853 of record JBARIA010000143.1, on the reverse strand, counting down.
CCCGCAGCTGAACCCGATCGGGCCCGCTGGCCAACTCTGCCTCGACAGCCACGTGGGTCAAGGTGAGCGGGTGGCAGAGCGGGATCAGTTCAGCGGTGCGCTTGGCACCCATGATCCCCGCCAACCGGGCCACCTCCAGGACGTCACCCTTAGTGACGGCCCCTTCGGAGATGGCCGCCCAGGCAGACCGGTTGAGCCGAACCTCACCCTCCGCCGTCGCCTCGCGGTCGGTGCTGGGCCGGTCGCCGACGTCGACCATCCGCGCCTTGCCCCGGGTGTCCAGGTGACTGAGCCCGGATCCGCTCTCGTCGGTCATGAGCTCGCCGCGCAGGCGTTGACTCCCTTGGCCACGGTCCCCCCGCCGAAGCTCACCCCCACGATCAGATCGTTGGGACGCGCTGCCTCGCAGGAGAAGGTGAGGGTCCTGCCGACGTCGATCAGCCCCAGCGAGAGGGAGGGGTGGAACCCCCGGGCCAGGGCCTGGGGAATCAGCGAGGGAAGGGTCATCTGGCCAATCGAGAGACCCGAGAACTTGAGATTGATCGTCGAGGTGCCCAGACCCCCGAAGTGAACCGGACCGCCGATCACCAAGGGGCGGTTGAGGATGGTGGTCTGCCCAGTCACCACCACCTCACCCTGGAGCACGTGAACCTGGAGCTGGGAGAGTCCGTCGTAGCTGCTCAGACTGTCTGCCAGCAGTCCGGTCGCCTCAGCGTCGGTCAGGTGGACCAGCGCCACCGGCTGACCGTCCGAGAGCGCCGAGGCGACCGCCTGGGCCGCGGTCAGCTGCAGGGACGAGGCTGGTGCCGCCGTCACCGGGGGATAGTTAGGCGGGGTGATCCAGAGATGGACGGCATAAAGCAGCAGGCCCACGACCACCACCACCGGGATCAGGCACCCCAGGCAGTTCATGGTGCAGCTGCGCCGGATCATCCCCAGCACTTCAGGTGACCTGGCCCATGGTCGCCTGCCAGGCGGCGAAGGCCTGCCGATGGGAGGAGAACACCAGGGTGGGGAGCTGCTGGGGGTCGAAGCAGCCCAGCTCGGGCGCCTCGGGAGTGGGGGTTGGATCTCCGGAGGTCAGCCGGCCGCGGTAGGCCAGGACCACCAGTCCTCCCTCTTCGGTCACCACGTGGAAGACGCCGGCCAGCTCGTCGACCTGGGCTTCGCAGCCAGTCTCCTCGCGGCATTCGCGGGCCGCCCCGAAGGCCGGATCCTCCTCGTCGTCGACGTAACCGCCGGGAAACGCCCATCCGCCGCGGCCGGGCGAGATCCCTCGGCGGATCACCAGGAGCCGGCCATCGGAGTCGCTGGCCAGCAGCGCGGTCGCCACCTTGGGGTCCTTCCAGGCCACGAATTCACAGTTGGGACAGGCTGGCAGGTCGTGGCCTTCGATCTGCCGAGGACTGAGCGGCGAGCCGCAGCTCGGACAGAAGCGGAACTCGGTCTTCATCGGTTCCGCCCACGCCCGGTCATCGCTGCTACCTCCTGCCGACCAGGTTCCGCCGGTGGCCCCTCGCCTGAGTGCGTGGAGCGGCTGATGCCGCTTCTGAGGCCATCAGATGATACGTGGCTAGCTGCCGAGGTCCGAAGCGGCTAAGGGTCGGTCAGACGGCGCAGATGGTCTCGGTTCCAGTCCAGGGGATCTTCAAGTGACCCGGTGCCTCTCGAGATCGCCTTGCGTCCGAAGCGGCCGCGGAGTCCATCCAGGGCCAGGTCCAAACGCTCACCGCGGTCGCTGCCTCGCTCGAACAGGCTCATCTGCCGAGCCTCGCTCAAACCCTCGGCGCCCACCCCCAGCAAGCGCACCGGCCGGCCGTCGCTCCAGTTCTCAGCGAAGAGCTCCAGGGCACCCGCCTGCAGTTCGTGGTCGGCATAGGTCGGCTCAGCCAGGTGGCGGCGTCTGGTGACCGTTTCGAAGTTCGCGAAGCGCATCTTTATGGCAACCGCCCGGGCGATCAGTGACGACGCCCGAAGGCGCCTGCCCACCCCGGCTGAGAGTGCAGCAATTCGGGCCTCCAGCTCCTCGCGCGACTTCAGGTCCTCGGCATACGTCTCTTCGCGACTGACCGACTTGGGGACTCCGGGCAAGGTGACCTCGCTGGGATCTACTCCACGTGCCCGGAGCTGGAGCGCCCCGGCGTTCGGCCCCAGCGCCTCCTGCAGCAGGGAGATCGGGGCCGCCGCCAGCTTGCCCAGGGTGTCGATTCCCAGCAGGTGCAGCTTGGCGGTCGTCTTGGGACCAGCCCCCGGGAGCCGCTCCACCGCCAGCGGGGCCAGGAAGTCGGCCTCGTCTCCCTGCGGCACGACCACCCTTCCTCTGGGCTTGCGCAGCTCGGAGGCTACCTTGGCCACGACCTTGGTGGTGGCCACCCCCACCGAGCAGGGCAGCCCCAGCTCGGCGTCCAATCGAGCGCTGATCTCCTGGGCCGCCTCCTCTCCGCTCCCGCTCAGGGACTCCGTGCCGGTGAGGTCGAGAAACGCCTCGTCCAGCGAGCCCGGTTCGACCAGCGGGGTGAATTCCGAAAAGATGGCGAAGACCTGCTGGGAGATCCGGGCGTACTCGTCGATGTCGACCGGCAGAACGATCAGAGCGGGGCAGAGGCCGAGTGCCCGGGCCAGCGGCAGAGCCGAGTGAACCCCGAAGCTCCGAGCCTCGTAGGAGGCCGCCGCAACCACCCCCCGACCCGGGTCTCTCTGCTCCCCCGGGTGCGATTCGTGGCCGCCGCCCACCACCACCGGCTTTCCGGCCAACTCCGGCCGGCGGAGCAGCTCGCAGGAGACGAAGAAGGCGTCCAGGTCCACGTGCAGGATCGTTCGCGTCCTGGCCATCCGCTCAGGCCCCCGGGGTCAGCCCTCTCTGGAAAAGGTCTGAGCGACCAGTGCCTCGACCAGCTCCAGCTGTGCTCGGACCCAGTCCTGCTGCTCGCTCCGAAGTGCCGACAGCTCAGCCAACACCTGCTGGACGATGGCGGCGCGGGCGACTGTCCGCGGCTCGCCGATGCGCCGCTTGAACTCGGCTCCCTCCGCCTGGAGGCTCCGCGGCGAGATGGTGACCCGAAGGGGAATCCCCCGCAGATCGGCATCGGCGAACTTGACCCCGGGGCTGGCCTCCCGATCGTCGTAGAGAACCTCGACCCCACTCTCCAGCAGCTCCCGGTAGGTGGCCTCGGCCAGCTGGGTCACCGGCTCGTCGTGTCCGACCGAGACCAGCGCCACCTCGTACGGCGCCACCCCGATCGGCAGGGCCAGCCCGCGGTCGTCGTGGTGCTCCTCGGCGACGCAGGCCAGCAACCGGCCAATCCCGATCCCGTATGAGCCCATCACCACCGGCAACTGCTGGCCGGCCTCATCGTTGTAGAGGGCTCCCAGGGTCACGCTGTACCGGGTGCCGAGTTGGAAGATATTTCCGTACTCGATGCCTCGCCGGATCCGCAGTGGCTCCCCGCAGTTGGTGCAGGGGTCCCCGGTTGAGGCCGCGGCCAGTCGGGTCACCGAATCCACCCGGCAGTCGCGGGCCAGGTTGAAGTTGCGCAGGTGCCACCCCTGGCGATTGGCGCCGGTCACCAGATTGCGCCGGCGAGCGATCACTTCATCGACCACCACGATCGCGGCGTCCTTGGTGAGGCCCCGGGGCGACATGTAGCCGGGCACCCCTCCCGCCAGCTCCACCTCCTCCGGAGTGGCGGGACGGAGGTCAACCGCGCCCGTGGCGTTGCGCAGCTGGGCCAGATTGACCTCAGCTGGGCCCGGGACCAGGGCCAGCACCAGCCGAGACGGCTGGCCCCTCTGGAGCTCCGCCATGAAGGCGACTGACTTGGCCACCCGGGAGGGATCCAACTTGAGGAACGCCGAGAGCTCGGTGACCGTCGCCGCTCCAGGTGTCTCCACCTCCTCGAGCTCCGCTTCCGGCTCGGTCTCTGGTTCTGGGAGCGCGGTCTCCGCCACCTCCTGGTTGGCGGCATATCCGCAGCTGTCGCAGAACACCAGGGTGTCCTCTCCGACCTCGGTCAGGTATATGAACTCGTGGGCCAGGTTGCCGCCGTGGACGCCGACGTCGCTGAGCACCGCCACCACCGGGACCCCCGCCCGGACGGCGATCTTGAAGTAGGCCCGGAAGTGCGCGATGTAGGCGCGATCCAGTCCTGCCTGGTCTCGGTCCAGGGAGTACGAGTCCTTCATTGTGAACTCCCGGGTGCGCAGCAGCCCGCCCCGGGCCCGAGGTTCGTCTCGGAACTTGGTCTGAATGTGATAGACGATCCGGGGAAGGTCCCGGTAGGAGTTCACGTTGGAGGCGGTCAGGTCGGCCACGACCTCCTCGTGGGAGAGTGCCAGGGCCATGTCCCGGCCCCGCCGGTCCTGGAACCGCAGCAGCACCTGGTCGATGTGGTCCCAGCGCCCGCTCCGCTGCCAGAGCTCGGCCGGTTGGACCACCGGCATAGAGAGCTCCTGGCCGCCCAGGGCGTTCATCTCCTCCCGGAGGATTTGCCGAATCTTCTGCTCGGTGCGCCAGCCCATCGGCAGGTAGCTGTAGATCCCGGTCGCCAACTGTTGGACGAAGCCCGCCCGCAGCAGCAGCTGATGGGAGATCAGCTCCTCAGCGGGGGCGCTCCGCCGGGTGGCACCGAATAGGGCGCTAACTCGCATCGCTCAAGTGTACGAAGGGCCTCAGTCGCCTCCGAGAGGACCGGCAACTGGGACTAGGCTAGCCGAGCAGGGTCAGCAAGTCCCCCCACCGGAACAGCTGCTCCGCGCCCTCCGGAGGCGCCTTCGCGCCGGGAACCAGGATCGCCCTCATCCCAGCGGCAGTGGCACCCTGGATGTCGGCCTCCCACTCGTCGCCCAGATACCAAACCGACGGGGCCGGCAGCGAGAGCCGTCTCAGCATCTCGGCGAAGACTCTCTGATCGGGCTTGCGCCAGCCAATCTCGCTGGAGAAGAGAACCGCGTCGAAGTACAAGCCGAGCTGGAGCCGCTCCAGCTGCTCGTACATCAGCTGGGGCGGGAAGGGAGCGTTGGAACAGAGTGCGAGGCGCATCCCTCGCTCCTTCAGCTTGCCCAGGACGGCGCGGGCCGGCTCGATCGGCGCCACCCCCTCGGACCAGGCTCGCTGCAGCGTCGCCCCCACCCGGGCGCTGATCTCCTGACTAGGCCAGATGCCCAGCAATTGGTGCATGGCATTCCGGTGGACCAGCTCGAAATCGACCTCCCGCCACCGGTCGGCTCGCTGGCCCTGGTCGATCAGATGATCCACCAGCTGGTCGAGGGCCAGGGCGAACTCCCCGGCCGTCCCCTTCCAGCTGCTGTCGGTGAGTGCCAGCTGACCCGCCAGGCTGGCACCAGCCGCCGACAGGGCCGCGTCCGGCCGGGCGAAGTCGACCAGAGTGCGCCCGTAATCGAAACAGATGCCGGTCGGGCGATCCGCCGGGGTCACCCTCCGGATCCGGCCTCGGGTGGGCGACGGCCCCCTCGTGGTCGGCGACGGCGGCGGCGGCGGCGTTCGGCTCCGGGGCCAGCCTCGGCCGTCGCAGGTGGTGCGGACGGTCCGGCACCCGGATGGCGACCCTGGACACGGGATTGGGGTTGCTGGGCTGCCGGCGCTCCGGCGGGTCGGCGGCGACGGCGACGGCGGCTGGGGGCGGAGTTCGGCCGGGCCGAGCTGAATTTCGCCAGCAGTTTCTCCTGGTGCTGGGGATCCCAGTTCCCGCTGCCTATCTCCCCGTAGGCGACCACCCGGGCGTCGAACTCGACCATGAATTCCTGAAGGGGGCGCTTCTCCTTGACCGCATTGGTGATCTGCTTCTCGGCCCACGGCTGGTAGCGAGGAGATTCCGGGTTGAGAAACTCCGGCGGCGGGCCACCATCGGCGGGTTCGGTGTCCGGGGCGGAGAGCTGCCCCCCGACCGGTTCCTCTTCGGCGGGAGGTGGAGTCGGCAACTCGTCAGGTCGGTCCACCGGTCGAGTATAGGTCGGGCCTTCGAGGGCCTAGATCTCCACCGGCTCGGCGGAAGCCTCTGGCTCCGCCTTGCCCGGAACGACCCTCTTCTGGTTCATCCGCAAGGTGAGGGAGCCGTTGGTGATAAGCGCGGTTCGGGGCGCCCGCTTGGCCACCTGAGTGTCGTGGGTGACCACCACCAGGGTCATCCCGCGCTCCCTCCAGAGTCGCTCCATCAGGGCCACGATCTCCCCCCTGGTGACCTCGTCGAGGTTGCCGGTCGGCTCGTCGGCAAGGATCACCTTCGGCTCCTTGACCAGGGCCCGGGCGATCGCGACCCGTTGCTGCTCCCCGCCGGAGAGCTCCGTCGGGAAGTGAGCGGCTCGGTCGGCCAGTCCCACCTCGTCCAAGGCCGCCAACGAGCGGGAGCGCCGGGTGGCGGTTGGGATTCGGAGCGGCACCAGGGCGGCCTCCACGTTCTCGGCGGCGGTCAGCGTCGGCATCAGGTTGTAGCTCTGAAAGATGAACCCGAAGTTCTGGGCGCGGACGTCCACCAGTTGGGACTCGCGCAAGGTGCCCAGATCCCGACCGTCGAAGACGACACTCCCCGAGGTCGGCCGGTCCAGCCCCCCAAGCAGCAGGAGCAGCGTGGTCTTGCCATGGCCGGTGGGTCCCTGGACGGTCAGGAACTCGCCGTCCTGGATCACCAGGCTCACCTCCTTGAGGGCCGTCACCTTGCCCCGGCCCTTGGGATAGATCCTGGAGAGCTTCTTCAGTTCATACATGGGTGGTCTCCGGAAGCAGCGCGCGCCGCGGTGGGGCTGACTGACTCATATTCAAGTCGGACTGCTCACTCGACCCGGCGAAGCGCTTCGGCCGGCTGCAGGCGGGCGGCTCGCCATCCACCGAGGAGGCCAGCGATAAGTCCGCCGGCCACCGCGAGCAGAACGGCCAGACCGAAGATCTCCCAGCTGAGCGGGGCTGTCATGTGCACGGGGATGGAATGGCTGGCGGGAGCGAAGGTGTGGGTGAAGGACTTGTGCGGCGTCGTCCCGCTGGCTCCCCTGCCGCCGAACCCGCCGCCGAACCCACCGTGGGACGTGAAGGGGCTTGCACCGGTCGCCGTCCCGGGAGTGGGAACTTTGGCGCTCAGAGTCGGGAAGAACCTGGTGACCATAAAGGCGCCCAGCACGCCAAGCCCAATGCCCGCAGCGCCGCCCACCAGTCCCTGAACCACCGATTCGCCCAGCACCTGTCCCACGATCCGGCGGCTGCGCCACCCCATCGCCTTGAGGGTGCCGAACTCGCGCACCCGGCGGGTCACGGAGGAGGTGGTGAGCAGCGCGGCCAACACGAAGGCCGCCAACAGGACCAGCACCGCCAGCCAGAAGCCCAGGGAGTCGGCCAGGGTGGCCGCGGTGCCGAGCGATCCGGTCACCTCGCTGGCGAGATCGGCGGCGGTCGTTACCGTCGCCTTAGGCGCCAGGTGCTCGATCTCCTTCTGGACCGCCGAGATATCCGAGGAGTTGTCGGCGGTCACATAGATCGTGTTCACCTTGCCGGTATCACCGGAGAGTGACTGCGCCTCGCTCAGCGGGATGTAGACGTCGTCGGTGGATGCTGTCGACGAGACTCCCACCAAGCCGAGGACGGTGAACTTGGTGCCGGAGATGGCGACCGTCGACCCGGCCTTGAGCGATTCCTGCTTCGCGTAACTGGTGCTTACCAGTGCGTACAGGCGGTCGCTGGCGGCGGGCTGCTGCACCCGCTTGAACCAGTCACCGACGACCTTGGTGCCGGAGGTGATGTTGGAAGCGCTCAAGGGACCCAGCCCGGGGTCGTCTGCGTTGATCCCCGCCACGGTGAAGGTCGAGATGTTGAACGGAGTTGGGCCCGCGCTCGAGCTGGAGCCGCCGGCCGTACCCGTGATGTGCACCGAGTTCAGGTTGAGGGTGCCTGTAGCTCCGGCGACCCCCTTCTGCTTGGAGATCGAAGAGACCACCGAGTCTTTGATCGTGGTCTGCCCCGGAAGCGAACTCAGATGATCCTCGTTGATGGCCGTCCCAGCCGAGCCCTTTACGGGCAGGCCACCAAAGTGGAACGCCCCTCCGCTGCCCGGCGTGGCCGTCTCGGTGACCGTGATGTCCGTGCCGACGCCGTAGAGCGAGTGCAGCACCTGGCCCTGAGCGGCCTTCACCCCGGCGGCCGCTGCGGTGACCGTAATCACCAGGCCCACGCCGAGGGCTAAGCCAATCGCCACCACAGAGGCCGAACGGGCGCGACGGCGGAGTTCTCGCGCTAGGTATCGGAAGTACAAAGAAGCTCCTGAGACAGAATGTCCAGCTAACTTGCCGGAGACGCAAGTAGAGCCCACCCGCCTGTGAGTGTCATCGGGATGAGCTGTGAGTTAGCTGAGGCGGCCCGCCAGGACCCCCTGGGGGCACTACGGTGGCCGCGCGAAAGCTGGGATGTCGTGAGGTGGTGAGGTGAGAATCTGGACAAGCAATTAGCGCCGGGGCTGTGGCAGATCGACACTCTGCTCGGTGGCTGGGAGGAGGTCAACTCGGTCTTCCTGATCTCGGCCGAAGAGCCCTGCCTGGTGGAGACCGGTCCTCAGCGCGACGTCGATCAGGTTCTAGCTGGCCTCGCCCGGCACGGACTCGCCGCTGACGACCTCGCCTGGGTGGTGCTGACCCACATCCACCTCGACCACGCCGGTGCGGTGGGGCAGATTGCCCTGCGGTTTCCCAAGGCAAAGGTGGTGTGTCATCCCCGTGGGTTGCGCCACCTGGCTGACCCCGCGCGCCTGATCAACGCCGCGGCTCATGTGTACGGCACCCGGCTCGATTCTCTCTACGGCAGGATGACCGCGGTCGACCCCGACCGCCTGGTGGCCGCCGAGGACGGAGGGGTGATCGAGTTGGGCCGGGGCAGGCAGCTGAGGCTGGTCCACTCCCCTGGGCACGCCAAGCACCACATCGGAGTGTTGGAGTCGGATTCGGGGGTGCTTATGGTCGGCGACGCGGTGGGAGTGAAGGTGCCCGGGGCGGGTCCTCTGCGACCGGCGACACCACCGGACGACTTCGATCTGGAGTTGGCGATCGGCTCCCTGCACAGATTCCTCGAGCTTCGCCCGAGCCAGTTGATCCTGACCCACTACGGCTCCGCCGGAGAACCGGAGGAGGTGCTGCACGAGGCGGAGGAGAAGCTGCGCAGCTGGGCCACGATCGCCCAGGACGCCTACCGAGAGCGCCCCGAACTAGATCACATCGAAAAGGCACTTCGGGAGCGCCTGGGCCCGCAGGGAGGCGGGGAACCAGGCCGGCAACCGGCGGCGGACACGCTCAACGGCATAAGCTCCAACGCCGCCGGTCTTTTCGGATGGCTTGAGCGGCAAAGGCGATCTCAGGCGGAAGAGGCCTGAATTGGCTTCCAGCAGCACCCCAAAAGGACCGGGGCGCGGGCTTCCGTCTGAAGGCCAATATGTGTTTGAGGTTGCGGGAAGTCGAGTTGGTGAATACAATGCGGCTGATCGCCCTGCTTCCGAGTTCGGGCTCTACTTCCAGCGGAGGGGTACCAAGATGGCCGTTACCGGCTTTTGCATGAAGTGCAAGACGGCGCGGGAGATTTCCAACCCCCAGCCAACGCAACTGAAGAACGGCAAGCCGGCAACAACCGGTACCTGCCCCGTCTGCGGAACCAAGATCTTCAAGATCGGGAAGGCGGCCTGAGGGCCTTCTCACTCGGCCCGGGCCTCGCTGCGGCGAGGACCCGGGGCTGGTGAGGCCGGTAGACGATCTCGCCGCGGCCATTCAGGGCCGAGAGCGAGATTTGGTCGGCACGCTCACCCGCTGGGTGGCCATCCCATCGGTCAGCGCCGATCCCGAGCGGGCCCCGGAGGTGCGTCGCTCAGCGGCGTTCCTGCGTCAGGCGGCTCTCGACTCCGGCTTCCCAGTCGCTGAGGTCTGGGATACCGCCGGGCATCCGGCGGTGTTCGCCGAGCGAATCGAGGACCCGCTCCTCCCCACCATCCTGGTTTACGGCCACCACGACGTCCAGCCGGTCGATCCGGTCGCTGAGTGGGACAAGCCGCCCTTCGAGGCACTCGAGCGAGACGGACAGCTGCTGGGGCGTGGTACGGCCGATGACAAGGGTCACCTGGCCATGCACCTGGAGGCGCTCCGCGGCTACCTCAATGCCCGGGGGAAGCTCCCGATCAACCTCAAGCTGATCGCCGAGGGAGAGGAGGAGAACGGGTCGGAACACTTCGCGGAGCTGCTGGTCGAGCATCGCGACCGACTGCAGGCGGATGTCGCAGTGATCTCCGACACCGGAATGCCGGCTGAGACCGTCCCAGCCCTGACGGTGGGCCTCCGGGGCCTCGCCTACTGGGAGCTACATGTGGAGGCCGCCTCGACCGACCTCCACTCGGGAGTCTTCGGCGGGGCAGTCCTCAATCCGATCACGGTGCTCGCGGAGATGGTGGCCAGGCTTCACGATGCGGACGGCCGGGTGGCGGTGCCCGGCTTCTACGACGATGTCGTGGAGCTGAGCGATCCGGAGCGAGCGGAGATCGCGGCAATTCCCTTCGATGAGCGGGAGTTCGCCGCTGAGCCCGCTGTGGTGCTCGGCGGCGAGGCCGGGTTCAGCACCGCCGAGCGTCGGACTGTCCGCCCGACCATGGAGCTCTGCGGAATCTGGGGCGGGTATCAGGGGGAGGGCTCCAAGACAGTGATCCCGGCCCGGGCCGCCGCCAAGCTTTCCTCCCGGCTGGTGCCCAACCAGAAGACCGACCGGGTGACTGTGTTGGTCGAGGCGTATCTGCGTCAGATCGCCCCCCCGGGAGTCCGAATCGAGTTCCAGACAATCTCAACCGGCAGCTGGGTGCTTACTCCCTCGAACCACCCTGCGGTGAGAGTCGCCGCCGAGGTCCTGGAGGAGATCTGGGGACAGGAGACGCGCTACATCCGGGAAGGCGGCAGCATCCCCCCGGTGGCGTCGATCTCCGAGGAGCTAGGCATTCCCTGTGTGCTCCTGGGGGTGGGGCTTCCCGGGGATCGAATCCACGCTCCCAACGAGCGGGTGGTCCTGAACCAGCTCTTCCGAGGGATGCAGGCGGTGGGGAGGCTGTGGGAGCGCTATGGCGAGCTGGGGAAAGCGGGTCTCAGCGGGTCACCGGAGAAGCCAGCTCCGGCACCTCCAGCATGAAGTCCGAAGCTGGGCGCTGAGTAAAGAGCACGATCTGATCCCCGGCTTCGAGCGGCGTTTCGGAGGGAATCTCCCGGCCGTTGCGCACAATCAGGAGGAGCCGCTCGGCAGCCAGGTCGGTGATTTCGCTCGCCTGCCGGCCCACTGCCGCGCCCACCGGCACGGTCACCCGGACCAGCGATGCCTTGCTGCCGCCCATCGGAATCTGGAGCACGTCTCCGTGAGTGGCGAGCCCGCTCTCGATCACGCCCAGGATTAGCTCGGTCGCCGATACAGCGACATCCACCCCAAGCTGATGGAAGAGCTGTACGTTCCTGGGGTTGTTCACCCGGGCGATGGTCCGGGGCACTTTGAACTGGCGCTTGGCCAGCTGGCAGGCGACCAGATTGTCCTCGTCGTCCCCGGTGACCGCCGCCACCACGTCGGCTCGCTCGATGCCGCTGGTGGCCAGAAAGGCCATCTCATCCCCGTCGCCGACCAGGCTGGCGCAGCTGCCCAACTGGGCGGCCACCATGGCCGCTCGACCCGGGTCCTTCTCGATTAGAGCCACCTCATACCCACCCTCGAGGAGGTGGCGGGTCAAATAGAAGCCGACCTTGCCAGCTCCGATCACGATGATGTAGCCGGGCCGGTCAGGCACCTCCGGACGCCCCCGACGCGGCCACCGCGTGGCGGGCCCGATCCGCCTCGTCCGGTCCGCCCTCGAAGAAGGTGCGGGCGATCGCCGCACCCACCACCGTGGGGCAGAACGTGTAAAGCCCCATCTCCCGGTAGACCCGTTCCCGGATCGGGTCGTAGATCCTGGTCATGACGCGGGGAATCTTGAAGATCTCCCTGGCGACCTGGGCCGACATGATGTTGCGGTTGTCCCCGTTGGTGACGGAGATGAAGCAGTCCGCCTTCTCGGCACCGGCCTGCTCCAGGATCTCCTGATCGATGCCACTGCCCAGGACCGCCTGCCCAGGGAAGTCCGCACCGAGCCGGTCGAAGGCCCGCCGGGAGATGTCGACGATGCTGACATCGTGGCCATCGTGGGCCAGGTCTCGGGCCAGGGTGGAGCCCACCCGGCCACACCCTACGATCACCACCTTCACGGCCGCGAGTATATCCCCGATCGCAGAGGCGGTTTGAGGCCTCCCTGAGTAATCCCGGATCACAACCTGAGTCGGCGGGCCTAGACAGTTCAAGAATGGGCACCGGTGGCTGAAGACCGCTAGGTTGCGGGAAGACTCCGGGCTCGGACGCCGGGAGAGTTCGCGGGAGAGCAGACCAGCGTCGCTCAGAGCGGCGACAATGGCTCTAGATGACCTCGAGGATCTTTCGCTCCCGACCCACGGGCGCGCCCACCGGCGAGCGCTCGGGCATTCTCTGGCCCCGCCGAATTGTGGTTCCGGTCCGCGGCGAGCCGGCCGACACGGACGCCCTCAAGGCCGCCTGCCGACTGGCCCGACCAGCCAAGGCCGACATCCTGGTGATCACCGTCCTCGAGGTCGCTCGCAATCTGCCGCTTTCGGCCAGCCTGGGTGGCGAGCTCGGTCGGGCCGAGGAGGTGCTGGTGGGCATGGAGGAGGTCGCCACTAGCCTGGAATCTAAGGTCCAGACCACCGTGCTCCAGGCCCGTGAGGCCGGGCCCGCGATCATCGACGAGGCCCGGCGATGGGAAGCCGACCTGATGGTCGTCGGGCTGGGAACCAAGGCTAGGTTCGGCGAGTTCAGCCTGGGAAGAACCGGCACCGAACTGCTGAACCATGCCCACTGCCGACTGGTCCTGATTCGGGCGGCTCTGCCCGAGGACCTGCCTCCGCTGAGGACCGAGATCTCCTGATCTGAACCGGCTTCGAGCCCGAGATCGGTGGGGAGGGCTCACTTGCCAGAGGGCTGCTTCCTTGGGCGGTCATGTCGACCCGCGCGCCCCGGTGCGGCGCCGCCTGATCCAGGCCCAGGTCAGCCAGGCGATAACTCCGACGATCGCCGCCGCCAGCACGCCCAGAAAGGCCACGCCGCCCACCCGAAGGATGTCCTTGTAATGGGCGCCGACCAGGTCCCCGACCGAGAGGACGGTGACGCACCAGAGCACCGAGCCACCAACCATGGCTGGGTAGAAGACCCGGGGGGGAATCGCCGCGATGCCGGCCGCGTAGGAGGCGACGTTACGGGCGATCGGGAGAACTCGGGTGAGGAAGACGCCGACCCCTCCTCGGCGCCGCATCCAGTGCTCGGCGCTCTCCAGCCGCTCTCCTTGGATCCCGACCCGGGCCACGATCCTGGCCACAACCGGCCGCCCCAGACGCAGCCCCAGGTTGTAGGAGATGGTCGACCCGATCACCGCTCCGGTGGCCGCGCAGGCCATCGCCGGAGCCAACTGGACCGTGCCCTCATGGGCCAGGAAGCCCACGGTGAGCAAAACCGCCTCGTCCGGCAGCGGGACCCCCACCGATTCGGCGGCCAGCCAAAACAGGAGGAAGCCGTAGATGCCCACCGCTGGCAGGTGGGTCAGCTCGAAGAGGATGTGGCTCAGGTTGGCCTAACCGAGCACGCCGGGGCCGCCAGCCGGTGAGACCGCTACTCCTCCTCGAGGTCGCCGGGAGGAGCCACACCGGCGATCGAGCCGACCAGGTCCCCATCGTCCAGGCGCATCAGGATCACCCCGCGAGTCTGGCGGCTGGAGATCCTCACCCCCTCCAGGGGAATGCGGATGATCTGACCTCGGGTGCTGATCAGCATCAGCTCATCGGAAAGGTCCTCGACGATCGTCATCCCCACGATCTCACCGACCTTGGAAATGGCATGCTGGTCGAGGGTGTAGACGCCCTGGATCGCCCGGCTCTTGACCGGGTAGTCAGAGACCGGAGTCAGCTTGCCAAAGCCGTTCTGAGTCACCACCAGCACATGGCCCTCGGGGCGCACGATGTCTGCCCCCGCCACCAGATCGTTGCCGCGGAGGCGGACGGCCGTGACCCCCTGAGTGTCCCGACCCATCGGCCGCACCTGCTTTTCGCTAAAGCGCAGCGCCTTGCCCTGACGGGTGACCAGCAGAATCTGGTCTCCACCGGTGCTGATCCGGACCCAATTGAGCTCGTCGCCCTCGCTGAGGTTCATCGCGATCAGGCCGTTGCGTCGCACCGACGCATAGGCGGCAGCTGGTGTTTTCTTGATGTGTCCGCGCAGCGTCGCCATGACCATGTACGTCTCGTCGGAGTAAGCATCGACTGACAACATCGATGTCACCCGCTCACCCTGGTCAAGCTCGACCAGGTTGATCACCGCGGTTCCCTTGGCCTGCCTAGAGACGTCTGGAACTTCATGGGTGCGCAGTCGGAAAACCCGGCCCCTGTTGGTAAAAAAGAGCATGTCGGAATGGGTCGAAGCAACCTGGAGATGCTCCACGTAGTCCTCTTCACCGACCCGCTTCGCTCCCATCACACCCTTGCCGCCGCGCAGCTGCGAGCGGTAGTCGGTGGCCGGGGTGCGCTTGATGTAACCGCGGTGAGTTAGGGTGACCACCACCTGTTCCCGGGGGATCAGGTCCTCTTCGTTGAGTTCTATTTCACCGTAGGTGATCTCGGTGCGGCGTTCGTCACCAAACTTCTTGCGGAGCGCCAGAATTTCCTCCCGCACTACCCCCATCAGCCGCTCGCGGGTTTCAAGGATGCCCTCCAGGGCGGTGATTCGCTCCATAAGCTCGGCGTGCTCTGCCTCGAGCTTGTCACGCTCCAGGCGGGTCAAGCGACCCAGGCGCATGTCCACGATTGCCTTGCTCTGCCGGTCGCTGAGGCTGAAGCGCTCCTCCAACTGGCGCTGAGCGGTGGCCTCGTCGGGGGCTGCCCGAATCAGCTTGATCACCTCGTCGAGGTTCTGCAGACAGATCCGCAAACCCTCGACGATGTGGGCGCGCTCGCGGGCACGTTCAAGGTCGTGACGGGTGCGCCGCTCGACCACCTCGCGGCGGTACTCCAGATAGTGATGGAGAATACTGCGGAGCGAGAGGATCTGAGGCTGGCCGTCCACCAACGCCAGCAAAATGCAGGAGAAAGTGGACTGCAGCTGGGTGTGCTTGTAGAGATTGTTGAGAACTGTGTAGGGACGCGCGTCGCGCTTGAGCTCGATCACCAGTCGGGTGCCCTCGCGTCGGCCGGTCTCATTGCGGAGGTCTGCGATTCCCTCGAGTTTTCGTTCGTTGACAAGTTCGGCGATGGTCTGCAGCACCCGGCCGGGGTTGACCTGATAGGGGAGCTCGGTGACGATGATCTGCTCTCGGCCGGCCTTGGACTCTTCGAAGATTACCCGGGCCCGCTGCACCACCCGGCCGTGACCGGTGCCGTAAACCTGAGCTAGATCACGGGCGTAGATGATGCCCCCGGTGGGAAAGTCGGGCCCGGGGATCAGCTTCATCAGGTCTTCGGTGGTGGAGTCGGGGTTGTCGATCAGGTGTACCAAACCGTTGCAAACTTCGGTCAGGTTGTGAGGCGGGATGCTGGTGGCCATTCCGACCGCGATGCCCGATGCGCCATTTACCAGCAGGTTGGGCATGGCCGCTGGCAAGACCGAGGGTTCCTTCTTGGTCGCCGCGTAGTTGTCGACGAAATCGACAGTGTCCTTCTCGATGTCGGCCAGCATCTCGGCGGCGATCGGCGTCATCCGCGACTCGGTGTACCGATAGGCGGCCGCCGGGTCGCCCTCCGGCGAGCCGAAGTTGCCTTGACCGTCGACCAGCGGGTAGCGCATCACCCAGGGCTGGGCCAGCCGGACCAGGGTGTCGTAGACCGAGATGTCACCGTGGGGGTGGTAGTTCTTGAGCACCTCCCCGACGATGGCAGCGCATTTCTGGTGGCTCGCCCCGGGGGTCATGCCCTGGTCCTGCATGGCGTAGAGGATTCGGCGCTGGACCGGTTTGAGCCCATCGCGCACGTCGGGCAGTGCCCGGGCAACTATGACGCTCATGGCATAGACCAGGTACGACTCGCGCATCTCCTGCACGAGCTCTACCCCCCGCACGCCTCCGACCCGGCCACCCCCCTGGTCGATCGCCATCGCCTAACTCCCTGGCACTGGTGCGGGAGCGGGCTGCTCGATCGCCGACTGCCAGGTGTCACCCAATCCCGAGCGAACCGCGGCCGCCGCCACCCCAATGGCACTGGTCACGGCCCGGGCATCGGACCGGCCGTGGCCGATGAAGACCAGACCGCTGACCCCGAGGAGTGGCGCCCCGCCGACCTGACTCCAGTCCAGCCGCTGGCGAAGCCGGCGCAGGCCGGGCAGCAGAAGGAAGGCGCCCAGCCGCGAGCGCAGACCGGAGCTCGCCTCCTCGCGGAGCGCGGCGATGATGCCGTCGGCAACCCCCTCGGCGGTCTTGAGGGCGACGTTGCCGACGAAACCGTCGGCGACCACCACGTCCACCTTGCCCGAGACTAGGTCGGTGCCCTCGACAGGGCCAAGATAGTTGAGGTTCAGCTGGGAGATCAACTGGTGGGTCGCCTGGACCAGGGCGTTGCCCTTGGAGGTCTCCTCACCGTTGCTGAGCAGGCCCACCCGGGGCCGCTCCACTCCCAGCGCCCGATGGACGTACTCACTGCCGATCTGAGCGAACTGGGCGAGCCACTCCGGGCGGCAGTCGACCTGGGCTCCCGCGTCCACCAGCAGGGTGCTGCCGGTGCGGGACGGCAATACCGTTCCGATCGCAGGCCTGGCCACGCCCGGGAGCCGCCTAAGCTGCATCAGCGCGGCGGCCATGGCTGCGCCGCTGTTGCCGGCACTGAAGCAGGCGTCGGCCCGATGGGTGCCGACCAGCTTGACCGCCACCACAACGCTGGAGCGAGGTTGGCTCCGCACCGCCTGGGCAGGGTGGGCGTCCATGGGGATTGCGTCCTCCGACTCCTCCAGGATGAGCCGACCACCCAGATCGCCTCCGCTAGCTAGCAGTGGATTCAGCCGGTCGAGCTGGCCGACCAGGATCAGACGCAGGTCGCTCTCCTCGCGAAGAGCGTCGAGGCTGCCCGCTACCAGGGCCTCTGGGGCGTGGTCCCCGCCCATCGCGTCGACCGCCACCGAGGGGGCAGCGGCGCTCAAATATCCAGGTTCCGGACCGTCTTGGCGTGGGATTGGATGAAGCGCTTGCGGGGCTCCACCGCCACTCCCATCAGCCGGTCGAAGATGTCGTCGGCGCGGAGAGCATCCTCGACCTCCACCTTCAGGAGCACCCGGTGCTCCGGGTCCAGGGTGGTGTCCCAGAGCTGGTCGGCGGTCATCTCGCCCAGGCCCTTGTAACGCTGCACCTTGCTCTTCTCGCCCATCTCCTTGAGAGCCACCCGGAACTCCTCCTCGCTGTAGCACCAGACCAGCCGCTTGCGGGTGCCCTCGATCCGGAAGAGGGGCGGCTGGGCAATGAAGAGATGTCCCTCGTTGATCACCGGCTGCAGGTACCGCCAGAAGAAGGTGAGCAGAAGCGTCCTGATGTGGGAACCGTCCTCATCCGCGTCGGCCATCAGCACCACCCGGTTGTAGCGGAGCCGCTCCAAGTCGAACTTCTCGCCAACCCCAGTTCCCAGGGCAGTGATCAGATTGCGGATCTCCTCGTGCTGGAGGATCTTGTCCTCGCGGGCCTTCTCGACGTTGAGGATTTTGCCCCGCAGCGGCAGGATCGCCTGGTAGCGGCGATCCCTCCCTCCCTTGGCGGTCCCCCCGGCGCTCTCACCCTCGACGATGAAGAGTTCGCAGAGCTCGGGATCGCGCTCCGAGCAGTCGGCCAGCTTGCCGGGGAGGGTGGCCGACTCCAGCAGGGACTTGCGCTGGACCAGCTCACGGGCTCTGACCGCCGCGGCTCGCGCCCTGGCGGCGGTCAGGGACTTCTCGATTATCCGCTTGGCGTCGCTGGGGTTCTCCTCCAGGTACTGGTTGAGGGCCTCCGAGACCACTGTCGAGACCTGACCGGCGATCTCCGAGTTGCCCAGCTTGGTCTTGGTCTGGCCTTCGAACTGGGGTTCCTGGAGCTTGACGCTTAGCACCGCGGTCAGCCCCTCCCGGACGTCCTCACCGGTCAGGTTGCCGTCGCCGTCCTTGAGGATGGCGGCCTTGCGCGCGTAGCGGTTGAGAGTGGCCGTGAGCGCCGTGCGGAAGCCGGTCAGGTGGCTGCCGCCCTCAACGGTGTTGATGTTGTTGGCATAGGCCAGCACGTGCTCAGAGAAGCCGCCGTTGTACTGGATCGAGACCTCCACCGTGCTGCCTTCGATCTCGCGCTCGATGTACATCGGCCGAGCCTGGACCGAACCCTTGCCCCGGTTGAGGTGGTGGACGAAGGCCTCTATGCCTCCCTCGAAGTAGAAGTTCAACTCGACCGCGGGCGTCTCGCGCTCGTCGATCAGCTGGAAGAGCACTTTCTTGTTGAGGAAGGCGAGTTCGCGCAGCCGGGTCAGGATGGTTTCCCGGTTGAACTCCTGGGTGTCGGTGAAGATCTGGGGGTCCGGCCAGAAGCGGATGGTGGTGCCGTGCCGGCCCGACTTGGTGTCGGGATCGCTGCGGAGCTGGTTCATCGGAATGCCGCGGGAGTACTCCTGGCGATAGATCCGCTTGTTCAGGTAGACCACCACCTCGATCCTCTCGGAGAGGGCGTTGACCACCGAGAGGCCGACGCCGTGGAGCCCGCCCGAGACCTTGTAGCCGCCGCCTCCGAACTTGCCCCCGGCATGGAGCTTGGTCATCACCACCTCCAGCGCCGGCATGCCGGTTGGCTGGTGGATGTCGACCGGGATTCCCCGACCGTTGTCGCTGACCAGGCAAGATCCGTCCGGCGACAGCCTGACCTCCACCTCGGTGCACTCCCCAGCAAGAGCCTCGTCGACCGAGTTGTCGATGATCTCGTACACAAGGTGGTGCAGCCCGTGGACGTCGGTGGAGCCGATGTACATGCCGGGGCGGCGCCGGACCGGGTCTAGCCCCTCCAGGACCTGGATCTGCTCGGCAGAGTATCCATTGCTGCCGGACTTGGTCGCCTTGCCCTTGCGGGCGCGCTTGGACCCGGGGGCGGGGGGCTCCCCCTCCGGTTGAATAGGCAGCCACAATTCGGGGTCAGGCTCTACCAATTCGCTCCTCTTGGCGAAGTGCGCAGCGCGGTTGGCGCTGGCGGGGCGCTCCACCTTCGAGTGGAGGGCGGTTCCGAGACCTCGGCAGTACGGAAGCCACACCCAATTTTAGCAGTCCGGAAGGCGGCTCCTGAGGGGCTTTTGACCCCAAAAGAGAAGGTCGCTTGCACGCCCGGGGTCAATTCGCGCTATCTTTCGCCATGCATGGCGGCCCGCCGCAGCTGCGGTAGGGCCTGCCGGAAGCAGGCCTCGTGCTCGAGGCTTCGGCCTCAGCCAAGGAGACCGATACCACTCAGCCTGTTCCAGGCTAGTTCCCAACACACGGTTCGTCCGGAGGAAGTGGCGCCCTGACGCCCCCAACCCTGAGCCTCCAACACCTCCACCTGGTGGTGCCCGAGGCAACTGAAGCGATGTCGTTCCTCGAGGCCCTCAACGGCCACGGGAATGGTGGCGCCCGTGAGCACTTCGCCGCTCAGATCGGGGCCCTGGACGACTTCGCGGTCATCGCCGGCCTGGGAGACACGCCCGAGATCACCCTCCTGCTGCCCGGCCTGGATGTCACCTGCACCCCGCTCAGGCCTGCTCGGGCCAAGCGGGAGCACACCGCGCTCCGGGTGGACAGCGTCCGACCGGCCCCCGCCGAGCGAGACGACCTGGGCAACCGGGTGCTTCGGGTCAGCTGCCGCCGCCCGGTGGTCAGCGCTGAGGATGGCATCCCCAGCGACACCTTCCACCTGATGGATCTGGCCAAGCTGGCCCGGGGCTCCAAAGACCCCGACCCCATCCTGCTCCAGACCCTGGCCCTGGTTGACGGGCTGGAGAGTGCCGAGCGCAACCGGGCCGCCACCCAGAGGACCCCCTTCGACGGGGTTGTCGAGATCTGGCGCTGCCGGAACTGCCGGGGTCTCTGGCGGGCCGATCGGGATGAGCGCTGCCCGTCTTGCGGCCATGAATTCACCGATGAGGACCGCCGGCGACCCGAGCTCGGGCGCATCGAGTTCTCGGTCCCCAAGGACCACACCATCACCATCGCGGTGGACTCGGCGGTCATGGTGGAGCCCGAGGACGAGCCCCACTACCTGGGCCGGGTGACCAAGGTCGACCACCGGCGCCGGCTGGTCGAGGTAGCCTGCAAGGCCTACGAGGCGGCCGGAAGCCAGGGTTGGATCACCCCTTCCTTCAACAAGCAGCTCTACGCTTCCAAGCGCAGCACTCTGGCCTCGATTGCCTCGGGAGACGCCCGCAGCCTGCTGCTGGCCCAGCTGCTGACCGAGCCCACCTCCGTGTACGCGCCCGAGGTGGAGCCTCGGAGCGACTGGGTGACCCCCGGCATGCACAGCAATCCGGCCCAGGATCGCGCGATCGGGATCATGGTCGCCCTGGAACCGGGACAGGCCGCCCTCATCCAGGGACCTCCCGGAACCGGCAAGACCACGGTCATCGTGGAGGCGATCAAACACCGACTGGCCGAGCGGCCGGAGCAGCGGATCCTGGTCTGCTCTCACAGCAACCTGGCGGTTGACAATGCCCTGGAGCGGTTGGCCGGCACCGAGGGGCTGCGGGCGGTCCGGGTGGCCAAGGCGGAGCGGGTCCATCCGGCAGTAGACGCCTTCCGGGTGGAAGACGAGGACGACGAGCGGCTGATCTCGGCCAACGTCTTTTTCGCGACCTGCGCCACCGCGGCCACCTCCTCGATCACCAACGACGAGGCCTACGACATGGTGATCCTGGACGAGGCCAACAAGGCCCGCATCGACGAGGCCCTGCCTTGCCTGCGCCTGGGCGCCGCGGTGGTCATGGTGGGAGACCACAAGCAGCTTCCTCCGGTCGAGGACGACGCCATTTACCAGATCGTGGAGGACCACCCCGACCTGGAGGAGATCGTCGATACCAGCCTCTTTCAGCGCTGCTGGGAGAAGGGCGTCCCCGAGCAGGCTCGCTGCCTACTTGTCGAGCAGCACCGGATGCATCCGGAGATCTCCTCCTACATCAGCAGCGCCTCCTACGACAATCAGCTGGAGAACGCGCCAGAGGTTCTCGAATACCAGTACGTGACCCGGCGGCCATTCCCGGTTGCCCTGCATATGGTCGACACGGCCGGGCTCCGGGGCGGACGGGAACGGCGAGGCGCCGGGGGAGCCCTGCGCAACGACGCCGAGGTCAGGGTCTGCGCTCAGGTGGTGCGGATCCTCGACGAGCGGGCCGACCCGGAGCTCTCCCTGGCGGTGATCGCGATGTACGCGGACCAGGTAGACCGGCTCCGCCAGGCTCTCAGCCGGCGTCACTTCCGGCGCTCGGTGCGGATCGACACTGTGGACTCCTTCGAGGGCCGGGAGGAAGACATGGTGGTGATCTCGCTGGTGCGCAGCAACGAGCGGGGAAGAATCGGATTCCTCCGGGTCCCCAATCGGCTCAACGTGGCCATCTCCAGGGCCCGACGCCTGGTGGTCTGCGTCGGCGACGCGGCCACCCTGCGGGCTGGCGAGGAGACCATGTACGGCAGGCTGGTGGAGGCGGCTCGCGGCTGCGGTGGCTACCTGATGGCGACCGATCTGCTGGGAGGCCGGGCCAGCGTCCGGCCCAGGCCATTGCGACGGGGCGTGGCCGGAGCCCCCCAGGAAGCTGACCCCAACGC
>JBARIA010000142.1:0-19610 GCA_049799515.1 Candidatus Dormiibacterota bacterium | reverse complement strand
GTGGCCTGGTGGCCACCCCGCCCCAACGTCACTCCGGCCCAGGGCCGGTCAGGTTCTCAGTAGTCAGGCATTGGGGGAGCAGCGGCTCCCTTCTTCTCTGGGATGTCGGTGATCAGCGACTCGGTGGTCAGCAAGAGCCCCGCGATCGAGGCCGCGTTCTGCACCGCCGACCGGGTCACCTTGGTGGGGTCGATGATCCCCGCCTTGACCATGTCCACGAACTTGCCGGTAGCCGCGTCGTACCCCTGGCCAACTGGGAGGCTGCGGACTCGCTCCACAATCACCGAGCCTTCGGCCCCGGCGTTGTTGGCGATCTGACGAGCCGGCTCCTCCAGAGCCCGCCGAACGATGGTCACCCCGATCTGCTCGTCGCCTTGCAGCTTGACCTTGTCGAGCGCGGTCTGGGCCAGCAGCAGCACGGTGCCACCTCCGGGGACGATCCCCTCCTCGACCGCGGCCCTGGTGGCGGACACGGCGTCCTCCATCCGGTGCTTGCGCTCCTTGAGCTCGGTCTCGGTGGCGGCCCCGACCTTGATCACCGCAACTCCGCCAGCCAGCTTGGCCAGCCTCTCCTGGAGCTTCTCTTTGTCCCAGTCGCTGGTGGACTTGTCGATCTCAGCCTTGATCTGCTCAATCCGGCCCTTGATCGCCTCGCTCTTGCCGGCCCCCTCCACCAAGGTGGTGTCGTCCTTGGTCACTTTGACCCGGCGGGCGTGGCCCAGTTGGTCCAACTGCACCGAGTCCAGCTTGAGACCCAGCTCTTCGCTGATCACGGTACCTCCGGTGAGCACAGAGATGTCCTGGAGCATTGCCTTGCGGCGGTCACCGAAGCCCGGGGCCTTGACGGCCACCGCAGTGAAGATCCCCCGGATCTTGTTGACGATGAGGGTGGCCAGCGCTTCGCCGTCCACGTCCTCGGCGATGATCAGAAGCGGCTTGCCGCTCTGGTGGATCTTCTCCACTAACGGCAGCAGATCGGCGATTGCCGAGATCTTGCGGTCGGTGATCAGGATGTAAGGGTCCTCCAGGACCGCCTCCATGGCCTGAGCGTTGGTGACCAGGTAGGCGCTGATGTAGCCCTTGTCGAACTGCATCCCTTCGACCAGGTCTAGCTCGGTCTCGATCCCCTTCGACTCCTCGACGGTGATCACGCCGTCCTTCCCGACCTTTTCCATCGCGTCGGCCACCGTCTCGCCGATGGCGGGGTCAGCCGCCGAGATGGACGCCACCTGGGCGATCTTCTCGCGCTCGCTGATTGGCACCGAGTGCTTCTTGATCTCCTCCACCACCGCGTCGACCGCCTTCTGAATGCCGGCCTTGACCTGCACCGGATTGGCGCCGTGGGCTACGTGGCGAAGTCCCTCGTTGATCATCGCCGAGGCGAGCACCGTGGCGGTAGTGGTGCCATCACCGGCAATGTCATTGGTCTTGCTGGCCACTTCCTTGACTAGCTGGGCTCCCATGTTCTCGAAGGGATCCTCGAGCTCGATCTCCTTGGCGATCGTGACGCCGTCATTGGTGATCGTCGGGCTGCCGAATTTCTTGTCCAGAACCACGTTGCGGCCCTTGGGCCCAATGGTGATTCGGACGGCGTCCGCGACCTTGTCCACGCCCCGCTTTAGGGCCGACTGGGCCTCTGTGTCGAATAGCAGTTGTTTGGGCATTCGTCTCTCCTGTTGTCCCCATCCAGACAGCTGAGGTTGCGGGGCTCATGTTAGCACTCAAGCACCTCGAGTGCTAGCAGCCGCCAACCGTAAGTGCCAGGCTCGGCGCCGCCCTGCCGCCTCCGCGATCATTGGCGGATGGAGGAGAAGAACAGTTCGGCTGGAGGCGCTTTCCAGCCGGCCACAGAATCGGTCGCGGTGGAGCTCGTCCGCCAGTATCTGCTCGCCCAGGGCTGGGCCGGCCTCTCCGCCGGAGAGAACCTGAAGCGGCTCGCAGCGACCGGCGTCAGGCCGGAAGAGGTGCTTTGGTGGGTGCCAGGCCGAGCCGGCGAGGCCCGGGCGGTGGCGCTACTCCACGACGGGGGGTTGGGGATGCTCCTCTCGTCCCGCGACGAGGGCCCGGCCGCCCTCGAATTGCTCCGGGCACATCGGGCGGGTCTACGGCGGATCTCGGTCCTCGATGGCCCGATCAAGTACCTCGATCTTGACGAATTCACTTCGGTCCGGCGCGAACAGGCAGTGGCAGCAGAGCTCCGGGCACCGGAGTTCTCCCTCCCACAGACGAGGCCAGCCGGGCCGGAGGACGGGGAGCAGCTGTACCGCGTCTACGATTCAGTCAGCTGGATGCGGAGGGAGAGCCCCCAGGCCTGGAGAGAGCAGCTCGAGGACCAGCGTTGCTGGGTAGCGGAGCTGGACGGTCAGGTGGTGGCTGCTGCCCGCTGGACCATGAGCTTCGGTTCCTGGGTGGAGGTCGGGGGCGTGGCCACCCATCCCGAGTTCCGGCGCCGGGCAGCCGGCTCCGCGGTGACGCTGGCGGCCGCCACCGCCGCGCTGGCGGAGGGGCGCCAGGTGACTCTCCGCTACAGCGACCCGGCACTCGCAGGGCTCTACCACTCGCTGGGGTTCGAGCACGTCGGAGGGGAGTTGGTGTTCCACCGCAAGATCCGAGCCGAGCCCGACGTATGATCAAGCGGTGCCCGACCTAAAGTCGGTGCTGGCCTGGTCGGCGGTCGCGGCCGGGGTGGCCATCGCGGCGGAACGACGACTCTCCAAGTCTCTGGCAGACCCGGAGTCGCCGGTCCTCGACTGGGAACTGGTGCGCCGGACCGCCTACTCCCGCTGCGGGGGCGACGGCATGGCCGAGGTGGAAGAGGCCGGGCGGGACTACGACCCCTTGGTCGCCGAGCTGGTTCCCATGCTTGCCGAGGCCTGCAACACCAGCCAGCAGGAGGCGACCTTCGGCCGGGTCAGAGTGGTCGGGCGGCACGGATTCATTGATCAGAACCTGGCCATGATGCGGCGCATGCTGCGCCCGATCGAGGAGCGGCAGGCCGGCTGGGGGCCGTGGCGCCCCAGCCCTCTGATGCGCGTTCCCAGCAGCCTCTACGTGGGCACGCTGCTCGGCTTCATGGCCCGGCGTGTGCTGGGTCAGTACGACCCGGTGCTCACCGTGCCGTCGGGCGCCGATGCCCCCGAGGCCGGGGCAGAGCCACTGCCCACTCCTGCCCTGCTGATCATTGAGCCGAACGTGCGCCATTTCTCCGAGGCGTCGGAACTCCCGCTCAACTCGCTGCGGCGCTGGCTGATGCTCCATGAGCTGACCCACGCCTGGCAGTTCGAGCTCCATCCTTGGCTCCGCGAGTATCTGGGGACGATGGTTGGGGAGCTGAGCCAGCCGCCCCACGCCGGCAAGGGACGCGGTCTGGAGGAGCTGATGCAGGCGGCGCGGAGCATCCGCCCGCAGCTGCTTCTGGTGGGTCGGGTCCAAGCGGTCATGACCGTACTCGAGGGACACGGCAACTACGTGATGCGCGAGGCCGGCCGCCGCCATTTCCCCGACTTCGACACCCTGGATGACGCATTCCGTCGGCGCCACGATCCGCCGCAGGCGGCCGAGCGGCTCCTGCTCTGGATCTCGGGGGTCGCCTTCAAGCTTCAGCAGTATCAGCAGGGCGAGCGTTTTCTGCGGGTGGTCAACGAGGCGGCCGGCCAGGAAGGCCTCGACCGAATCTGGACAGGAGCAGACAGCCTGCCCGGGTGGTCAGAGGTCCGAAACCCGGAGCAGTGGCTCCGTCGCACCGGTTTCAGCCCGGCCGGTCCCGAGGCTGTTCCCGCCCACCCCCAACCGGCCCCCGCCTAACTCAACTCCAGCGAGCGAAGCAGCGGGTCGTTGCTCGTGGAGAGCAATCGCTGTCCGGCGCGGCTACACTTCGCAAGTGAAACGTCTGGCGCGGACTCTCGTTGGCGCGAACTGTTCGCCTGTCCGGCCAGACGCACCAGTGGGGCATGCGTCATGAAGTCTCCTCAGCGTCGGTTCGGCTCACCATCACCGGCAGCCGCAATACGCTCCGAGCTGGAGAGGCTGCGGGAGGCTCTTCGAGCGTTGGCTGGGGGTGGTCGCCAGACCCTCCAACCGGCCCTGGTGCCGATTCCTGTCGGGGTGCCGCCCCGGCCGCCCCGGGAGATCCAGCCAGCGGTCATCACCCGGCACCTGGCTTTCGGGCGGCGGAAGGACAGTAAGGGCGAAGACGACGAGGAAGGCGACGACCTGGGGGCCACGGATGGCTCGGACCCCGACCTCGACCAGCTTCCGCCAATTCCGTCGGCGCTGGGGGCAGGGGAGCTGCCCGCTGACCTAGGCGTAGAAGCCGCCCACGAGGACGCAGGGGGTGCCTGGAAGCCGCTCGACTCGACGACTGTCGAGGGGGCGGATCCAGGGGACGCCGACGTGGACTCAGCGGCTGCGGATCAGTCGGAGGACACGCTCCCCACCTGGGGCGGCCGATCCCTCGAAGCACCGGAGGCGTCCGCCGGCGGATCGTCCGACCAAGGGTCCGACGAGCCCGCGCCCTGGGGATCCCCAGCTACCGACGACGAGCCAGCGACCTTCACCCCGGCGGTGGTGGACCCCAAGGAGGACCACCCCGAGAACCTGGCCTGGCTCCAGTCCGGAGCTGCCGAGGAGACCGCGCCCTGGGCGGTTCACGCGGATGCTCAGTCGGGTGACGGGCCGGCAGCGGTGGAGAGCTTCACCGACCCAGTGGCCGAGCTTGAAGAGATCGATGAGATCGACGAGATCGAACCCGAGACACCTCAGGAGGATGAGGCGCTGGGCACCGGGCCTGAGGGGCTCGACAGCTTCTCGGAGGTCCTCACCGTTGCCGAGGAGCCGTGGACGAGCCCGGTCTCGGTGGTGGAGGAGGCGGTCATCTACCAGACTGTCCCGGACCGGTCGATGGAGTCGATCAGGGACCAGCCGACACTTCTCCAGACCCGTTCCTTCCCCATGCCTGAGGGCGAGGTCGTCTTCCGCAACCTGAGGGCCGGCTTCACCGATCCTGCTCGGCTGCTGCGACATTTGGCTGGCGAGGGGCACACCGGCGTCCTTCACGTGCTCGGGGTCGACGGCAGTAACAGCTACGTCGTCCTGGTGGACGGCTACGTGGTCGCGGTCGCCACCGACCGACAGGGGAGCATCACCACCACCAACCGGATCGCTTTCCCCAACTTCCCCAACAGTCAGGACACCATCAACGTGATCACCTACTCGCGCCAGATCGCGAGAGGACTCGGTCTGCTGCTGCACGCTCCGGTGCGCTTCGCCGGGCTGGGGGCAATGTTTGTGAACCTGGAAGGGCTCCGCAGCTACCTCAGCAAGTACGCCAGCAGCGGCGGTCTGATCGTGCACGCCCAGGACGGCATCGGGGTTGCCCTCTTCGAGGATGGCAAGCTGGTGGGTGCCTACGCCAACGGCAACGCCCCCACCTCCGACCTAGGGCAGCTGCGCGATCTAGTCAAGGACCTGGAGGCTGAAATCGACGTGCGGTTCGGCGGACCACAGGAATTGGAGCCGACCCCGCTGGACACCCTCTTGTCCGGCCATCCCTTGTGACGCCTGGCCCGGGCCAAGCGGAGGGTGACGATCTCACCGATAGCCAGCGACAGTTCTCGCAGGTAGCCGAGGCCTACCGGCAGAGCCCAACCCACGCCGACCCGGTTTCGCTGGCCCGATTCCTCAGCCTGGCCGAGCTGCGTCCCAACCATCGGGTTCTGGACGTGGCTACCGGCACCGGCAACGTCGCGCTGGCGGCCGCTCCCCAGGTGGCGGAGGTGGTCGGACTGGACATCACCCCCCAGATGCTCGGGCAGGCCAGGCAGCTGGCAGCTGAGCGGGAGATCCGCAACGTCACCTTCCTGCTGGGCGACGCCGAGCAGCTCCCATTCCCGGCTGCCAGCTTCGACCGGGTGCTGGTCCGCTCCGCTCCCCACCACTTCAAGCAACTGATCGCCGCCCTCAATGAGTCCTTCCGCGTGCTGCGCCCAGGGGGTGTATTCGCCGTCAGCGACTGCTCCCCGCCACCAGTGGTTCGCGACTGGCTGGAGGTGGTCGAGGTCGGTCGCGACCCATCTCACTTCCGGAGCCGGGCTCTGGAGGAGTGGCGGGCTCTGCTTCAGTCGCTGGGATTCACCGTCGAGCATGCCGAGCGGATCGAGCAGGAGAAGGACATCCTGCAGTGGTTCGACATGGTCAAGCTCACCGACAAGCGCAAGCGGCAGCTGCTCGACTACTACGAGACCGCTCCTCAGGCGGTGCGTGGCCAGCTGCTGGCCCAGTGGCGGGAGGGCCGTCTATACCATCGCTACTGGCACGCTCTGATCCGGGCCCGCCGGCCGATTCAGCCGCCCCCCTGATCCCAGGTGTGGGATAGGCTTGAACCGTGGCTGAACCTGTCGACCTGAGTGGAATCCATCACGAACTCGACACGGTCAAGCGAGCGCTTTGCCACTGCCAGCTACGCGGCGAGTGTCTCGGCTGCAAGGGCATCGAGATGGTCCGCCAGCAGATGGAGGCGGTGGTGGCCGCAGCCTCCCAGCCGGTGCTGCTCCAGGTGGCTCAGGAGACCGCCGCCAAGGAGATGCTTAGCCAGTTCTCCCAGATGCAGGAGCGGCTGATGGACGACCCCCAAATGCGCCAGGCCGCCGAGGCAGTCCGGCAGCGCTTGATGGACGACCCCGAGGCTCGGCGGATGATCGAGGATCTGATGCAGCGGCTGGGCCAGGGTGAGGAACCGGGGAAGGATCAGCCTGAGTGAACCGCTCCCGGCGCTCGGTCCTGGTGCTGCCTGCGAGCAGTCGGCGGATGGCGGAGAAGGCGACCTCCCTGGACGCCGCCGAGGTAGTCCTGGATCTGGAAGACGCGGTTTCCAGCGATCCCCTTGAGAAGGAGCGAGCCCGCGGCCTGCTGGTAGAGACCCTGCGGGAGCTGGACTTCGGCGAGCGGTCGGTCGCCGTGCGAATCAACAGTGTGCGCGGCCCCCATGCGGTCCGCGACGTGCTCGCCCTGATCCCCCAGGTGGCCGACCGGATCGCCTGCCTCGTTGTGCCCAAGGTCGGCTCAGTGGGTGAGGTCACCTTCATCGACCACCTGCTCACTGCCCTGGAGGAGGAGGGGCAGGTCTCACGCCCGCTGGGGCTCGAACTCCAGATCGAGGATCCGCAGGGCCTGGAGTCGGTTGCTGAGATCGCGGCCGCCTCCGGCAGGACCGAGGCGCTGATATTCGGGCCCGGCGATTTCGCGGCCGCGATGGGGATGCCCCAGCTGACCATCGGGCAGGAGACCGCCGCCTACCCTGGCGACGTCTGGCACTACGCCCTCTTCCGGATCGCGGTGGCGGCCAAGGCGCACGGCCTGCAGGCGATCGACGGGCCCTGCTCCGACATCGCTGACTTGGCGCTCTTGGAGCGCTCATCCCAGAAGGCCGCCCAGCTGGGCTATGACGGCAAGTGGGCGATTCACCCCTCCCAGCTGGAGGTGGTGAACCGGGCCTTTACCCCTGACGCGGCGCAGATCCGCAGGGCCGAGCAGATACTGGCTGCGCTCCGAGACCGCGGCGGGGCCTCCCGGATGGGCGAGGAGATGGTCGATGAGGCCCACGGGCGGATGGCCAAAGAGGTGCTGCTCCGGGCCCAGCGGCCGACTTCGTAGTGAACCGCCCTTGAGCCGAGAGCACCACCCTGCCCGCGACCGGCTCGCCACCCGGGTGGTGCATGCCGGCAACGGACCGGACGGCGAGAGTGGAGCTCTGGTCCCGCCCCTGCCGATGTCGGTGGTGTTCGGCCACGGCAACTCCCGAGGCTACGCCTACGGCCGCGACCACAACGAGAACTGGGAGCGCCTCGAGGGAGCCCTCACCGACCTTGAGGAGGGGCTGGGAGCTGTCGTCTTCAGCTCGGGGATGGCGGCCATCTCAGCGGTGGTCGAGAGTTGCGGCATCGGGCCCAAGGTGGTGGTTGCCCAGGACGCCTACCTGGGCAGCCGGGAGCTGCTCGGCCATCTCTCTCAAGCTGGGCGGTGCACCACCGAGCTGGTGGAGGCAACCGACCTCGAGGCGGTGCACCGAGCCTGCCAGGATGCGGCGCTGCTGCTGATCGAGTCGCTGGGCAATCCTTTGCTCACAGTACCCGACCTGCAACGCTGCGCCGAGCTGGCACGCGCCGCCGGTGCCATCACCTTGGTTGACAACACATTCACCACCCCCTTGTTAGTTCAGCCGCTGCGTTTGGGAGCGGACGCAGTGGTCCACTCGGTGTCCAAGTACATCGGCGGCCACAGTGACCTGATGTTGGGAGCGGTCATCACTAACGACAGTGATTTACTGTCAAACCTTCGGTACCAACGGACCAATGCCGGCGCCATTCCCGGTCACCTCGAAACCTGGTTGGCTCTCCGCGGACTGCGCACTTTGGACGTCCGTCTGCGACGACAGACTGCCACCGCGGCGCAGCTGGCGGACCGTCTACAGGGGTTGCCCGGGGTGCTGCGGGTGCACTATCCAGGGCTGGCCAGCCATCCTCAGCACGAGCTGGCGGTGCGCCAGATGAAGTCAGGGTTTGGGGCCATGCTCGCGGTCGAGCTGGACTGCGGTGCCGACGCCGCCGAGCGGGTCTGCAGAGCCACCCGTATCTGGACCAACTCCACCAGTCTGGGCTCGGTGGAATCGCTCTTGGAACGTCGGGGCCGGTGGGCTGGCGAGGAGTACCTCCCGGCCGGGCTGATCCGCCTCTCGGTCGGGGTAGAGGACCCTGAGGATCTGCTTCAGGACCTGACCCAGGCGCTCGCCCAGGTCGGCCCTAGGGAAGCGGCGACCCAGGGGTCCGGAGGGCGGCCGCCAGCAGGCTGACGCTGGCGTCGCGCACGGCGATCAGGTTCAGCTCGGGTCCGGACACGGCCCAGGCGGTCACCGCCCCGTCGAGCATCATGGCGATCGACTCGGTGAAGTTCTCGATCGGGGTCGTGACGGGCACCTCCCCGGCCTTGACGTCGTCGGTGAGGTAACCCCCGACGAATTCGCGGATGGTGGTGGCCCGGAGCCGCATCACTTCGCCCACCTCCTCGTTGGCGGGGGTAGAACTCAACCCCCTGACGTGGTCGCACGTAAGGGTCGGAGATCTCCGAGAGATGGCGCTGAGAGCCGCCATCTCGTACTCCGGTTCGGACATGCAGATGGCGGTGAACAGGCTCGTCTTGCTCGAGAGATAGCGGTGGAGCAGGCCTACCGACACCTCCACCTCGGCGGCGATCATGATCAGCTTCTTCAGCTCATTCGCCGCCGGGGATGTGCTCGAGATCCAGACCCTGGGAGTGGGGATGGCAGTGGCGGTGGCGGTCGACGCCACCTTGGTTCGGGGGATCATGGTCCCGGCCCTGATGAGGCTTTTGGGGAGAGCCAACCGGTGGGCCCCCCCGGCGCTGCAGGGATGGATCGCCGAGCTCGGCCTCTGCGAGCAGGAGTCAGTGCTCGAGGTGCCGGTGGCCGTTTATCGGCGACGGGGCTTGGCCTCAGATCTTCCCAGTGGGCCGCCGGGCGCGGATAATCGCCCCATGATCTCGGCATCGCCGGAGATGTCTGAGCGCCGCTCAGTTCTGCGCCGGCTCGATGACCTCCTGGAGGCACTTGAGCAGCTCAACCTGCACGAGAGCTCCCACCTCACCGAACGGATCCGGCAGTCATTGGCTGCCCACGGGATCCCGTTCGACGACGGAGCGGAGATCAGGGTCATCATCGAGAGGGTCTGGCGCAAGCAGGAGGGTCACATGGCGACTAGTCGTCAGGACCGTCGCAAGACACCGTCCCGGAGGAGCTCAGCACATCGGCCGCCTGGTCACGATGTCATCGAGAGCATCATTCGCCAATCCCACCAGGGTCCGGACTGAGTGACCCCGCTGGCGTATCGGTCTCTCGAGCTGACTTGGCGGCGATCCGGGCCTGGTCGGCTTAGACTCAGTTCTTGATCGATTCGGAACTCTCCCAACTCTTTCCTCACCGGATGGCGGCGATCATCCGCTGGCATGACCACGACCAGGCGGGGCAGGCGGCCACGGTGGCAGCTCGGGCCGGGGTCGGCTCGGTGGAGATCACCATGGCAACTCCCGGGGCCTTCGAGCTGATCCGGGAGCTGCGGGCGAGGCAGGACCTGGGCCACGGTTGCGCCTTCGGCGCTGGCACGGTCACCGACGCCGAGATCGCAAATCGGGCGATCGAGGCTGGGGCGCAGTATCTGGTGACCCCCTACCTGGTTCCCGCCGTCGCCGAGGTCGCCACTCGGGCTGGCGTGCCGCTGGTCATGGGAGCTTTGACTCCAACTGAGATCGCCCGGGCGGAGGAGCTGGGGGCGAAGCTGGTCAAGGTGTTCCCGGCGGCCCCGGTCGGCGGCCCGGCTTACATCCGCGCCGTGAGGGGTCCCATGCCTAACACCCCGCTGTGGGTGAGCGGCGGTGTCTTGATCGATGACTGCGCGGAGTACCTGCGGGCAGGCGCCGATGTGGTGGGCCTCACCAATGATCTTTTCCGGCCCGAGCTGCTGATTTCGGAGGACTGGGACGGACTGACCAGCCTCTGCCAGCGAGCGTTGGCAGGAGTGGCCGCCGAGACCTCGGCCCGATCGACCGCCGCGGTCTGAGCCGCCCTTGGCGTCGGCTGGGCCAAGCCGGTCTGGGAAAGGTCGGCGGGCGGAGACAGTCCATCCGAGTTAGCGACTCACCAGAGCGGCGGGAAGGGAATCTCCGGATCCGGTGGGACCCCGACGCCCAGGGCTGACATCACCTCGCCGATCACGTAGATCGAACCGAGGGACACCACTACTCCCTCCGGACCAGCCAGCCGCCGGGCACGGACGAGCGCTTCGGAGACCGGCTCCACCACCTCAAACTGCCCTGGCCAGTTGGCAGTTAGCGCGGCTCCCGAAGCGGCCCGCGCCGAGTTCGATCGAGTGAACACTGTCGCCTGGACGCCCAGCGTCGCGAGCAACTGGAGCATGCCCCGGTAGTCGTGGTCCTCCATCGCCCCGAAGAGCAGGACGACAAACCGCTCGGACATTCGATGGCGGATCTCCGGAAGGATGGCTTCGACCGCTGCTGGATTGTGGGCGGCGTCGATCAGCACCTCCGGCCCGGAGCCGATGGTCTCCATCCGACCCGGCCAGCGCACCTCGGCGAGACCAGCCCGGATAGCTGCTTCCGGAATGGGGAAGTGCGACTCGACCATGCAGTCGGCGATCGCCACAGCTAGAGCCGCGTTTTCGAGCTGGAATGACCCGCTAAGGCCGAGTCGGAGCCCTCGCCGGACCGCTGCCGGAGTGCTGATCGTGAACGATCCATCCTCGCTACTCGCGGGAACCAGGGTGACGTCTTGGCCCAACTGCCAGAGTCGGGCGGAGGCTCTAGCCGTCGCCGCTTCGACCGCGGGAAGAGCGGTCGGCGAGACGCCGGAAACCACCAGGTCGCCCGGCTTGATGATCGCCGCCTTCTCGGCCGCGATCTCGCGGACGGTATCGCCCAACAGTGCCTGATGGTCCAGAGCGACGGAGGTCACCGCCGCGATCCCTCCATCCCAGACGTTAGTGGCGTCCAGCCGTCCCCCAAGTCCGACCTCGCATACGACCAGCTCAGCGGACCATCGCCGGGCGGCTAGGAACCCCATGGCGGTGAGCAGCTCGTGGTGGGTGGGCCTTCCCTCAGTTGGGGCCATCTCGCTGGCCGCATCACTCACCGCATCCGTGATCTCCGCGAAGAAGAGATCGTCGATGGGAGTCCCATTGAGACGGATCCGCTCTCGATAGCTGGTCAAGTGGGGTTTGGTGAGCAGTGCCACCCGGAAGCCAGCCCGTTGGGCGATCTCGGCAGCAATTGCGCAGACCGACCCTTTGCCGTTGGTACCCGCCACCAAGACTCCCCGAAGGCCGAGCTGGGGATCGCCCAACCGCGCCAGCAGACCACGGGTCGACTCCAGCCCAAGCCGCATCCCAGGCGCGCTTGATCCGACCAAGCGCATGAGCGCCTCCCGGTACGAGCCCGAGCCCGTCGGACCTGGACCGGGTGACCGCTCCACAGAGGAGACCCTACCGGCCTTTCGGCGAGGGCCGACCGACCCGGGCAGCCCTTGGTTCCAGTTGGCGGCTGGCAGTTCGGCGGGTGAGCTGTCGCAGCTTTGGCCGAGTTCCGCAACCAGCTGTCGTCATGTCCGCGAAGGGGCCGTGTACCGCACTCATGGCATTCTGCACGGGTGAAAGTGCCCGAGAGGCGACTAGTGCTTCTGTCTGCCCTCGCCGTCGTCATCCTGGTGGCCGCAGGCTGCGGCACCACCCCAAGGCACCCAGTCGCCTCGCCGTTGGCCAGCCCCACGGCCGCCCTGCCCCCGCTGCTGGGGCTCGCTGGGGAGACCACGAGCCCGCTCTCGATAGCCGGCCCATATGACGTCCAGGGCGTCTTCCACAACGGGTCCAAGAAAGTTGAGTCGGTGACCGTCCCAGACACGGCCCTGGCGGCAGTGACTGCCCTGGCACAGGAACTCAACGTACCCGGGCCGCCAATTAGCACGGCCACCGGCTTGGGATACAACCTCGGTTCGACAAGCGGCTATCAGCTCACCACCAACCCGACCCTCACCAGCTTCAATTTCCATCCCAACACCCCGACCGATGAGGTCGGGACCACTCCGACGGTCTCCGGCGCCGATCAGTTCGCGGAGAGCTTCCTCAGTGCCGCGCACGTGCCGGCCGGAGGCGGGCTCATCCCTTTGCCACAGCTCAGCTACACAGCGGCCTCCGATCGCACTGTCTACTTTCAGTGGTCGCTGGACGGTCTGCCCGTGGTGAACATCCTGGGTCAACCTCAAGAGATCTTTGTGAACGTGGCCACGGAC
The DNA here is from genome assembly GCA_049799515.1 of Candidatus Dormiibacterota bacterium. Taxonomy (GTDB): domain Bacteria; phylum Chloroflexota; class Dormibacteria; order Aeolococcales; family Bog-877; genus Bog-877. The sequence goes on along the minus strand of JBARIA010000142.1, from coordinate 6,745 downwards.
CAGCACCAGGTCACCCAGCTGGTGGGCATCACCGGTGCGATTCCGTACGGAGCGATCGGCAGTCTGGTCGTATACCCCAGCATGACATTCTCCCAGGTGGTCCAGTACCTCAACTCGGGAGTCATCAAGCCCGCCCGTTACCTGTTGTCTACCAGCGCCCAGCCCTTCCCCATGCTGTCGCCCGCTCCCGTTGGGCCAGCGACGCTCACCTCTGTGTCACGAGCTGTCGTGGACAGCTACGGGACTGCCGTTCCGGTCGATGTCTTCAGTGTGAGCGGCAATCCCAACGTCTCCCAATTCGTGACCTGCGCGGTGCCACCGGACGGCTGCGTGCCGCTGCGGTTCAGCGAGGCCACGCCCTCGACCAGTTCCGCGACCAGCGGTTGAGAATCGCCGATGGCGAGGGTGTCGAACCCCGTATAGAGTGACGCCAAATTACTGACTTTCCCACATGAAACGTGGCCTGAATGACAACTCCGCCAGGGAGCGCGCCGTGCCCCTAGCTCCACATCTTGGTGATCACCATCCGGCCCGTTCGAGCGTTCAAGAAAACCACCATGTGGGCAGGGGGTGGCGGAGGCGTGCGACGAACCGCCGGCCCGATGAAGGACATTTCTGGGCTCGGTGTCATGGAGATCGCCCAGCAGGTGGTGCTCTGAACCACCTGGCTGGTAGGCATGTCCATTTGCACCAACGTGGCCACCGGTTTTGTGCACCCGGTGAACCGTTTCAGGCCCATCCACTGCACCTGCTCCGCGGAGAACGCCGTCTGGCCAAGTGGGGGTCCGATGGTCACCCCGTCTTTGGCCCACTGAGCAGCGTCGAGCCCGGCGACGACCAGCCCTGCTGAACTTTTGCTCATCGATCAGCCCACCGGCACCAGCTCCTTGAGGGCGGCAATCAGGTGGACCACCGAATCCCGGGCGTCCCCGAACAGCATCAGGGTCTTGGGGTTGTAGTAGAGGTCGTTCTCGATGCCGGCGAATCCGGGATTCATGCTGCGCTTCAGCACCACCACGTTGGCGGCTTGGTCGACGTTGAGGATCGGCATCCCGTAGATCGGGCTCGAGGGATTGCTGCGGGCGGCGGGGTTGGTCACGTCGTTGGCCCCGATCACCACTGCCACGTCCGACCGAGCAAAGTCCGGATTGATGTCTTCCATCTCGTAGAGCTGGGTGTAGGGGACATCCGCCTCCGCCAGCAGGACGTTCATGTGTCCCGGCATCCGGCCGGCCACCGGGTGGATCGCGTACTTCACCGAGACCCCCCGCTTCTCCAGCTGGGTCGCCAGCTCCCGGACATCGTGCTGGGCCTTGGCCACCGCCATACCGTATCCGGGCACGAAGATCACCTGGCGGGCGTAGCCGAGCAGGATGGCCACGTCCTCGGCGGTGACGCTGTGGACCTGCTGGTCGGCGGTGGGCGCGGTATCTCCCGCCCCACTCACCTGGCTGCCGAAGGCGCTGAAGAGGACGTTGGCCAGTGACCGGTTCATGGCCCGGCTCATCAGCTGGGTGAGGATCGTGCCCGAGGCGCCCACCAAAGCGCCGGCGACGATCAGGACTTCATTGGCGAGTACGAATCCGCTGATCGCGGCAGCGAGTCCCGTGAAGGAGTTGAGCAAGGAGATGATTACCGGCATGTCGGCGCCGCCGATCGGCAGCACGAAGGCCACCCCGAAGGCCAGGGCAAGCACCTCGTAGACCAAGAAGAGCCAGGGGGAGGCGTCCACCGTGATCATCACCACCCCCAGCGCCAGGATCACCGCCAGCAGCAGGCCGTTGGCGATGCGCTGGTTGGGGAAGGTGATCGGGCTGCCCCGCATGATCCCCTGCAATTTGCAGAAGGCGATCAGGCTGCCGGCGAAGCTGATTGAGCCGATCAGGCAGCCCAGCATGATCGGGATCGAGTTCCCGGGAGAAATGGTTGAGGTCCCCGCCGCCAAGTGGGCGGTGCGGCGCACGAATTCATCTGCCCCGATCAGGGCGGCGGCGCCACCTCCCATACCGTTGAAGAGCGCGACCATCTGGGGCATGGCCGTCATCCGCACCGCCCGGGCGGCCACGGCGCCGATCACCGCTCCCACCACCAGTGCCGGCAGGACGGCGAACCAGGGCAGCGCTCCCAACCCCACGAAGGTGACGACCAGCGCGATCAGCATGCCCACGGCGGCCAGCCGGTTGCCGTTCCGAGCCGTCGCCGGGGAGCTGAGAAGCCGGATCCCGAAGACGAATAGCACCACCGAGGCCAGGTAGCCGAGAGCTACCAGTTGGGGGTAGTGGATCACTTGGGGGCCGGCGGCTCAGGGTCCGGACGCCGCTTGAACATCTGCAGCATCCGATCGGTGACTACGAACCCTCCCACCACGTTGATGGTGCCTAGCAGTACAGCCAGGCAGGCAATCACCGTGGCCAGGGTGCCGTGTGCTCCGGCGGCGATCGCCAGAGCTCCCACCAGCACGATGCCATGGATGGCGTTGGTGCCGGACATCAGCGGGGTGTGCAGGGTGGCCGGGACCTTGGAGATCAGGTCGAAGCCGATGAAGATCGCCAGCACGAAGATGAAAACGCCGATCAGCAAGGTGCCGCCGAAGGCGTTCACGAGGGGGCCCCCGCCATGACCTGGCCATCGTGGGCAACGCAGGTGGCCGAGACCACCTCGTCATTGAAGTTCAACTGGAGCTGACCGTCCTTGATCAGGGACAGGGCGAAGCGGGTGACGTTGCGGGAGTAGAGCTGGCTCGCGTGGTAGGCCATCCGGGACGGCAGGTCCAAAGGACCCAGGATCCACACCCCGCCCTTCTGGATCTCCCGGCCGGGCTCGGTCAGCTCGCAGTTGCCGCCCGCCTCGGCTGCCAGGTCGACCACCACCGAGCCGGGGCGCATCTGGGCCACTGCTGCCTTGGTGACCAGTATCGGGGCCCTGCGCCCGGGTACCAGGGCCGTGGTGATCACCACGTCGGCTTCGGCAACCTCGCGGGCCAGAGCCTCCTGCTCCTGCTTCTGGGAGGCGGCCGACACCTCGGCGGCGTAACCACCCTGACCCTCGGCCGCCTCAACTGGCTCGCCGACATCCACGAAATGGGCTCCCAGGCTCTCTATCTGCTCTTTGACCTGGGGCCGGACGTCGAAGGCACGGACCACCCCACCCAGCCGTCTGGCGGTGGCGATCGCCTGCAGGCCGGCTACCCCGGCCCCCAGCACCAGGACCCGAGCCGGGCTGACCGTCCCGGCAGCGGTCATCAGCAGCGGAAAGAAGCGAGGCAGTCGACCGGCGGCCAGCAGCACCGCGTGGTAGCCGGAGACCGTGCTCATGGATGAGAGCACGTCCATGTCCTGGGCCCGGCTGATCCGAGGCAGTCGGTCAAGGCTGAATGCGGTCACCCCGCGCTTGGCCAGCTGCTCGACCAGCTCCGGCTGGCTGAGCGGCTGGAGCATCCCCACCAACACCGAGCCCTTCCCCAGCAAGGCGATCTCATCGGTGCCCTGCCCCCGCATGAGCGGCGGCCGAACTTTGAGGAGCAGGTCGGAGGTGGTCAGGACCTGGCGGTGGGTGGTCAGGATGGCGGCCCCCGCTTCCCGATAGGTCGTGTCCGGGAAAAAGGCGGCCTCACCGGCGCCCTTTTCGGCCACGACTTCCGCTCCGGCGGCGATCAGCCGGGCCGCCGACTCCGGCACCAGCGCGACGCGATGCTCTTCCGGGACAAGTTCCTTGGCCACCCCAATGCGCATCGAGCGACTTTATCGGGTCGCGACCCTCCAATAGCGAGAATCCCGTAGCGGCCCGAGGTCCGTCATCCTACCCGGGTGCCCGGGATCGAACCATATCTGCGTCGAATGCTGCACGGATGGCAGCCGATCGTGGTTGCCAACCGGCCCCCGGTCGAGAGTCAGCTAGGGCCGGGTGGGGTGGAGCGGATCAGCCGAGGTGGCGGAGGGCTGGTGACCGCCATGTCAGCTCTGGCCCAGGCCAGCGACGCCCCCTGGGTGGCAGTGGCCAGGGGAGAGTCCGATGCCCGACTCGCCGCCCGGGCCGACCAGGACGGGGTGGTCCAGGTCGCCTCGGAGGACGGCAACAAGTTCCGGATCGCCTACATCCACCCCGAGAAGGAGGCCTATGACCTCTACTACAGTGAGATCAGCAACCCTCTGCTGTGGTTCATCCAGCATTATCTGTGGGACCTGGGCCGGGAGCCGATCCTGGACTCGCGCACCGAGCAGGCTTGGCGCGATGGCTATGTCAAGGTCAATGCTGAATTCGCCGACCGGGTGGTCTCACTGGCGGCGAAGGCCCCTGGCCGCCCGCTGATCCTGAGCCAGGACTATCACCTGTACCTCTTGCCGGGGATGGTCCGCAAGCGGCTCCCCCACGCCCACCTGCAGCACTTCATCCACATCCCCTGGCCGACTCCTCAGTACTGGAAGGTTTTGCCTCGGCACATGCGAGACGGCATCCTGGCCGGCCTCTTGGGCAGCGACCTGGTCGGCCTCCAGACCTCCTTGGACGTGCGCAACTTCCTGCTCACCTGCGAGGAGAACCTGGGGCTGGCGGTGGACCATCGCCAGTCCACCGTCTTCTTCGAGGGCCGCAGCGTCTGGATCCGGGCCTATCCGATCTCCATCGACGTGCGCGCGATGGCCGACCTGACCAACCACGAGGAGGTCCTCCGCCATGAGGAAGTGATCGCCTCTTGGCGCCCGGAATACCTGATCCTCCGGGTGGATCGCACCGACCTCAGCAAGAACATCGTCCGAGGTTTCCTTGCCTACGAGCGACTCCTGGAGAGCCACCCGGAGCTGCGGGGCCGGGTCGTGTTCTGGGCCCTGCTTCAGAGAAGCCGCCAGAACGTCGACGCCTACCGTTCCTACCTGGGGGCTCTGGTGAGTGCCGCCGCCCACGTCAACCGCCGCTTCCAGACCGGAACCTGGATGCCGATCCGTCTCGAGGTGGAGGAGAACCTCTTCAAGGCGGTCGCCGCCTACAAGTCCTACGACGCCCTCCTGGTCAACCCCATTTACGACGGGATGAACCTGGTGGCCAAGGAAGGGGTGCTCTGCAACACCAAGGACGGGGTGCTGGTCCTCAGCGAGAACGCAGGCAGCTACGAGGAACTGGGCACTGAGGCCCTGACCATCAACCCTTTTGACATCGACCAGACGGCCGAGGCGCTCCACTCGGCTCTGACCATGCCCAAGCGGGATCGCTCGACCAGAGCCCGACACCTGCGCCAGACGGTCCGCAAGCACGACATCGTGCGCTGGATCACCGCCCAGCTCCAGGACCTCAACGAGTTGGCCAACCGCTGACCCCCCCCTCCCGCCAGGTCAAGCGGCCTTCGCCAGCTCCTCCAGGACCCCCGCCAGCAGCTTGGCCCACTCCTCTGGGCCGTCTAGGCAGACGTCCGCCTCCTCGCGAACCTGGTCCGGGGTCTCCGGGCTGAGGACTCCGAATGCCAGGGCCAGCTCCAGGTCGGGGGCCCGGCGATGGAGCTGGACCATCGCTGGCAGGTCACCCAGGTCGTCACCGGCGAATACGCAACCCCTCGGAGAGATTCGGTCGAGCAGCTGCATCAGGGCGGTTCCCTTGTCTCCGGCGTGGCGGTCGCGCAGCTCCAGCACTCGCCGGCCCCGGAGGAGCTCCAACTCCTCGCGATGGGCGACCACCGAGAGCATCCGGCGCAGCGCCAGGCTGGCCGCATGGCGGTCGGGGGCATTCCGGTAGTGGACCGCCACCCCCAGGGTCTTGGTTTCAACTTCGACGCCGGCCATGTCCTGCAACGACTCCGTCAGCTCGCCGGCGATTCGCTTCAGGCGGGGGGAGGGATTCGACGGGGGAAGGGGGCGGGGGAGGCTTCCCGCCTCCTGCCAGGGCTCGAGGCCGTAGCTGCCCAAGAGCAGGACGCCAGGCAAGGGGCACTGAACGAATAGGTTGGCCAGGTCTCGACCACTGATCACGGCGACCGGAGTTCGAAGAGCTAGGGAGATGAGCGCGTCGGCGGCCTCGGGCAGCGGCCGGGCCCGGCGAGGGTTTCGGACCACCGGGGCGAGCGTGCCATCGAAGTCGGTCGCCACCAACAGGCTGCCGGAGCGCGCCAAGCGCACCAGGGGGGCGGCCAGTTCGTCAAGGGACTGGAGGGGAGGGCCGGGCACGACTTGATGATAGGCGGCACGGAAGCGCGAGCCCCGATCCGCTACGCTGCAGAGATGGTCAGCCCTGAAGCGCCGGAGCAGACCGTCGTCGAGTTGGTCCACGGCCTCACCGACGATGTCCGTCAACTGGTGACGGACGAGGTAGCTCTGGCCAAGGCCGAGTTGAAGGCCGCTGTCCGGCGGGGAATCCGAGTCGTCGTGGGGGCGGTGGTGGCGATGCTGGGGGCCAGCCTGTTCCTGCTATTCGCTCTGGTGACCCTGGTGGAGTGGCAACCCAACCACACCCTGGTCGCCGGGGTGGTCGGCCTGGCGGGACTGGCGCTTCTGCTGCTGGGGGCGGTGGTGATCTGGGTTAACCGCCGGCTGTGGCCGTTCAAAGCGACCAAGGCCAGTCTTGAAGAGGATCTCGCGTGGGCACGTCGACTGAGCAAGCGCGTCAAGCCGTAGCCGCTACTCGTGGGCGGATGGAGGCCAGCGCCGACCTTCTCGAGGCACGTCTGCGCTACGACCTCGACCCCCGGCAGCGGCTCCGGAGGGACGGCCCCAAGCTGGCAGCGGGACTGGCGGTGGTGGTCCTGGTCGGCGCTGTCTATGTC
>JBARIA010000141.1:0-3838 GCA_049799515.1 Candidatus Dormiibacterota bacterium | reverse complement strand
CTCCACGGGGGTACCCCTCACCTTCATCAGCTACGGCGGGACGTCGCTGGCGCTCTCTCTGGCCGCCACTGGCATCCTGCTCAACATCTCGGCCCGGCAGCGTCGAGTGGGGATCGGTAATGCGCGTGCTAATCACCGGGGGCGGAACGGGCGGTCACTGCACCCCGGCAATCGCGGTGGCGGAGGCGCTGAGGCAGACTGATCCCGAGGTCGTGATCACCTACGTGGGCCGCGCCGACGGCCCGGAGTCCGAGCTGGTCCCGGCGGCCGGCCTCGACTTCGCCGGGCTCCGCCTCGGGAGCATGGGCTCCAGCCGCGTCAGCTCGGCACCCCGTCTGGCCCTGCGCCTGCCCCTGGTCTATCGGGAGGCGGCCCGGCTGGTCCGTCGCTTCAGGCCCCAGGTGGTGCTGGCGACCGGCGGCTACGTCTGTGTGCCGGTGGCCCTCGCCGCCCGGCGCCAGCGGATCCCCGTGCTGCTGCTGGAGCAGAACATGCTCCCCGGCAGGGCGGTTAAGTGGCTGGCTTCCCGCGCCCAGGTCGTGGCCAGCTCCTTCCCCGGCACCCAGCGGCATCTACCCCGGGCCAGGGTCGTCTGCACCGGGAATCCGGTGCGACTGCCCTTCGCCGAGTTAGCCAGTCGGCCACAGCTCCCGGAAGCGCCGCCGACCCTGCTGGTGATGGGCGGGTCCCAGGGAGCACGGCATCTCAATGAGGTGCTGCTAGAGGCGATGCCAGGCCTGCTGGGACACATCCCCCAGCTGACCGTGGTTCACCTAACCGGGCCGATCGACCATCTCCAGGTGGTGGCTGCCGCCCAGAAGGCGGGACTTCCGGTGGGGGAGCGCTACCAGCCGTCACCTTTCGTCTCCGACGTTGCCGAGCGGCTGGCAGCCGCCAGTCTGGTGGTGATGCGGGCGGGAGGCAGCTCCCTGGCGGAGGTGGCCTGCCTGGGGCGCCCAATGGTGCTGGTGCCCTATCCCCATGCCGGAGAGCACCAGAGCGCCAACGCCACGCCCTTTGACGAGGCGGGAGCGGCCCTGGTGATCCCTGATCACGAGCTGACCGCGGAGCTGCTGGAGGAGGCCGTGCTCAAGGTCCTCGGCGATCCCGAGCGCTGGCGTGCCATGGCCAGCGCCAGCGCCTCGATGGCCCGGCCGAGGGCCGCCTTGGACGTGGCAGCGATGCTCCAGCAGCTGGCCGGTTCGAGAGGCTGAGCTTGGCCGACACCGGGGCTACCGTCTGGCCCCGCCCGCCCGCCCATCTCCACTTCCTGGGAATCTGCGGCTACGCAGTCTCGGGCCTGGCGCTCTGCTGCCTCGAGCTGGGCTTCCGGGTCACCGGCTCTGATGAGGACGCTTACCCTCCCACCACCGAGACCCTGGCCGAGGCGGGCATACCCTTCAGCCCCCACCACGACCCGGCCAACCTGGAGCGCTGGGGAGCGCCTCAGCTGGTGGTGCTGGGCAACCAGATCCAGGTCGGCAACCCCGAGCTGGCCGCGGCCCGGGAGCGGGAGCTGCCGATCCTCAGCGAGGCGGAGGCCTATCGAGGCCTCACCGAGGGGAGGCAGCGGGCGGTAGTCTGTGGGACCCATGGGAAGACCACCACCTCGGCCCTGACCGCCTTCATGCTGGAGGCCTCCGGCTGCAATCCCGGCTTCCGGCTGGGTGCCACCTCCCGGGACTTCAGCACCACCGCCAGCTTGGGAGACCCCCGCCAGGGAGGCCCCTTCGTCTTCGAGGGCGACGAGTACACGACCTCCGCTCTGGACAACCGAGCCAAGTTCCTCCACTGGCAGCCACAGGTGGTGACCGTGCTCAACTTGGAGTTGGACCATCCTGACCTCTACCCTGACCTGGCGGCCTACATCGCTCCTTACCGGGAACTGGTGGCGGGGCTTGGGTCCCGGGGACAGCTGATCTACAACGCTGAGGACCTCCAGGCAGCCGAGCTGGCAGCCGCCAGCTCCGCCTCGGTGCAGAGCTTTGGGCTGGAGCAGGGTGACTGGAGCCTCTCCCGGCCACCTGCAAACGTCGGTGGCCGGCTCCAGCTCCTGGTCAAGAGCCCGACGGGAGGCGAGCTCGAGATGGCGCTTCCCGGGTTTGGGGCCCACAACGCGGCCAACGGGCTGGCCGCGCTGGCGACCGCGGTTCAGCTGGGTGCCGATCCCAAGGCGGCCGCCTTGTCCGCCGCCCGCTACCGGGGGGCGGCCAGGCGCTTCGAGGTGGTGGGCTCGGTTGGCGCGGTGACGGTGGTCGACGACTACGCCCACCACCCGACCAAGATCAGGGCCACCATCGCCGGCGCCCGCCAGCAGTTCGGGGACCGGGTTCAGCTGGTGATGGTCCACGTTCCCCACACCTACTCCCGGACCAAGGCCCTGCTTCCTGAGTACCGGGGTGCCTTCGATGGTCTTGATCTGCTGGTGCTGGGGCCGATCGAACCAGCCCGAGAGCGGCATCTGGCCGGCACGGTCAGCTCAGCCGACATCGCGGCCCTGGTCTCTGGTCCAGAGCTGGTGGAGGTGGACTCAGCGGCGGCCGCCATCGATGCGGTGGTGGAGCGGCTGCGGCAGCCTGCGGTGGTGGTCTGCAGCTCGGTGCGCGGCTTCGACGACGTGGCGGCCCGGCTGCTCAGAACACTCGAAACCAGGCCGCTGTGACCAGCTCGACTCTCCCCGATCCGCTCCGGCAGCTGCTGGCGCAGCCCCTCGCCAGCGGCGAGCTGCGGGCCGACGAGCCCCTCGGCAAGCACAGCCAGTTCGGGGTGGGCGGTCCCGCCGACTGGTACTGGGAGCCGGAGTCGGCGGTGCTGCTCCCCGACGTTCTTCGGGCCTGCCAGGAGCTGGAGTTTCCCTGGACGGTGCTGGGGGCGGGCAGTAACTGCCTCATCCTCGATGCGGGGGTCAGGGGGCTGGTGCTCAAGTTCCCGGCCACCCGGGTCGAGCACCAGGGCGAGGGGCTGGTCTGCCTCCAGGCCGGGGCCATGCTGCCCCGGGCCGCCTTCGACACCGCCTATTGGGGGCTGCTGGGTCTGGCCTTCGGCGTCGGCATCCCTGGCACCGCCGGGGCGGCGGCCGCCGGCAACGCCGGGGCCTTCGGAGGCGAGATCGGCGAGATCCTGGAGAGCGTGGAGTCGGTGCTGCCCGGCGGTGACGTGCTCCGATTCACGCCTGAGGATCTCCGCCCCCGCTATCGGCGGACAGCGCTCCAGGAGGGCTCCCTCCAGGGGGCGGTGGTGACCCAGGTCTGGCTGCGGCTGGAAGAGGGGGACCCCGCTGCAGCCCGATCGGATGTGCGTCGGGTGATGGTGGAGCGCAAGGCCAGCCAGCCGACCGGGGTACGGAGCCTGGGTAGCACCTTCAAGAACCCGACCGAGAGGACGGCCGGACAGCTGATCGAAGCCTGCGGGCTCAAGGGGTTGCAGGTTGGCGCGGCCCAGGTCTCCACCCAGCACGCCAACTTCATTTGCAACCTGGGAGGAGCTCTGGCGGCCGATGTGCTTGCATTGACGGACTTAATCCGTCAACGTGTACGAGAGCGCTTCGGGGTCGAGCTCGAACTGGAGATCATCCCCGTCGGCAGTCCCGGTTTTCACTAACGTTCCAGCTGAGGGGCAGCCATGAGTCCGCTTGCGCGCCAAGAGCCCTCCCGGGGACGGTCATTTGGCGCGGTCGTCCCCGACGAGTTCCAGGACTGGAGACCGCCCGAACCCTCGCGCGCGGAGCGGCCCCCGGTGCGCCGTCTCCGGCCGGCGCCGGCGGGCACCCCCCGGTCCCCGATCTGGGGCAGAATCCCCGACAGCGAGATCGAGGACGTCGCCCGCCAGGCGGCCGAGC
>JBARIA010000140.1:0-15584 GCA_049799515.1 Candidatus Dormiibacterota bacterium | reverse complement strand
AACACGGTCTGTTGGACAGCGGTCGGTGTCGGCGATCAGACGGAGCTGGTCCGACACCGGGACCGAACACTCTTTGTCTGCTGGCCCCCACTGTTCTCTTCGCTGGGCGACTGCCTCAGCTTTTATGGGGGTGATACGGTCGCATGGCTCGGCGACACCGGCTTTCGCACTGCCCGCCCGCTCGGCTTGAACGAGGGCTTCAGCGAGGTCGCTCGGTACCCGGCACGGGCACTTGACCCTTGGCCCGGGAGTCCAGCGACACTCAGCATCTGGCGGCGACGCGATCGAGTTGGAGGTGGAGCTCGCTGAGCCGGGGTATCGGGCCCTTCGTGAATCACCCTGGAACGCATTCACCCCCCATGAGTGAAGTCGGATAGACCTCCCTACCCCTCGTTGAGCATCAGGTCGCAGAAAACAAAGCCGTCCCGGGTGACCACCTCTCCCCTCTGACACAGGACGGGAGCGGAGTACATGGGAGCAGCCCAGGTATAGGTGTGGAACTCACCTCTCTCGCCGCATGGATCGACTCCTTGGGGCAGGTCGGCCAGGAAGCGTTCGTCGTATTCCCTACCGGCGAACGAGTCCTGAAGCGCGCGAGGGTCGACGCAAACGACGGTAGCCCGAATCCCGGCGGCGATCATCTCCTGGCCCAGAGTTGAAGTGTCCCGATTCCAAAGAGGGAACACTCCGGACATACCGGCTTGGGCCAGCCGCTCTTCTCGATAGGTTCGGACGTCTGCCAGGTAGAGGTCGGCGAAGGCCACGTGACGCACGCTGCGTAGGGGCTCCGCCGCCATCGCCTGGCTCATCCGCTCCTCGTAAACTGAGTTCGGGCATGCCGGCGGGATCCACACTTTGAGCAGCGGCAATCCCAGCATCTGGACCTGACGGTCTAGAAGCTCCTCGCGCACGCCCGACATGCTCACCCGCTCGTATCCCTCGGTGAGCGTGGTGAGCAGGCCTCGCACCTCGAAGCCTGGATCTTGAAGCAGTGTCCACAGTCCGAAGGCAGAATCCTTGCCGGCGCTCCAGGAGAAGACCACAGGAGTAGGCATGGCGGCAATTCTGACGTATCTGGCACGACCCCCCGAGCTCTTTCCGACCGGCAAGGTGCTTACGGCGTTTGCGACGGACTTGCCGGATCGTCTGATAGATCTGCGGTTGGCTACTGGTGATGCGGGGCATCCGAATCGGGCACCAGCGGGCTGTTCACCACCATGATTTTGTTGTTCATTCCTCCGACGCAGCCTCCTTCACCGCCCGCAGGGTGAAGCTGTGGGGTAGGCGCCATGGCCGATCGGCCAGCCTAAACTCCCCGCCCTCCACTAGCTCCATTCGCCCTGGAAGCGCGTTCCAGGGCACGCTGTCATGCTCAGTCAGGCCGGTGATCCGCAAGCCGTGACCCAGCAATGCGGTGACTATCTCCCCCAGGCCATGGCTCCACTCATACGCCGTGTTGTGCTTGAAGACCATCTCGGTCGCGACGTACGTGCCGCCATCGGTATCCAGCGTGGGCTCAGGCATTCCAAAGTAGGGATGTTGCACAGCCAAAGGTCCGTCTGGCCGGGAGTAATCAAGCGTCCCAAGCATCGGATGGCTTTCGCGCAGGAAGAGCCGGCCTCCAGGAACCAGCAAGTCAGATACCGCTTCGGCCCACCTCTCGATGTCCGGCAGCCAGCACAGAGCGCCGATTCCCGTGTATACGAAGTCGAATCGCCCCTGACCCAGTGCAATCACCGCGTCATAGAGATCAGCCTGAACGAAATCGACTTCAGCATTGGTCGCAGTGGCCAACCGTCGCGCCTCCTGCAGGGCGGCGGGAGAGAAGTCCAGTCCGCTCATCCGAGCTCCGAGGCGAGCTAGCGAGATGGTGTCCGTGCCGATGTGGCACTGGAGATGGATGCCCCGCGCCTCGCGAATATTGCCGAGGCGAGGCCGATCGAAGCGCACCACGTCGCTCAGGTATGTCGGGTCTTCGATGAATCGGTCGACCGCGTAGTCAGGAGACTTAGCGTGGGCTGGAGCGCGCTCGTCCCAGTTGGCGAGATTGACCGTCCGATATTCGTCCACGGCCGGCGATTATCGCACCCGGCGCTCACTCAATCGATGTGCACTGCTGGCATCGTCGCGGGAACCGATCGGGACCTGCACCGAGCGATGAACTATGAACAGAGGTCAACCCGCTTGGCGGCGAGCACCTGACTAACAGCGTTGATCAGGCGGGCCTCGGACACCTGGCCGTTTCCAACAGCCACCACCATGGCGGCGTCAATCGCCGCCATCACCTGGGCCGGATCTCCTGAGGAGAACATCACCATGTCCGAGCCGGCGGCGATCGATTCCACGGTTGCCTGGGCCACGCTGAGGCCGATGTCCACGATCGCCCCGGCACTCAATGAGTCGGTGAGGATGAGCCCCTGGAAGTGGAGCTGGCCCACTAGAAGTCCCTCGATCGCCGCGGATGACAAGCTGGCGGGAAGGGTGGTCAGACCGGGGATCGAGGCGTTGGAGACCATCACCGCCGGCAGCCCCGCGCTAACCGCCGCCTCGAAGGGCAGCAAGCCGGCCCCCTCCAGGGTTGAATACGGCAGGGTGGTCGCCGGTTTGTCGTCGGTGTTGGCGCTCGCTCCGCCCAGGCCGGGGAAGTGCTTCACGACCGGGATCACCCCGGCGGCCACCAGACCCTGAGCGAACGCCAAACCATCGTTGGTGGCAACGGTCGGATTCAGACTGAATGACCGAGAGCCGTCCGGGTCCTGAGCGTTGGGCCCGACCCCGCCGTCAAGGTCCAGCACCGGCGCCAGGTCCATGGTCACCCCCTGCTGGAGCATCGCCTGTCCGGTGGACTCGGCCAGGCTTTCAATCTGAGCCGGGGTCATGGTGCTGCCCATCTGGCGGGCCCAGGGAAGCGACCCCACCAGATTGGCCATCCGCTGAACTCCACCTCCCTCCTCGTCGGTCATCACCAGGGGCACGATCCCTCGCGGGGCGCGGGCTTCCAAGCTCTTCAGTTGGGTGCCTAGGTTGGTGGGGGCGGCACTGCCGAACAAGAGGATCCCCCCCACTCCCTGGGCGACCTCGGCCTGGACCGCTCCTACGTCAGTCTCCTGCACCGGCACCGCCACCACCTGCTCCGCCAGCTGGTCGACAGTCCACTTGGCGAGCATTGTCTGGTTGGAGCAAGCCGCGACCTTCGGAGAGGGAGACACTGAGGGCCTGGGGGAGGGATGTGGCGTCGGACCGAGCCCGGTGCAGCTGGCGAGCAGCGGCAAGCAGACAGTGAGCCCGAGGCCGAGCCGCAGTGGTCGTCCAGGGCGATGGGGAAATGGCACGAGCCGAGGATAGGCCCGCCTACCCAAACCGACTCTAGCTGGAGCGCCCCCGGGTACTCGGTCGCTCAGCGCTTTCCGGACAGTAGCGTCAGTCGGAGAAGCGTCGGAAGGCCAGGCAGGCGTTGTGGCCGCCAAACCCGAAGGAGTTGTTGAGAACCAGCTCGGGGTCCACTCGGCGCGCCCCCTCGATCACGTAGTCGAGATCACATTCTGGGTCGGGATCCTGGTAGTTGATGGTCGGCGGCACCCGACCGTCGACGATGGCCATCACCGAGAAGATCGACTCGATCGCGCCGGCCCCTCCCAGGCTGTGGCCGGTCATCGACTTGGTGGAGGAGATCGGAATCTGCTTGGCTCGCTCCTCCCCCAGTGCCTGCTTGATGGCCGAGGTCTCTGAGGCATCGTTGAGTTCGGTGGAGGTTCCATGGGCGTTGATGTAACCGACGTCTTCAGGCCCGGCACCGGCCTTCTCCAGCGCCTTCTTCATGGCAAAGCGGGCTCCGCGGCCGCTAGGGTCGGGCGCGGTCAGGTGGTAAGCGTCCGCGGTAGCCCCGTAGCCGACCACTTCGGCCAGGATGCGGGCCCCTCGGCGCCGGGCGTGGTCGAGCTCCTCCAGGATCACGATTCCGCACGACTCGGCGACCACGAACCCGTCGCGGCCCTTGTCAAAGGGCCGGCTGGCGTGCTCGGGATCGTCATTGCGCTGAGACAGAGCCCGCATGGCAGCGAACGCTCCCACCGCCAAAGGGGTGACCGAGGCCTCGCTGGCTCCGGCCACACAAGCGACGGCGTCGCCCCGCCGAATGATCTCAGCGGCCTCGCCGATGGAGTGGGCGCCGGTGGCGCAGGCGGAGATGAGACCGAAATTGGGACCGCAGGCCTGTAGCTTCATGGCGATCTCGCCGGCAGCGATGTCGGCCAAGATCATCGGGACCGTGAAGGGGCTGAGCCGTCGGGGACCGCGATCCCGGAGGGTGTAGCTGGCCTCCTCGGTCACCTTGAGACCGCCGATACCCGAGCCGACGATCACTCCGACCTCGTAGCGGTTGGAGTCGTCGACCGTGAGTCCTGACTGCTCCATCGCCTCAGTGGTGGCGGCCAGGGCAAACTGGGTAAAGCGCGCCGTCCGGTTGGCCTGCTTGCGGTCGATGAAGTCCACCGGGTCGAAGTCCAGGACCTCACCAGCCATCTGCGAGGCGTAGGGCGCAGGGTCGAAGCCCTGGATCCGGGCGATGCCGTTGCGGCCGGCTAACAGTCCCTCCCAGGTGGCAATCACTCCCACCGCCAGAGGGGTCACCGCCCCCATGCCTGTTACCACCACCCGGCGCCGGTCGGAGGGCGTCAGTGCACTCACCCGGGGGCCTCCTTGTGGTCTTGGGAATGCAGCTCTTGCGGCCGCGCGCCCGGCAGATTGGGTTCGAGTTCGCCGGGGTCGTCGATTACCACCCCGGTCGCCTGCCAGCGCAGGAGGGCCCCGCCCCAGGTCAGCCCGGCTCCGAAGGCTACCAAACAGACCAGTTCGCCGTCCCGGCAGCGACCCTGGCGGGCCGCATCAGCCAGCGCCAGCGGAACGGAGGCGGAGGAGGTGTTGCCCAGCCGGTCGACGTTGCAAGCGAAGCGCTCGAACGGAATCCCCAGCCGTCCCGCAGCGGTCGCCAGGATCCGTGAGTTGGCCTGATGGGGCACGATGAGCGCTATATCGTTCGGCTCAAGTCCGGCCGCGCCGGCGAGCCCGAGAACCACCTGCTCCAGGATCTTGGTGCTGAAGCGGAAGACCTCGCGGCCGTCCATGTGGACCACTCGATCCAGGGCTCTGGCTGACGAGGCGTACGAGGGACGGGGGACGGGAGACTCCTCGGCCAGTGGGCGGTAGGGGACGGTGTCGAGGGCCCCGGCCCCACCCCCGTCCGCTCCCAGATCCAGGGCGACGATCTCGGCTCCCTTCTGGTCACTATCGCCGACCAGGAATGCCCCGGCGCCATCTCCGAAGAGAACTGCGGTCGACCGGTCACTCCAGTCCAGCAGACGGGTGAAGATCTCGGCGGCCACCACCAGCACGGTGCGACTGAATCCGCTCTGAATCATCGACTGGGCCAATGCCAAACCGTAGAGCGCCCCGGAGCAGGCTGCCTGGAGATCGAAAGCGGGCCCATGGGGGCAGCCGAGCTCGGCCTGCAGGCGGCACGCCAGGGAAGGAAAGGTGCCATCCGGTGAACTGCTAGAGCAGATGACCGTGTCGACCGAGGCTGGCTCCAGCCCCGCCGCCTCCAGCGCCGCGCGGGCCGCCCGGGCCGCGAGCTCGAGCAGGGTCAGATCCGGGTCGGCCACTCGCCGTTCGCGGATCCCGGTGCGGGATTGGATCCACTCATCCGAGGTGTCCAGGAAGGTTTCGATCTCAGAATTGGAAACCCGGGTTGCTGGCACGGCGGTTCCAATCCCGACCAGACGACAGCCTGGCGGAGCCGGGTGGCGGCCGTTGCTGCCGATGGCGCCAGCCTCTTCGAACCAGGGCAACCCCACACGCATTCAAGGCCAATACGGCCTCCCTGGTTACGGCCTGGCCTCACTGATCTTTCCGGAGCCGTAACCTTGCGGGGTGTTCCGGGACTCTGCTTGAGTCAGTGGTGACGCCGGAGCCGTGCTGGCGCGCGGCGCCTCGAGCGCTGAGCTCGTGAGGGAGGAAACGATGTCGGCGAGTCCCACCTACTCCCCGCCTCAGGTCGGCTCGGCCCAGGAGGACGGGGCGGTCGTCTGCGCCGTCTGCAGCTCCAGCCAGTCCGGGGCCGAGGCGGCGGCGAATCTCTACGTCTGCCCGGCCTGCGGTGCCCATGCCCGCATCAGCGCCCACGAACGGATCCGCCAACTCGCCGATCCCGGCACCTTCAAGGTGTGGGATGCCGCCCTGGAGGGCCGCGACCGCCTCGGCTTCTTCGACACCAGGGCCTACGTGGACCGGCTGGACGAGGCGCGGCTGCGCCAGCACCTACCCGACGCGATCCTCAGCGGAGCGGCCGAGGTCAGCTCGATTAAGGTCGGGTTGGCCGCCTTCGACTTCGGTTTTTTGGGGGGCAGCCTCTCCACCGCAGTGGGTGAACGGCTGGCTCGGGCCATCGAGGGCAGCGCCGCGGCCCGAATGCCGTTCGTCTGCGTCACCTCATCGGGGGGAGCCCGGATGCAGGAAGGGGTCTTCTCCTTGATGCAGATGGCCAAGAGCGTCTCCGCCCTCCATGACCTGGCAGAGCGTCACCTCCCGTTCATCTCGATCCTGGTCGATCCCACCATGGGTGGCAGCATCGCCAGCTTCGCCGCTCTGGGCGACGTCATCCTGGCCGAGCCCAAGGCGATGATCGGCTTCACCGGGGCGAGGGTGATCACCCAGGCGACCTACGAGCAGCTCCCCGCCGGATTCCAGACCAGCGAGTTCCATCACGCCCGGGGTCTGATCGACCAAGTCGTGGACCGCCGACAGATGCGTGAGGTGCTGGCACGGCTACTGCGGGTGCTGGCAGCTCCGGCGGGAGACATCGACAAGTCCGCCGCATGACCCCTGCCGAGAATGATGGCAGCGCCACCGTCGAGGAGCAGGCCTCGGCGTGGGCCCAGGTGGAGGGGGCTCGCCATCCCGACCGGCCCTACTCCCTCGACCTGATTCAACGCTGTCTCGACGACTTCATCGAGCTCCACGGCGATCGCCAGGGAGGCGACGACGCCGCCATGGTGATCGGGCTCGCCCGCCTGGGGGGCCGGCGCGTCGGGGTGGTGGCCAACCAGAAGGGTCGGACCCTGGAGGAGCGTGGTCGACGCAACTTCGGCATGTCCCACCCGGAGGGCTACCGCAAGGCGCAGCGCCTCTTTGCCCTGGCCGGCCGACTGCAGCTACCCGTGATCAGCTTCATCGACACCCCCGGGGCCTACCCGGGAGTTGCCGCGGAGGAGCGCGGGCAGGCGTGGGCGATCGCCCAGACCTTGGAGGCCCAGCTGGCGCTGCCTACCCCGTACCTGGCAGTTGTGATCGGGGAAGGGGGAAGCGGGGGAGCGCTGGCAACCTTGCTGGCCGACTCGGTGTTGATCCTGGAGCACGCCTTCCTCTCCGTGGCCTCGCCGGAGGCGGCAGCGGCGATCCTGTTCCGGGACGCCAATCGAAAGCAGAGTGCGGCCGCGGCGCTGCGGCTGGAGGCCACCAACCTGCTGAAGTGGGGCATCGCTGACGAGATCGTGCCCGAGCCGCCGGGTGGAGCCCACACCGACTGGGACGGCACGGCCGCCCTGCTCCGACCCCGACTCGAGGCCAAGCTGGAGCAACTAGTGGCGCTGGGAGTCGACCCCAGCCGGCGACGGGAGCGGTACCGGCGGCTGGACGGCCTCTTCCAGGTCTGAGCTAGTCGGGTAAGCCCTCCGCCGCCTGCTCCAGCGCCTCCCAGAGAGCCTGGATGTCCTCGGGCCGGGTCCGGATGTTTCCGATCGCGGCGCGCAGCACCATCTGATCGCCCAGCACCGCGTGGGAGATGAAGGCCTCTCCGCCCTGATTCACCCGGGCCATGATCTCCCGGTTGTGGACCGTCAGCTGGGACTCGTCAGTTACCCCCAGAGGCCGATGGCGAAAGCAGACGGTGGCCATGGGCACCGGAGCGCAGAGCTCCCAGCCGGGAGTGATCCTGATTCGACCCCGCAGCCAGTGGGCCATTTGGACGTGCTGGCGGATCCGTTGCGCCAGCCCCGCCTGGCCGTAATGGCGGAGCACGAACCAGAGCTTGAGCGCCCGCATTCTCCGCCCCAACGAGACTCCGTAGTCCATCAGGTTGCGGGCTCCGAACCCGCTCTCCCGATCTGCCTCCGGGGTGGTCAGATACTCCGGGACCAGCGAGAAGGCTCGCTTCAGCACCTCGGGTCGGCTGGTGAAGAGAACCGAGCAGTCGAGCTGGGTGAAGAGCCACTTGTGAGGATTGACTACCAGCGAGTCCGCCCGCTCCGAGCCCGCCAAGACCCCCCGCCACTCCGGCACCACCGCCATCGACCCGCCGTGAGCGGCGTCGACGTGGAGCCACAGGTGATGTTGCTCGCAGAGCTCCGCGATCTCGAAGACCGGATCGATGCTGGTTGTGGCGGTGGTTCCGACCGTCGCCACAACCGCGGCCGGGAGGCTTCCCTTTGCCCGATCGTCCTCGATCAGTCGACGGAGGGCTTGAGCATCCATTCGAAACTCAGCGTCGACCGGCACCGCCCGGTAGCCGTCTCGACCGAGGCCCAGGGTGATCACCGCCTTCTCGACCGAGGAGTGCGCCTGCTCCGAAGCGTAGACCACGATCTGGGGGAGATCCGGGCGGCCGGCCAGTCCCCGCTGGCGGATGTCGCGGTCGAGTGCCTCCCGGGCGGCGGCCAGCGCCACCAGGGTCGAGGCAGAGGCGGTGTCATTGATGTGGCCGTCGAAGCTGTCCGGCATTCCCATCATCCGGGCCAGCCAGCGACAGACCACGAACTCCAGCTCGGTCGCGGCGGGTGAGGTGCGCCAGAGCATGGCGTTGACGTTGATCCCGGCCGTCAGCATCTCGCCCAGGATCCCGGCCGCCGAGCCGGAGCTGGTGAAGTAGGCGAAGAAGCGGGGATGAGCCCAGTGGGTGATCCCGGGCAGCAGCAGCCGGTCGACGTCGCGGAGGATCTGGTCCATCGGCTCGCCCTGAATGGGAGCCTCCAGGGGTAGGGCGCTGGCCAGCGCTCCGGGCTGGGCGCGCGAGAGCGGAGGCAGGGTGGGGAGCCGTTCCAGGTAGTCCGCGATCTGGTCGACGGCGGCGTGAGCCAGGGCCCGGAACTCGGAAGGCTCCATGTCCGAGACGAATCCATCCAGCTCGGGCAGCGCTCCTAGCTCGGATCCTGGGAGGGTCACGGCTGAGCTCTCAGACGCTGGCGACCGCTCGCGCTCTGTCGAACGCGTCAATCACCTCTCGAACCTGACCCTCAGCTCCGAGGGGGATGACGTGGAGGCGCAGCCCTGGTCGCCTCCCGATCTCGGCGGCGAGCTCGCTGGCAATCACGACCCCCTGCCCCTCGCGAATTCGCTGGGCCAGCGGGTCGGGCACTGGGCAGTTGGGAATCGCACGCTGCACGAAGTCCAGGTTGCGGGCGGCTCGGAGAATACCCACGCTGACGAATATCCCCAGCTCAGGCGGCAGGAGGGTGCCCGCTTCCAGGAGAAACTCCTCGAAAAGCCGCAGGTCGAAGACCATCTGGGTCTGAATGAAGTCGACTCCGGCCGCGATCTTGCGCTCCAGCAAGGCCAGCTCCCGGCGCCGCTCAGCGAAGGGATTGACCACGGCCCCTCGGAGCAACTGGTTCGGAGCGGCCCACTCGGGCACCAGCCGGAGGACCTCGGTGGCCTTCATGGCGGAGTCGACCGCCTGCCCCCCGCGGCTGTCTCCCTGTACCACCAGCACCCCGGCGGCTCCCAGCGCCGAGGCACCCGCCACCTGCTGGTGCAGCCCCAGCTGATTCCGATCCCGGCAGGAGAGGTGCAGCACCGGCCGCAGCCCGAACCGAAGGCAGTCGGGGATCGCGGCCAGGGGTGACAGCCTCGCCCGACCCATGTGGTTGTCGGTTAGCCCGACCAGATTGACGGCTCCGTTGAGGTGGGTCAGGGCTCGCTGCACCAGCGCCAGGTTGGCACCCCTGGGCATCGATAGTTCAGCCGAGCGGTGAGCGGTGGCTAAGCGGATCACGTCAATATATGGGAGGTGCTTAACATGACGGCGCTGCGCGGCTGGGCTCCAACAGTGATCACCGGCCGGGCCGAGATCGAACCGGTCGGGATGCCGAGTGCCTGAGGCCAGTACCGCGGCGACCGCCTCGCCGGCCCCCAGCGCCTCCAGCACTCCGGTGCTCGAGGCCCGGCACCTCTGCCGCGCTCTGCCCTTGGGCGGAGAGCTCCTGCAGATCCTGCGTGATGTCAACTTCAGCATTCACCGGGGCGAGTTTGTGACGCTGGCCGGACCCTCGGGAAGTGGCAAGAGCACCCTTTTAGGCTGCATCACCGGGCTGGACAGCCCCACTACCGGGCAGGTGCTACTCAACGGCACCGATATCTCGACCATGCGGGAGTCCCAGCTGGCGGGGATCCGCAACCGGAGCGTCGGCATGGTCTTCCAGGCTTTCAACCTGATCCCCACCCTGACTGCCCGGGAGAACGTCGAGGTCCCGCTCTATGCCGGCAACTGGCACGGTTCCCCCACCGATCGGGCCAAGGAACTTCTCGGGATGGTCGGTCTGAGCCACCGCTTGGAGCATCGCCCGAACCAGCTCTCCGGAGGTGAGCAGCAGCGGGTGGCGATCGCCCGAGCCCTGGCCACCGAGCCGCCCCTTCTGGTTGCGGACGAGCCTACCGGCAATCTGGCCGCCGCCCAAGGCAAGGAGATCCTGGACCTCCTCTGGGACCTCCGGGAGCGGCTGGGCACCACCTTGGTGATCGCGACCCATGACCGCACCATAGGTGAGTACGCCACCCGCTGGCTGCAGCTGTCGGACGGGGCCCTGATCAGCGACAGCCCCGGCCCCCGAGCCGGCGCCCGGTGAAGGCGGGGCTCTACTTCCGCTACGCGACTCGCTCGCTCCGCCGTGGCGGCAACCGGACGGTGCTCGCGGGGTTCTGCGTCGGAGTCGGGGTGATGGCGATCGTCGGCCTCCAACTAGCGGCCGCCATGGTCACCAGCTCGCTCACCGCCAACGTCCGTTCCGCCAACGGCGGCGACATCTCGGTGGTCTCGGTCGCGGTGCCATTCCCGGCCAGCCAGCTCACCCTGTTTCAGAAGCTCCAGCACGAGGGCCGGATCACCCGGTACACGGCTGTACAAGAGTTTGAGGCGACCCTGATCCGACCCAACGGACAGGGGGTGTCCGTGACCATCGACGCGGTGAACCCGGCCACCTTTCCCCTGGTCGGGGACCTCCCGTTGAAGCCCGGGGCACTGGGGAGCTTCCACCAGTTGATCACCCGACCGCACACCATTGTGCTCTCGGGCTCCGTCGCCAGTCTCCTTGGCGTAGGCGCCGGCCGCTCGGTCACGGCCAACATCAGTTCAGCCAAGCGAGCGGTGCGCTGGACTGTCGGGGGCACTCTCTCCAGCGCGCCTCCGGCGGGACTAAGCAACGATGTGCTGGTCTCCACCGCCGAGCTCCGGGGCGTCTTGGGCAAGGGCGCCCCGACCGTGTATGGGGCGGTCTACGTGACCACCAAGAACTCCGCCCAGGCGTCGCGGGTCGCCACGACGCTGCGCAAGCAGCTGCCGCTCGCCACCGTCTCCACCGTCAAGCAGGCGCTTCAGTCGGACAAGCAAGCCAGTCAGAGCTTGACCGAGTTCCTCTCGGTGGCCGGGTTGGCCGCGCTGCTAATCGGCGGGATCGGAATCGTGAACGCCATGCAGGTGAGCCTGGCCAGGCGTCGACTTGAGATCGCCATGCTCAAGACGACCGGCTACCGGCGCCGCGATCTCTACCTGCTGTTTGGGCTGGAGGCCGCCCTGCTGGGTCTGATGGGAGGGGTGGCCGGAGCGGCCGCCGGTATCGCCCTGTCTGACGCCGTTCGGATC
Organism: Candidatus Dormiibacterota bacterium; assembly: GCA_049799515.1. Lineage (GTDB taxonomy): Bacteria > Chloroflexota > Dormibacteria > Aeolococcales > Bog-877 > Bog-877. Next base: position 3,679 of record JBARIA010000140.1, on the reverse strand, counting down.
CTGGTCCAGAACATCGCCAGCGTGAACATCAACTTTGTACTGAGCCCCGAGGTGATCCTGGCCGGGATCGGGATCGGGGTCGCCACCAGCTGCATCTTTGCCATTCTTCCGATCGTCCGGCTCAGTCGGGTGAGACCGCTGGCGGTGCTCCGGGACATGCCGGGCGGACCGTCAGCGGGGGTGGTCGGCTCCAGCCTGGCGCTGCTCGCCCTGGTCGCCGCCCTCTTCTGGGTGCTGGCGTCGGCGATCCTCGGCTCGATCGGGCTGGCACTCTGGCTGGTGGTGGGCGCGGGTGTGGCCCTGGCCCTGCTGACCCTGTTCTTCAGCGTGGCCCTCTTGGTCGTGGGCCGGCTGCCGGTGCCCGAGCGGCTCAGCCTCTCCTACGGGCTCCTGGTGGGGGTGGTCCTGCTGATCTCGATCGGAATCGCCCTGCTGGCCAGTCTGAGGGCGGTCGGAGCCCTCTTGATCGCCGCCTCACTGCTGGGATTCATCGTGGTCTATGTGCCGCGGCCGGCTCGCTCGGTGATCCGCCTGGCCCTGCGCAACTCCTCTCGGCAGCGGACCCGCACCGCGGCCACCGCCGTGGCCCTCTTCGTGGGAGTGTTCGCGGTCGGGCTGATCCTGGTGCTCGGGACCGATATCCGAGGGGACCTGGACAGCTTCATCACCAAGGCCACCACCTACAACGTGATCGCGGTTTCTCCCAGCCAGAGTGCAGCTCCCTTGCTCAAGGCGGCGGCCAGATCACATAGCAAGCACGAGCTCTCGACGCTCGTCACCCTGGCATCGCCGATCTCCATCAACGGCCATCCCTTCACCCAGGTGGGCACCAGCTCCTCCCACCTGGGCCGGGCCCGGAATGCGGTCACCCTCCTGAGCGGAGTCGAGGGATTCGCCGTCCAGAATGGAGTCCGCCCTCAGGTGGACATCACCAAGGGACGACAGCTTCAGGTCAGTGACGCCCAAAGCAACGGAGTGCTGCTGAGCTCGGCCCTAGCCGAGGCGCCCTATCGGCTCCAGATTGGCGATACCGTGACCGTGAGCAACCCCTTGCGAGCCCACCCAGTCCCGGTCGCGCTCAAGGTGGTCGGTTTCTACCTCCCCATCACCACCAAGGGGAAGGGCGTGTCACTCAATATCGCGGTCGTTCCGATCCTGGGGACCACGGCCACAGCCGCCTTGGTCGGCGGTACCGTCACCGATCAGGTGGTAGAGCTGAAGTTTCCCCCGGACCGGGCGGATGCCGCGTCCACTGCTCTGCGCAAGGCCGATCCTGCCGCCGAAGTAATCAACCTGGCCGATTTCACCTTGATCATTGACAAGTTCCTCAACAACGCCATCATCTTCCTCACTGCCATCGCCTCCTTGGCACTCCTGGCGGGAATCGTGATCGTCGCCAATTCGGTCGCGCTTTCCCTAATGGAACGACGCCGCGAGATCGGCATCCAGAAGGCGGTCGGACTCAGCAGTCGGGCAGTCTACGCCCAGGTGTTGATGGAGACGGCAACCGTCGCTTGGCTGGGCGCCACCTTCGGGATGGCTGCAATTGCTCTGGTGCTGGTGCCCTTGGGCAAACTGGTGCTCAAGGTGACGCTGGGGATTCCCACCCCGCTGGCGCTAGCGCTGGTTGTGGGAGCGATTCTGGTCGCGGTCGGAACGGCTGCACTGGTGGCCTGGCGTCCGGTACGGGTACGCCCCCTGGAAGTCCTGCGCTACGAATAGGGCCGTCGCGAAAGAGCGGAAGTGGCGGATTCTGCCGGTCTAGGTGCAGGGTGAGCTATGTCTGCCCAACTTCAACAAGCCGGTGTTTGATGACAGGAACCGGAACCCCTGGTCGTCAGCTACCGCTGACCCACGGTGGGACGCTCTATCCGCGGCTGCCTCGAGTCACGCCTTGGAGCAGGGAGGCAAGCGGAACCCAAAATAACCGCGGGATGATGATTCGCTGATGGATCTTGCCGCAAAGCTCCAGCTCAAGCCTGGTCAGCACATTGAGGGCCTGCTGGTACCTGAATCGGTCGCCGCAGAACTGATTGAGTACAGGGTGGTCGGTGACGGCCGCCAAGAGGCGGCTCTGCTCGTCTTAGTGGTCGGACCGATCCACTCTCGAAGAGCACCGGACGCAGATCGTGGCGGCCGTCACCGGGAACCGTCTGACCTGGGGTTGCTATCCCAAATCGGGTCAGATCGGAACTGACCTGAATCGTGACTCTCCGACCGCGCTCCTGGGGAAGAGCGCGGTTCAACCGGTCCGTCAGATTGCGATCGATGACATTTGGTCAGCACTGCGGTTCCGCCCAGATTAATCAAAGAGACGCACTCCGTTCGGTGATAGATTCCGCGTCGGGCCACCGCGGGGCGGGCGCGCTACAGAGGCGGGGCCTTCGCAGCTGCGATGTTCTTGGACCGACAGGGAATCCCAGTTCCTTCCGCCACCACCGTTGACGACACTGGTGTGAAACGTCCGCCTAAGTGGGCGCAGTGCTCGAGCTGCAATCGTCGTTTCCACTGCCCATGGTCGTAACCGGCAGTCATCTGACGACGAGCAACGTCCACGAAGCCCGCCGGCAGACTTTACTGCGGGCCCGGAATGCGTCCAGACGGTCGGTCGACGAAACAGTCGATGCCATCCTGCTGCAAACGGGAATGGCGGAGAGCCCACCGCGGTAAGCCGCGACACATCCCACCTCCGAACGGGTGGGAACGGTGCCGCTCCGTACAAGAGCCAGAGCAACGCGTCCAGGTCTCAGAGGGCACCGTCCGGCTACTCGCGGATTCGCTGACACCAGGTGGATGGACTCCAAGCCCTTGACGACTGCAGGCGACTCGTGTATGACCCGTCCGAAGGTCGGTAGCCCCGAGTCCCTCGGCGGGCCGGCCTGCAGAGTGGAGCCCCTTGAACATCCCGTTTCTCGAAGTTTCGCTGACTCGTCTCCTTTTCGGGACGCGAACGCTCGGCCTGGCGGCGCTGGGGTTGGCCGCTGCCGCCGGAGTCCTGACCGGGTCGGAGCTTTACCTGGCCGTGCAAGCGGCTTCCGCTCTCTTGACCCACGGTTACATCTACTTCTGGCCGGTTGTCCTAGGGCTGATCGGACTGGCCCTGGACGTTGGAGCCGCCGTGGTCGCGGTCATCGGCGGCGGTCTGATGCTGCTCAAGCGCCGCACCGGCCGGCGATTGGTGGTGGCCGCCCTGGCCGCCGGAATCGCCGGTGAGACGGTCTTGGCGTTTGTTGATCGGGGACAGTTCACCCGAACCACCTCGGAAATCTGGATCGGTCTGCTGGTCGGGGCCTACATCCTCCTCATCGTGAGTGCCATCGTTCAGAGGAGACGTTGATCACCGTCGCCTGACGGCTTCCCGTGCTGGAGAGGTTGGCGTTAGCCTTCGACTCTTCCCGGGGATCCGGCACCCGCCGGCCGACGCCCGATCCGCTCCGCCGCTGCCGCGATGGCGACCGGGGCCGCCATCCGGGCTGCTCGGACCGCCAGGCTGGCAGCCAGAGACCGGTGGTGCGGTTTCCCCGAGCGACCCCGATCCAGGGGCAGCGGTTGCTCGGCGGCAGCCTCGGCCAACAACTCCTGCAGCCGGTCGCGCCACTGCTTGGGCATCTGGGCAATCCAGTCGACATGGGCGGGACCCTCAGCGCGGCGGCGCCGCCGCGACCTGGTGACATAGACA
>JBARIA010000139.1:0-1969 GCA_049799515.1 Candidatus Dormiibacterota bacterium | reverse complement strand
GTCCCCTGTTGTCGCGCGGGACCACTGTGGTTGCCGCTCGGAAACAGCCGTCATGAGTGCGGGCTGGGTGAACTCGAAAGGGATGGTAATTCAACGGGCAGCGATTGAGTCGATCTCGTCCAAGGTGGGGATCACCAATCAGACGCTGCGGCGTTGGGTGCGCCGAGCCCAGCTAGACGGGCGTCTGCGATCTGGAGTGACCGCCGTGGAGCGGGAGCGGATCCGGGAGGTGGAGCGGGAGAACCGTGAGCTGCTGCGGGCTAACGAGATCTTAGCGGTGTTGTCCAAATGGGAGGAGAGCTATGCGAAGTGCAACGAGAGAGTGCTGGAATCCCGCCCTCCTAAGATGGCCGCGCCTACTTCAGGATCGGTACATCCGCCGGGGCTAGCAGCCCGTCCCGGTAACCCATCCGCCTGGTGGATGTGAGTCAATGGGGGCGATGCCCAAGACGTTCCGCCCCTACGCCCCCGATCAGTTGCTGCTGTTGCCCTCGTCGGTGCAGGACTGGGTTCCTCCCGGTGACCTGGCCCACTTCATCGCCGAGGTGGTCGACGAACTCGACCTGAGCGAGATCACCGATGTGTACGAGCAAGGGGACCTGCGGGGCTACCCGCCGTACCACCCGGTGATGATGACCAAGCTGTGGCTCTACGCCTATGCCACCGGGCAGCGGAGCTCGCGCAAACTGGCCCAGCTGGCCACTCGGGATCTCGGCTGCCTGATGCTGGCCGCCGGCAACCGGCCGGACTTCCGGACCCTCAACAGCTTCCGGCTGCGCCACCTGAAGGCGTTGAGCAACCTCTTCGTCCAGGTGCTGGAGCTGTGCCGGCAGGCGGGCCTGGTGAAGCTGGGCCACGTTGCCATCGACGGCACCAAGGTCAAGGCCAACGCCAGCAAGCACGCGGCGATGAGCTACGACCGGATGGGCCCGGAGGTGGGCCGGATCAACCGCGAGATCGGGAAGTGGTTCGAGGAGTGTGACCGCACCGACGCGGCCGAGGACGAGCTCTACGGTCGGGACAACGACGGCTACTCGCTGCCGGAGCACCTGCAGACGGCAGAGGGGCGGCGCGAGGCGATCCGCAAGGCCATGAAGGAGTTGAAGCAGCGCGCCCAGGAGGAGGGCAAGGAGAAGCCGGACCCCAAGGCGCAGATGAACTTCACCGACCCGGAGTCGAGGATCATGAAGGGCGGGGATGGCGCCTTCATCCAGGGGTACAACGGCCAAGCCGCGGTGGACGCCAGTTCGCAGGTGATCGTGGCCGCCACGCTGACCAACTCACCGGCGGACTGCCCCCAGTTGCTGGAGGTGATGGCGGAGATCCTGGAGGTCAACGGCGAGTTGCCGGAGGAGGTGTCGGCGGACGCCGGGTACTGCTCGGACCAGAACCTGGAGGCACTGGAGGTATCCGGTGTGAGGGGCTACATCGCCACGGGCCGGATGCCGCGGAGCTACAAAGCTCCGCCGTCTCCCCGAGGGCGCATCCCAGCCGGCCTGAGTCGCAGGGAGCTCATGAAGCGGTTGCTGTCGACCAAGCCCGGGCGAGCTCGTTACCGGCTGCGGCAGCAGGTGGTGGAGCCGGTATTCGGACAGATGAAGAACAAGGGATGGGTGAGGTTGTGGCTGCGCGGACTGGAGAAGGCTCAGGGTGAGTGGACGCTCCACTGCCTGGGCCACAACCTGTGCAAGCTGCATGTGGCGAGGGCGTGATGGGCGCTCCATTGCCTGGCGTTCGACACGTTGGCCGGGCGCCCGCGCCCGCATCCCCGGACGTCAGCGGGCCGCTCCCGAGGAAATCGGGCCGTCCGCGCCTGCACGTCAGGCGAGAAACTCTGAGCCCGGACGCCTCAGCTTGCGTTACGGGGACGGGCTGCTAGGCGTCAAGTGGCAGCGTTCGACGGAGTTTCGTACCGATCCGTTTGTCCGTAAGAGAGATCAGTGCGAAACTCGGTGCATGCCCGACCAAG
>JBARIA010000138.1:0-28307 GCA_049799515.1 Candidatus Dormiibacterota bacterium | reverse complement strand
AGCAGGCGTCTGGCGGTGCGGGCGGCGGCGAACGCTTCGGCCGCCGCGTCGAGCGCAGCTGGTTGGGGGTCGACGTGATCGGCGGCGGTGTCGGTCATCAGTCGCACTCCTTAGGCTGAACAGTCCGCAGGATCTGGGGACACCTGCGCCCCTGAGTGGGTAGCCAGGGAAATAGAAAGCGGCCCATCCTTTGGTTGTTCAAAGCTCAAGGGAGGGGGCCGCCGTGAGCAATGATGACCTGATCTTCCGCCACCGTGGGCGGTTGCTCGCCAGAGCCGTCGAAATTGGGGGGCTGGGGTCGGCCAAGAGCTGGGCTACCACCGGTCCTGGTACTACCGCCGGCAGCCCTTGGTGGAGCCTCCGACTCGAGAGCGAGGACCTCGGGCGGTGCCGGCCAAGGTCCGTGAGATGATTGCCGGGCGGGAGTCCGAGTTTGAGCTCCGCAACGGCACCAAGTCGAGATCTCCCGCCCAGTGGCTGAGATCGTCGTGGTCCATTCATAAAGGGGGGTGACGGTGACAACGGGCGTCGAGACAAGAACCATCCATACCCCAGACGGCCGCGACCTCTGCCTCGAACTGGGTGGTGACGAGGAAGGGTTTCCCGTCTTCGTCAACGGGGGTACTCCCAACTCCCGCCATTTGTATGAGCCCTGGCTTGCGGACGCGAGTCGCCGGGGTATACGGCTGATCAGCTATGACCGGCCTGGCTACGGGGGCTCCTCAGCGGCTGCTGGCCGCACCGTCGCCGACGGCGCTGCGGACTTCCTGGCGATCACCAGGGTCCTTGGGATTGAGCGCTCGGCGATGTGGGGTTACTCCGGTGGCGGACCCTTCACGTTGGGGTGCGCCGCCCTCCTCCCCGAGACAGTCGTTGCTGCGGCCACCCTGGGATCGATCGCGCCCTACGGGCCGGAGGATCTTGACTTCTTCGCCGGGATGGGTGACGACAACGTGGACGGCATAAAGCTTTACCTCGACGACCCGGAGGCGTCTCGGCTGCAGGGCGTGAAGGACCGGGAGGAGATGCTGCAGTCGACCCCCGAGCAGGTGGCCGAGGTCTTGAAAACGCTCCTCACTCCAGTTGACGCGGCGGTACTGACAGGCAGCTTTGCGGTCTTCCTGACCGAGTGCAGTCACGATGGGCTGGCCCCCGGACTGGACGGCTGGTGGGACGATGGAGTCGCCCACATGGAGCCCTGGGGATTTGATCTGGACTCGATCCGCGTGCCGGTCAAGATTTGGCATGGTCGCCACGATCGCTTCGTTCCCTTCCAGCACGGTGAGTGGCTGGCGAGGCACGTCCACGGCGCCGAAGCCGAACTCAGCGAAGAGGACGGACACCTGACGCTGCTCGTCAACAGGGTCGGCGAGGTTCACGATTGGTTACTGCGCGCCGCGGGCTGAAGTAGTGCGTTGCGCCGCTGACCTGGTCTACGGTGATAGAAAGATGAGCCCCGGTTAGACCCCACTCCCTACACATCCCGTGCCCCCTTCACCTTAGGTGCCATCGATCCGATCCTATAATCCGGCTCGGTGGCGAAAGAGCGAGCGAATTCACGCCAAGCGGACTCGATTGCACCTGCTGTGGTCGCCCAGGTGAGCAGCCTGGCCCGCCTCGGACTGACTCCCACTGAGCTGGAGAAGCTGGCGGCCCAACTCGAAGTGATCGTGGCCGCGGTGGGGAAACTCTCGTCGGCCGACACCTCTTCGGTGGAGGCGACCGCCCAGGTGGGCGGTCTGCGCAACGTGACCCGGGCTGACGTGGTTGCTCCCTGCTTGAGCGCTGAGGAAGCGCTGGCCAACGCCAGTGTCAAGACGGCCGGGTTCCTTCGCGTTCCTGCGATCCAGTGACGCTGCTCGAGGAGCCGATTCGAGACCTCAGCCGGCGGCTGCGCAACCGCGAGGTCTCGGCGGTTGAGTTGGCCCAAGAGGCGCTGGCTCGAGCGCAAAGGCTCGACCCAGCCCTGGGTGCCTTTCTCCGACTAACGCCGGAGCTTGCGCTGGAGGCAGCGGAGGCGGCGGATCGCCGCCTCCGGGAGGACCCTGGGAGCGCTCCCCTGCTCTGCGGCATCCCGGTCGCCTACAAGGATGTTCTCTGCACCAAGGGCGTGGAGACCACCGCCGCCAGTCAGATCCTGAGGGGGTTTGTGCCCCCCTACAGCGCCACCGTGGTGGAACGGCTCTCCGCCCTGGGGGTGGTCCCGCTGGGCAAGCTCAATTGCGATGAGTTCGCCATGGGAAGTTCGAACGAGAACTCCGCCTACCAGGTCACCCGCAACCCCTGGGACCCCGCCCGGGTGGCGGGTGGCAGCAGTGGGGGATCGGCGGTGGCGGTAGCCGCGCGGCTGGCCTGCGCCACCCTGGGCAGCGACACCGGTGGATCGATTCGTCTGCCCGCCTCCTTCACCGGGGTGGTCGGGGTCAAGCCTACCTATGGGAGGGTCAGTAGGTACGGTCTGATTGCCTTCGCCAGCTCCTTGGATCAGGTCGGTCCCCTGGCCAAGACGGTCGAGGACGCCGCTTTGGTCCTGAGCGCCATTGCCGGTCATGACCCTCGCGACAGCACCAGTGTCATGGCTCCGGTGGACAGCATGCTAGGCGAGCTCCGGAGCGGGGTCAAGGGACTGCGTCTGGGGATTCCGCAGGAGTATCTGGAGGTCGGCCTGGATCCTGGGGTACGCCAGGTTTTCGAGCAGTCGGTCAGGACCCTGGAGGGCCTGGGCGCGCTGACCCAGCTGGTCAGCCTGCCCACCACCGAGTACGCCCTCTCGGCGTACTACGTCATCGCCCCAGCCGAGGTGAGCAGCAACCTGGCCCGCATGGATGGGGTGCGATTCGGGCCGGGTGCCGCCGGCGCCGCCACTCTCAAAGAGGCGTATGAGCAGGCTCGCCATGAGGGCTTTGGGGAGGAGGTTCGCCGCCGGGTGACCCTCGGTACCTACGCCCTCAGTAGTGGTTACTACGACGCTTACTATCTGCGGGCCCAGAAGGTTCGCACCCTGGTCGCCCAGGACTTCGACCAGGCATTCGGGCAGGTCGACGCGATCATCTCTCCCACCGCTCCGACCGCTGCCTTTCGGCTGGGGGAGCGGACCGCCGATCCGATGGCCATGTATGCGACCGACATCCTCACCCTGCCGGCCAACCTGGCAGGCATCGCCGGGGTCTCGGTCCCGGCTGGGTTTGCCGACGGGCTGCCTGTGGGCCTCCAGGTTCTGGGACCCTACTTGGGGGAGGCCACCTGCTTCAGGATCGCCCAGAGCCTCGAGAGTGAGGTTGGGGTCTGGAACCGGCTCCCGCCGCTGGCCATGGAGTCCAAGTGACCATTGCGGCCGAGTCCCCCTGGGAGGCGGTGATCGGACTGGAGGTGCACGCCCAGCTCCTGACCAAGAGCAAGATGTTCTGCTCCTGTCGAGCCGATTACCTAGGGCTGCCCCCTAATAGCAACACCTGCCCTGTGTGCCTGGGGCTTCCGGGCGCGCTGCCGGTGATCAACGAGGAGGGGATCCGGCTCACTCTCCGGACCGCACTGGCCCTGAACTGCGAGATCCCGGAATTCACCAAATTCGATCGAAAGAACTACTTCTACCCCGACCTCCCCAAGGGGTACCAAATCTCCCAGTACGACCTCCCGCTCTCGCGAGACGGCTGGCTGGAGTTCGAGGTCGAGGGTCGCGCAGTACGAGCTGGGATCACCCGTGTCCACCTCGAGGAGGACACCGGAACCCTCCACCATGCCGGGGAGATCCAGAACTCAGCGTTCTCCCTGGTCGACTTGAACCGGGCCGGAGTGCCCCTGATGGAGATAGTGGGCGAGCCCGATTTGCACTCTCCGGCGGAAGCCCGCGCCTACCTGGCGACCCTGCGCCAACTGCTGGTCTACATCGGAGTCAACGACGGGAACATGGACGAGGGCAGCCTGCGCTGCGATGCCAATATCTCGCTCCGTCCCCGCGGTGCTGAGGCCCTCGGTGTCAAGGTCGAGGTCAAGAACATGAACTCATTCCGCAGTGTCCTGCGGGCCTTGGAGTACGAGCTAGTGCGCCAGCGCGAGGTGCTCGACGAGGGCGGCAAGCTGAGCCAGGAGACCAGGGGGTGGAGCGAACTGGAGCAGCGGACGGTCTCCCAGCGGAGCAAGGAGGAGGCTCAGGAGTACCGCTACTTTCCGGAACCGGACCTGCCCCCCCTCCTCATCTCCCGAGCCCAGGTCGCGGAGGTGCTGGCCGGGTTGCCCGAGCTGCCCGCCGCCAGGCGAGTTCGCTTCCTGACCCAGTACCGCCTGGCTGACGCCCAGGCGCTTCTTCTCACTGCTCGTCCAGCCGACTCGCAGTACTTCGAGGAGGTCGTCGGGCTGGGGGTGACCCCGCAACTGGCCGCCAACTGGCAGCTGGGCGAGCTGCAGGGACTTTGCAACGCCGTCAATCTGGCCGTCGAGAAGTGCCCAGTTTCCGCAGCTGCGCTCGCCGACCTGCTCAAGATGGTCCAGAGCCAGGAGGTCACCGGCAAGGTGGCCAAGGAAGTGCTTGCCAAGGCCTTTGAGAGTGGCCAGAACCCGGCCGAGTTGGTCCGCAGCCAGGGGCTTGGCCAGGTCTCCGATGTGGACCAGATCTCCGCCATGGTCGATCAGGTGCTGGTCCAGAACGCCAAGGCGGCGGCTGACTACCAGGCTGGCAAGGACCAGGCGTTTCGGGCCCTGGTGGGAGCGGTCATGGCGCTCTCCAAGGGTCGTGCCAACAACGAGATCGTCAACCGGCTCCTGCTCGAGCGGTTGCCCCGCCCAGGAGACTGAGAGCCCTGCCGCCTCGCCCAGGGGCTGAGACCGGTACGGAGGAGGCTAACCAGAAGCCGTCCAGCCCAAAACCGCCTGCGCTACACCCAGGTGACCTGATCCGACTGGAGTGTGTGGAGGTGGCCCATCGCGGTTTGGGGGTGGGCCGAATTTCCGGTTTGGTGGTCTTCTTGTTCGGGGCTCTCCCGGGGGAGGAGGTCTCGGCGCGGGTGACCAAGGTTCGGCGCCGTCACGCCTTCGCTGACACGATCGAGGTGCATCGGGCCTCAGAGCACCGAGTAGTTCCGCCCTGTCCTTACTTCGCTAGCTGCGGTGGCTGTCAACTGCAGCACGCCGACTACCCCTTTCAGTTGGAGGCCAAGCGCGCGGTGCTGCGGCAGGCTCTGGTTCGGGAGGGGGTAGAGATCCCGGGCCAGATGGAGGTGGTGGGATCGGCGGAACCGTGGCGGTATCGCTGGCGGGGGGAGTTCCATCGCAGCCCCCAGGGACCTCCGCTGGGATTCAAGAGCCGGTCCAGCTACCAGGTGGTGGGGGTCTCCGACTGCCTGATCCACCATCCGACCATCACTGGGGCTCTGGAGGCGATCGGAGAGGCCGTTCGCCTGGAGGGGCCGGCGGTCCAGACCGTACAGATGACGGTGGGGGATAGGGGACGTCAGCTGCTGGTCGACGCGCGCCCCGCGGGCTCCGCGACCCAGGCCATCGTCACGCAGGCGTCGATCAAGCTCGCAAAGGAGGTGACGCTAACCGACGAGGCGACCAGCCTGGGCTACCGCGATCGGGACTTCCGGATCTTTCCTGACTCCTTCATCCAGGTGAACCAGTCGACCCTCTCGGCTCTCTACGAGATCGTGGTCGAGTTCCTCCCGGCCGAGATCCAAGGGGGGCACGTGATCGACGCCTACGGGGGCGTCGGCATCCTCAGCCTGCAGCTGGTTGACCGCGGGGCCCGGGTGACCGTGATCGAGTCGAACCCCATCTCGGCTCGTCTCTGCCAGTTGCACGCGGAGATGTACGCCCCTGGGCGGATCACCACCATCTGTGGGCCGGTGGAGAGCGAGCTTCCCAAGGCCGCCCCGGCGGTGGCGGTGGTCCTGGACCCCCCGCGGGCCGGTCTCGGGTCCGAGGTGAGAGGCTGGCTCGGGACCTCGGGACCACCGACGGTCGTCTATCTCAGCTGTGAGGTCTCGGCGCTGGTCCGTGACCTCAACGCCCTCTGCCGGTCCGGGCCCTACCGCCTGGAGAGGCTCCGGTTGGTCGACATGTTCCCCCAGACCTACCACTTCGAGACGGTCGCTCTGCTCCGCCGCACCTGACTACCGCGCTCCGGCCCAATCTCCGATACTGAACCCCTGCGGGGGAGGCGACTCCCCCAATCCAGGAACCTCTGCCCACCTATGCCTTCCGTCCAGTTCGCCCATCTCCACACCCACTCCGAATACTCCTTGCTCGACGGAGCGGCCCGGGTCAGGGGATTGGCCCAGCGGGCCCATGACCTGGGCCAGACAGCGATCGCCATTACCGACCATGGGGTCCTGGCGGGGGCGATCGAGTTCTATGAAGCCGCCACCGAGGTGGGGATAACTCCGATCATCGGCTGCGAGGTCTATGTGGCCGCCCGCTCCCACCTCCAGAAGGAGGGGAGGGCTGACCGTGACCCGTTCCACCTGGTCCTTCTGGCGCGGGACCGCGAAGGGTACGCCAACTTGGTCAAGCTGGTCAGCAAGGCCCACCTGGACGGCTTCTACTACAAGCCCCGAATCGACCACGAGCTGTTGGCTGAGCACGCCGCCGGGCTGATCGGGCTCTCCGGCTGCATCGGAGGTGAGGTTCCCCAGCGACTGCTGGCGGGCGATGCCGACGGGGCGATGGCGATCGCGAGGGAGTACTCCCAGATCCTCGGTCCAGATGGGTATTTCCTGGAGATCCAGGACCACGGGATGGAGGAGGAGCGCATCGTCCGGGACGGGCTGATCCAGCTCGCCCGACAAACCGACATCCCCCTGGTTGCCACCAACGACTGCCACTACGTAGACAAGGACGACGCCGAGGCCCACGACGTCTTGCTCTGCATCCAGACCGGTAGTCGTCTGGACGATCCCAAGCGGCTGCGGTTCTCCGGATCCCACTTCTACGTCAGCTCAGCCGAGGAGATGGCCGCGAAATTCGACTACTGCCTGGAGGCGGTCAACAACAGTTGGGAGATCGCCTCACGCTGTCGCTTCGAGCCGCTCCTGGACCAGCGTCTGCTGCCGCTCTACGACGTGCCGCCCGGCCAGGACGCCGACGGTTTGCTGGAGCTGGTGGCGGCCGAGGGCTTGCGTCAGCGGCGCCGCGGCGAGGACCCCCCAACCGAGTACCTGGAGAGACTCAGGTACGAGCTGAGCGTGATCCGTGAGACCGGGTTTGCCGCCTACTTCCTGATCGTGTGGGACTTCACCAGAGCCGGGCGCGAGGAGGGGGTCAAGATCGGGCCCGGGCGCGGCTCCTCGGCCGGGAGCCTGGTCGCCTACAGCCTGGGAATCACCGACATCGACCCGCTTCAGTACGGCCTGATCTTCGAGCGGTTCCTCAATCCCGAGCGGGTGTCGATGCCGGACATCGACATCGACTTCGACGTTGCCGGCCGGGCCCGGGTGATCGAGTATGTCAAGCGTCGCTATGGGACCGACCGGGTGGCCCAGATCGTCACCTACGGGACGATGGCGGCTCGAGGCGCCGTCCGCGACGTCGGTCGGGTGCTCGACATTCCCCTGCTCGAGGTCGACCAGCTAGCCAAGCTCATCCCGACCCGCCCCGGGGTCACCCTGGACGCCGCGCTATTGGAGTCCAAGGAGTTGAAGGCTGCCTATGACAGCCAGCCATGGGTGCGGCGGCTGGTGGACACCGCCCGCCGGCTGGAGGGCATCTCCCGCAACGCCGGGACCCATGCGGGGGGGGTGGTGATCGCTCCGGGACCGCTCACCGATTACGTCCCCCTGCAGCGCGCCACCACCAACCGGGAGGCGTTGGTGACCCAGTTCGACATGGACGGGGTCCAGAAGATCGGGCTGGTCAAGATGGACTTCCTAGGGCTGGAGAACCTCACCATCCTGGAGCAGACCCTGGACAACATCGAGCGGCTGCAGGGCACTCGTCCCGACCTCGACGCCATCCCCCTCGACGACGCCGCCACCTACGAACTGCTGGCCCGGGGCGACACCCTGGGAGTCTTCCAGATGGAGCAGCAGGGAGGCCGGCGCATCGTCATGGACATGCGTCCTCGCTCAATCGAGGATATGGCAGCTGCCTCGGCCATCAACCGGCCGGGCGTGATCGAGGGAGGTGCCACCGACCTCTACATGAAGCGCCGCCGGGGCGAGGAACCGATCACCTACCTCTTGCCCGAGCTGGAGCCGGTGCTGAAGCAGACGCACGGGGTGATCATTTACCAGGATCAGGTGATGCAGATCGCCGCCGCAGCGGCCGGCTTCAGCCTGGGGGCGGCCGACCTGCTGCGGGCGGCCATGGGCAAGAAGGACAAGGCCAAGATGGCCGCCCAGCGCCAGCGCTTCATCGAGGGCGCGATCGCCCGCGGGGTGGCCGAGAAGACGGCCGTCGACCTCTTCGATTACATCGACTACTTCGCTGGCTACGGCTTTAACAAGGCCCACTCAGTGGCCTACGGGCTGATCAGTTACCAAACGGCGTATTTCAAGGCCAACTTTCCCCTGGAGTTCATGGCCGCCCTGCTCAACAGCAAGGCCAGCGACTTCGAGCGTCTCAAGCGGGCCATCCAGGACACCCAGGCTCGGGGGATCGTGGTTCACCCCCCAGACGTCAACCGCTCCCGGGCTCCCTTCAGCGTCCTCGCTACCAAGCCCGGCGAGGATGGCGGGCCAGATGCCAAGGGTCAGATCCTCTACGGGCTGCAACACATCAAGAACGTTGGCGAGTCGGCTGCTGAAACGCTGGTTTCGGTGCGCGAGGATGGTGGGCCCTTCCAATCCCTCATCGACCTCTGCACCCGGGTGCGGGGCCACGACCTCAACCGGCGAGCACTCGAGGCGCTGATCCGCAGCGGGGCCTGCGATGGGCTGGGGGACAGGGGATTGCTCTTGGCTCACCTGGATACCGCTATGCGCCGGGCGGAGATCGCGGCCCGCGAGCGTGAGTCGGGCCAGATTGCGCTCTTCGACTCTGATCCAGCCGAGCTGTCGGCTCCCGAGGTGGCCGATGAGGGGTCGCCTCCTAATGCTCTCGCGCTCACCGAAGAGATGCAGCGGGAACGGCTCGCCTGGGAACGCGAGCACCTCGGCCTCTATCTAAGCGAACACCCTCTCCAGCGGCTCAGCCAGGAGCTGGGTCGGCTGACCGACACCGTGGTGTCCGACCTGGCCCGGTTGGAGGGCGCGGTGGTCCAGGTCGGCGGCTCGGTCAGGGAATGCCGTCGGGTCCAGAGCCGGCGCGGGGAGGCCATGGCCTTCGCCCAACTAGAGGATCTCACCGGGGTCTGCGAGGTGGTGGTGTTCCCATCGCTGTACCAGCAGTCGGCGGCCCTGCTCAAAACCGATGGGGTGGTGGTGGTCCGGGGCCGGGTCGAGGTTGGGGCCAGGCGGGGTGCCGGCACCGCCAATGGAGGAAACCCGCCGCCGACCGGGCTGGAAGGGGAGGAATCTTCGGATCCCTCCGCCACCGAGGAGCCCGAGGAGGCCCGGGTGATCGCCGAAGCGGTGCTGGGGTTGGACGACCCGACCCTGGCTAACTGGCGGGCCAATGCGGTGATTCACGTGCGGGCCCATGGCGGCGGAGATGCGGATCTCCACCGGTTGGCCGAGGCTCTGAAGGCCCACCCCGGTGAATCCCGGGTCGTACTTCACCTGCGTGACGCCGATGGCGACCATGAACTGGAGCTGGGGCCTGAGCACCGTGCGGCGGGCTCCCCCCAACTGGAAGCGGCGGTAGTCGAGCTCTTCGGCCCGGGGTCCTACCGGGCGGAGGCGATCAGGTCAGTGGCGCCACCGCCCCGCTTCCGGGGCCGCAACGGATAGCCGCCCTATATCTGGTTCAGGCTGTGCAGCAGCGACGGGAAGAGGACCTGGGCGAGGGCGATGTAGACCACCACCGCGAGCAGCAGACCGATGACCGCCGCCATCTCCACCTGAACCCGGGCGGCGCGCTGGATCGGCTCCACGAGCCGGTCGGTGATTCTCTTGATTGAGTAGACGAAGGGGTGCCAGGGGTCGAGGTGCAGGGCACCGATCAAGACCCTGATCAACAGGAGCACCACGATCACCAGGGCGACCGCGCTGATGAACTCGAAGATCACGGTGAAAATTATTCCCACCGGGTTGGCGAAATCGTCCCTGGCCAGCTCCTGGAGCAACTCCGCCACTGCGAAGACCAACACCAGTGCCAGCAATGGGGAGAAGTCCAGCCCCGCGATCGTCGGCAGGACTCGCCGCAGGGGCCGGATGACCGGCATCACCAGCGCCTCGAGCAGGTGTCCGATCGGGGTCGCGTAGGCCTCCGGGAAGAACGACATGAAGGCCCAGGCCAGGATGCAGAGGGCATAGATCTCCAGGAGAACGGAGATGTCGTTGACGAGGATCTCGGCCAAGTGCATCGGCCGGAGTATAGATCGGGCCATGATTTGGGCCGAGTTGGCCCGGAGGACGCCCGAAGTGAGTCGGGAGTTTGGCGGGCCCTCTGATCCGCGGCTTCGCTCCCAGCCGCAGACGGACTTCTATATTCCGTGTGAGAGCCTCTTCGAGTCAGCTCTCGATGTACCTGTCGGCCACATCTAGGGCCTGGTCCAGGCGCCCGATCCCATCTGCTAGCTCGTCCGCGGTGATGATCAGAGGGGGAGCGAGGTGGATGCGGTTGAAATGGCTGAAGGGCCAGAGACCCAGCTCCCGGCAGGCCGCCACCAGTTCGGTCATCGGCTGCTTGGCGGCTCCGCTGGCGTTGTAGGGCACCAGCATCTCGCGCGACTGCCGGTTCTTGACCAGTTCCACCGCCCAGAACAACCCCCGGCCCCGCACCTCGCCGATTGAGGGATGGCGCTCCATCAAGCCGCGCAGGCCGGGCTCGGCAACCTCGCGGCCGAGGCGACGGACGTGCTCCAGCAGGTTGGACTCCTCGAACACCCGAATGCTGGCGACTCCGGCAGCGCAGGCGAGGGGGTGCCCGGAGTAGGTGAGCCCGCCAGGATAGGGACGGTCGGCGAAGGTTGCCCAGATCCGCTCGGAGACGATGACACCCCCTAGGGGCACGTAACCGGAGTTCACTCCCTTGGCGAAGGTGATGAGGTCGGGGCTCACCGCCCAGGTGTCGACCGCGAACCACTCCCCGATACGCCCGAAGCCCACCATCACCTCGTCGCAGACCAGCAGGATACCGAACTCGTCGCAGAGAGAGCGGACCCCAGCCAGATACCCAGCCGGCGGCATCAGTACTCCGTTGGTGCCCACCACCGACTCCAGGAGGACGGCCGCTATGGTCCCGGGCCCCTCCAGTTCGATCACCTCTCGAAGGTGACTGAGGGCCGCCGCACACTCCTCAGCCTCGGTCTGGGCGCGGAAGGAGGAGCGGTACAGGTAAGGGCCCATGAAGTGGACCACTCCGGGGATCCCTGGTTCGTTGGGCCACCGTCTGGGATCGCCGGTCAGGGTGATCGAGCCACTGGTGGCTCCGTGGTAACTGCGGTAGGTGCTGAGTATTTTTTGCCGTCCAGTGTGCAGCCGAGCCATCCGGATGGCGTGCTCGTTGGCCTCGGTGCCCCCGTTGGTGAAGAAGACGTAGTTGAGGTCACCCGGGGCCCGCGCGGCGATCAGCTCAGCCAACTCGCTGCGGGTGTCGTTGGCGAAGTCGGGAGCCAGGGTGCACAGTCTGTTGGCCTGCTCCCCGATCGCCGAGATCAGGGCCGGGTGCTGGTAGCCCAAATTAAGGAAGACCAGTTGGGAAGAGAAGTCCAGGTAGCGCTTACCGTCCTCCCCCCAGAACCAGCAGCCGGTAGCTCCCACTGGCTTGAACTGTTGCGGGGAACGCTGGGCCGACCAGGTGTGAAAGACGTGGTCTACCGCGACTTCGGCGTTTGCTTGAGGGGGCAGTGCGACTTCCTTCATGAGCTGGCCGGGAAGGAGAGGTTGATCGCGGGTCGCACCTCTCCGGACTCCTGCCATCTTCCGGTCACCACCTTGGTCCTGGTAAAAAAGTGAATTCCATCAGGGCCATACATGTGGCTGTCTCCGAATAGGGAGTCCTTCCATCCGCCGAAGGAGAAGGTCCCCACCGGGACCGGGATCGGGACGTTGACGCCGACCATGCCGACCTCGGCTTCCCGACAGAACCTGCGGGCGTCGGCCCCATCGCGGGTGAAGATGGCACCGCCGTTGCCGTATTGATTGGCGTTGACCACCGCCAGCGCTTCCTGGTAGCTGGGGCAGCGGACCACGCATAGCACCGGGCCGAAGATCTCGTCCTGATAGACCTGCATGTCGGGCGTGACTTGGTCCAGCAGGGACGCGCCCAGGAAGAAGCCGCCGCCCTCGAAGGTCACCGACCGGCCGTCCACCGCCACGGTGGCTCCCTCCTGCTCCCCGGTGGCGATGTAGGAGGCGACTCGATCCCGGTGAGCTGCCGTGATCAGAGGTCCCATCTGGGATGAGGGATCCGTGCCCGGACCGATCCGCAGGCGGCCCATCTTGGCACTGATCATGTCAACCAGGGGATCGGCCGCCTCTCCGACCGCCACCAGAACAGAGATGGCCATGCAGCGCTCACCGGCTGATCCGAAGGCGGCCGAGACCGCGGCATCGGCGGCCAGCTCGAGGTCGGCGTCGGGCAGGACCACCATGTGGTTCTTGGCGCCCCCAAGCGCCTGTACCCGTTTGCCGTGCTGGGCTGCGCGATGGTAGATCTGGCGGGCGACGCCCGTCGACCCGACCGAACTGACCGCCGCCACATCCGGATGCTCCAGGAGTCGATTGACCGTGCTGGCGTCGCCGTGAAGGATGCTCAAAACGCCTGCTGGCAGGCCAGCCTGGGCGAACAACTCGGCAAGCAGGACCGGCGCTCCGGGGTCCTTCTCGCTGGGCTTGAGGATGAAGGAGTTGCCGCAGGCCAGAGCGCTGCAGATCATCCAGAGGGGAACCATCACCGGGAAGTTGAATGGGGAGATCCCGACCGCCACCCCTACCGGGAAGCGGTACTCCTCGACGTCGATGTTCGAGGAGACCTCCACCGACTTGCTGCCCTTGAGCAGGTGGGAGAGCCCGCAGGCGAACTCCACGTTCTCAAGCCCACGAGAGATCTCTCCCCGGGCGTCGGAGAGGACCTTGCCGTGTTCTTTGGTGATGGCCAGCGCCAGTTGGTCGGCATTCCTGGTCAACAGCTCCCGAAATTCGAAGAAGACCGCGGCCCGCTGGGCCAGGGTCGTGGCGGCCCAGTCCCGCTGAGCAGCCAGGGCGAGAGCCACAGCCTCATCAACTTCCGCTCCTGAGGCTACTGGGACTGAGCCGGTCTGCCTCCCGGTGGCCGGGTCGTAGACCGGCAGGAAGGCTGACTCCCCGGCGAGCCGCTTCAGGCCCCCGATGAAGTGAGGGATACCGACTATCTCCGCGGTTGCCGCGCCGACCTGCCCAGCTGTCATCCCCACAGAGACTTTCTCCCCAACGCCGTTGGTCTAGACCGCATCAATCTAATCGTCCTGAGGCTCTCGCTCACAGCGGCAGTTTCCGGTCGGCAACCTGAGCCGGTGATGAGATCTTGGCAGACACCCGGTAGCCAGCCTCCGAACGAACACCTTGGTTCGGTGCCCCACCAGTTAGCCGAGTCCGCTGGGGATCGATCAGGAGCTGGTCCCACCAGCTCAGCTTCACGGGGCCCTACGCTTCCCTCGAAATTTTCGGGCGATCGCACGCTCCACCTCGAACGGGGAGAGAGCAGCGCCCGGCTAAGGAGACGAAGTGTTCATGATATTCCGGCTGTTCCGGAACTCCTCCGCATGGGTCAGGTGACTGGTTGTCGGCTTGGTGACGGAGGGTGGGGTAGCCCGGGTCGCCTTCGGCCTCATGGACCACATAACCATCCTGACCGTCCGCGGAGCCATCCTGATAGTGGTCGCGGTCCTGGCAGGCGTTCGAATGTTGCGGCCCACCAGAATGTCCAGGGGAGGCCGTTCCGGGCAATTTCGCTGAGTTACCCCGCATGCGCAGCCCGGTTGCGGTCCGACTACCCAACGTCTGATCCGTTTGGTTTGCACCGGTCCAGTCCCTGCAGGGACTATGGGGCGGAGTTCGGAGGCGGCTTCAAAGGCCACGATCCATCCACGACTCGCTCTGCATTGCCCTGCCGGCGCAGGTACGCCTGGAAGTTCGCAGCCTGGTCGCGGGCCGCACCCACCTGCAGCTCATGCAACTCCTGCGGAGCCATGACGGCGATAGCGGGATACCGCTCGGCCAGGGACCGGGCGACACCCAATGCCGCCAGCGCATCGCTCCGCGCATCGTGAGCCCCCAGCAGCAGCACGCCGTAAACCTGGGCTGCGTCGGAGAGCTTGCGTCCGCCGGGTCGATACCGGTCCAGGTGCCGGTCCAGGACCAACGGGTCAACGACAGTCGCCAGCGAAGGACCGAGCCGCTCTAGCAGTGACGGGAGTCCGTAGCGGAGGCATTCCCGATCGAGCACGGTGAAGTCGTACGGAGCGTTGTAGGTAACCACCGCGATCCCAGCGGCGAGCGCCTTCGCCAGCGCCGCCGCGATCTCACCGATGCCGTCGACCGCCGCAGTCCCGCGAGTCTGGGCCTCGGTTGTGCTAATGCCGTGAATGGCAGTGGCCTCGCCGGGTATTGCGACGCCGGGATCCACCAGCCAGCTGAGGTCGCCCGCGCTTCCGTCCCCCAGAAAGGCGGTTACGATCCGTGCCGTCTCGACGTCCAGTCCGGTGGTCTCGGTGTCGAAGGCGACCATCGGTCCGGCCGCCCAGCCACCCATCTCAGCCACCGGACTGAAGCCAGGTCACTCGGCAAACGCCCAAGCTTGACTCCGACCTCTGCTGTCCGAACGCGAATCGACCCCGCTGGCTAATGCTCTTGACCGACCCAGCTCAGCCCCGCTCCAGCGAGCCGTGGGAGTTTGCCTGAACCGGCTGATCCGGCAGCGCGTCGCCCAGCCGGCGCTCACCGCGCCCAGAAAAGGGTGCATCGTGGTCGAGTGTATAGGCAGGAATCCGCTCGGCCGTCACGTCGATGTCCGGACAGCTGGTGGAGAAGCTCCCCTCGGTAAACTTGGAGCTGATCTCAGAATGGAGCGGCTTTAGAGACCGCTGGCTGGTAGCCTGCGTTTCCCCGTCGGTTCCAGACACTGGTCGCAGCCCGCGCCGCTGTGCCTCACTTCGACCCAGCTCAGGTAGCACTACTAAGGGAGGATGGTCATGGCTAAGACACTCGCACCGACCGAGCTCCGCCAGCAGTGGATCGGCGGGGCCTGGGTCGACGCCACCGACGGCCGGCTCTTCGACGACTTCAACCCCTACACCGGCGAGGTATACGCCCGGGTGCCAGCCTCGTCCCGCCTGGATGCCGCCAAGGCAGTGACTTCCGCCGCCGGGGCCTTCCCGGCCTGGGCCGCCGCGCCGCCACGCCAGCGCCAGGGCCTTTTCCTCCGGGCGGCGGAGATCATCGAGCGGCGACGGGACGAACTTATCTCGCTAATGGCACTCGAGACCGGAGCGGTTCGCGCCTTC
Source organism: Candidatus Dormiibacterota bacterium (assembly GCA_049799515.1). Lineage (GTDB taxonomy): Bacteria > Chloroflexota > Dormibacteria > Aeolococcales > Bog-877 > Bog-877. The sequence continues at coordinate 12,790 of JBARIA010000138.1, read as the reverse complement.
TCCGGCTTCCAGGTTCAGTGGGCCGCCAACTTTCTCCGGCTGGCGGCGCAGTGGCCCTATGCCGCGAACGGTGAGGTGATCCCGGTCGACGCTCCAAACACCTCTGCCACGACCAGTCGCCGGCCCCTCGGGGTGGTCGCCGGCTTCTCGCCTTGGAACGGCGCCTTCAACCTTGCCTGGCGCACCATAGCCCCTCCGCTCGCCAGTGGGAACACCGTGATCCTTAAACCCTCCGAGCTGGCTCCAATATCGGCCGGCCTGGTGATCGCTGAGATCGCTGCGGAAGCCGGCTTCCCGCCCGAGGTTCTTCAGGTAATCACCCATGGACCGGGTGAGGCCGGTCCGATCGCCGACGAGCTCTTCGACCGTCCGGAGGTGCGCGCTTTCAACTTCACCGGATCGACCGCGATCGGTCGGATGCTGGCCGAGCGGGCGGGCAAGAGCCTCAAGCGGATCGCGCTCGAGCTCGGAGGCTTCAATCCGACCATCGTCCTCGCGGACGCCGATCTCGACGCGGCGGTGGAGACGACAATCTTCGCTGCCTTCTTTCACCAGGGCCAGATCTGCATGAACACACGCAAATTGATCGTCCAGCGTCCCATCTACGATGAGTTCCTCCGACGCTTCGTTGCGGCTGCGGCGGCACTTCGCGTTGGAGATCCCAGCGATCCGTCTTCCCAGCTCGGTCCGCTCATCCATGACGTGGCGGTGGAGAGCGCTCACAAGAGGATCGCGGAGGCGGTAGCTGGGGGAGCCCGTGTCGTACTCGGGGGCCAGAGTGACGGCCGGTGCTTCGAACCAACCGTCGTGGTCGACGTCGCTCGAGAGGCTCCGATGTACTGCGAGGAGACGTTCGGCCCGATCGTGGTGGTCGAGGCTTTCGACGACGACGCCCAGGCGGTTGCCATCGCCAATGCCACCCGCTACGGCTTGACCGCCTCGGTCCTCACCGGGAACAACGGGCGGGGTGTGCGTCTGGCCAGCCAACTGGAGGCCGGGGTGATCAACGTCAACGGCCCGACGATGTACGCTGAGCCGAGCCTGCCCATCGGAGGGGTGAAGGACAGTGGTTGGGCCCGATTCGGCCTCTTCTCGGTGGAGAACTTCACCGACCGGGTCACGGTCACGGTCCATGAGGGCGCCCCCAACCACCGTCTCTGATGCCGGCGAGGGTCGCTGCCGCAGGCTGAGCCCTGCCATCGCGTACCTGGCCAAGCGTTTGGCGCGAAGCACGACCTCGTAACGAATGGCGCCGCGGCCCTTCGGCGGAGTGGATTGCCGAGCCAAGACGCAGTGGAGCTGTGGGGTAGAGGAGCGCGCTCAGGCGGAGGTACTGGGGCGCATCAGTGGGGTTTAGATGGAACTTGCCTCGGTGTCGGCGCGTTCTTCAGGGTGTTCGAGCATGGTTTTAGCAGGGAGGTATCTGCCGATGCAGGGTCGGCCGACGGTCATGGTGTTGGCGGTTAGCTTGATTTTTGGTGCGCTTGCGGCTGCCTGCGGAGTTCCTGTACCGCGACCGTCGCCCAGTCCTAGCCGGGCGACGACTCGGACCTCGCAGTGCCGCGCTGACCAGCTGATCGCTCAGGTCTGGACCGACCTTCCAGCCTTATCGCACATTATGGAGGGGATCACTTTCACTAGCACTTCTTCCACACCCTGCACCCTCCCCGAGTTCCCAACATCTTTTGCGCTGGAGACTGCCTCGGGCAGTGTCATTCCTCCAACCGCGCTGCCCGAGCCTTCGGACACGGCCACCAGCACCACAGACTTTTTTGACTCCGGTTCCGAAGCGGCCCCAGTCACGGACATGCTCCCCAGTTTCGCTGGTCTGCCAACGACCGGGGTGACGCTTGCGCCGGGTTCGAACACAGTCATCGTGCTGTTCGGATCGAATGGCTTCAGTGCTACTCAGTCTGGCTGTCTGGCCGCTGCTGCCGGTGATCAGCTGGCGGTTAGCTTCTCTGCGGGCCAGGCGACGATCGCCACCATACCCATTAGTACATTCGCCTCCGGACCGGGCACCAACAATCCTGCCGGTTCCGCCCTGTTCACATGCAACGCCTTCGTGGTGTCGCCAACGATGGGGTGGTCCCGAGCGACCCGCCTGCTCGGACCACTATCCAGCGTGATTTCGAGCTCTCCCCAGCTCTATGCCGCCGCCCCTTGACACCGAAGCTCCTACGGCGAGAGCGACTGAGGTCAAATGCGGCAGAGTTCCGTGGCGGCCCCGTCCGTCTGCTGATGCTCTCAGTCCGTTCAATTCCGAGCCAAGATGCCGCCTCCGATCCGTCGTCAAACGAAAGTCACGCTAAACCGATGGTCGCCGCGAGACCGTGGTCCGGTTCGGGTGCATACTGCAGGGGAAGCCACTTAGTGGTCTGGGATTTCATGCACGACAACCGGAAACCGCCATGAGACGCCTTTCCTCGGCCATCGTGGTCGGGATCGTGGTGGGCTTGGTCGGCTACTGGGCCGGAGCCCAACTGGACACCACCACCAGCGGTGACGCAGCCATTTTGGTCGCCTACTTCTCTGGTGCGCTTGCCTTTCTGATCACGCTTGGTTTTGCCACGGATGTCCTCTCTCGGCTTCGGGGTCGGCCCGGCGCCAGCAACTTCAATCAGGATCAGAGCAAGGGCTGGACTGAGTACTTAGGGATCTCGCTGGACTACAAGGTAGTAGCGATTCAATTCGCGGTTGGTTTGGCCTTGATCGCAGTAGTCCTGGTCCTGGTCAAGATCCTGTAACTGCTGAAGAGACTGGGCCGCTCAACTGACGGCGGCGTGCGGCTCCTGAGGTTGATCCAGAAGCCTAACCGCGCCGACAGCCGACGACGCGAGCGTTGGTGCGCAGCCGCGTTGACTTGCAACAGTTGGTGCCAGCAGTGGGAGTCGAACCCACACGAGCTTGCGCTCAACGGTTTTTGAGACCGCCGCGTCTGCCATTCCGCCATGCTGGCCTCCGAGGCTGGTCAGGCGTCGGGGGTGTCGAGGTCGGGGAGGTTCATGTCGTTGACCATCTGCTGGAAGACCGCTAGCCGACTGCCATCCTCGGCCTGGCTGTCGGGCAGCACTCCCGCCTGATCCAGAACCTCCTCGACGACGTAAATCGGCGATTCGACTCTAACCGCCAAGGCGATGGCATCGCTCGGTCGGGCGTCGAAGATGACCTCCTTGCCGTCTCGGGTCCCGATGATCCGGGCGTGGAAGGTGTCGTCACGGAGTTCCGAGACGATTACCCGGTTCACTGTCACGTCCAAGAGGGTGAGCATGTTCACCATCAGGTCGTGGGGCTGGGGGCGGTCCGGCTTGATCCCAGTGATCTTCAGGGCGATAGCGTTGGCCTCGGCCATGCCCACCCAGATCGGGAGAAAGCGCTCCGCGTCCTTCTGCTTCAGGACCACCACGTGCTGACCGCTGGGCATGTGGACGCGAATGCTGTCTACCGACATCTCGATCACGTCCATGGCTCCTCACAGTTGGCGGTTCCCGGAGCCCCGGCAGGCGGGCCCGGGGGATCCGGCCGCTGACCGCGTCGCCGGGAGCTCGTGATGTCCCTCCCATGATAGACCTCGCCGCGAGCCATCTCAGATCGCTCCGATGGCGGTGGCCGGAGAATGAATAGCACCGTGGAGCTGGAGGAACAAGTCGGCACGCGAGGCCGCGAACGACGACTGGTGTTCGGGGAGGTGGCCGAGCTTTACGACCGCTACCGTCCCGGGTATCCGGCCGCGGTCTTCGACCGGATAGTCGAGTTCGGGGGGCTCGATCGAGGCGACCTTGTCTTGGAGGTCGGGTGCGGCACGGGGCGGGCCACGCTCCCGCTGGCAGAGCGGGGATTGCGGGTGATCGCCTTAGAACCCAGCTCAGAGATGGCCAGGGTGGCGGCCCAGAAGACCGACGGCATGGTCGCAGTGACAGTGTTGGAGGCTGCATTCGAGGATTGGCCGCTGCCTCGGGAGCCATTTCGGTTGGTCGCCTCTGCCCAGGCGTGGCACTGGCTCAGGCCCGAGGTCCGGTTCGTCAGGGCCCATCAGGCGCTTGGTGCCGGGGGGAGCCTGGCCCTTATCTGGAACACTGCCATCCAGATCGAATCCAGCGCTGGACTGGAAGAGGCCATCGAGGAGGTGTACCGTCGCGTGGCGCCCGAACTGGCGGCCGGGGTGCCGGGAGAGGTGGAGGGGGATCGCCGCCTAGAGATCGATGCCAGCGGTCTATTCGTTGACCTGGCCCGGGAGGGCTTCCCCTGGTCCACAACCTATTCAGCGGACGACTACCTGGGGTTGCTGCAGACCCAGTCCGACCACCTTCTCCTCGACGACGCCGTTCGCCAGCGACTCTTGGGCGGCATAGCCGCCGTGCTGGATGCCCACGGCAACCAGGTACAGCAGGGCTACTGCACTTACCTATATCTGGCCAGGCGTCGAGACTACGGTGCCCGTGAGTTGGCCCTTGACAACGGGGGCCATCTAGCATAGGTTGTCTGATCATCAGACCATCAGCCGATGAAAGCACCATGCAGACCAGCTCAGAGAGGGACGCCGGCCCGGCGAGCGGCCTCTCCTTCGACCCGGTCTCGCGCCGGAACACCTACCAGCTGGTGGCGGAGGCGATCTCGCGGGCTATCTCCGAGGGTCGCCTGGTAGCGGGAGAGCGCCTCCCGTCTGAGCGGGATCTGGGTGAGACCTACGCGGTGGGCAGGTCGTCCACCAGGGAGGCGATCCGGGTTCTCGAGTCGCAGGGTCTGGTGGGGTCGGACGGTCGGGGCGGGTATGTGGTGATGGACTCCGGCAACCTGCTGCGGCAGGCTATGGGCCTGCTGGTTGGGCTGGAACGGGTGGAGATCTCCGACCTCTTCGAGGTGCGCAAGACCTTGGAGATCGAGACGGCGGGGCTGGCGGCGGCACGCCGCTCGGCTGCCGACCTCGATGCAATCTCCAGCCGGATTCGGGAGATGGAAGCAGCGCTGGCCGATCCAGAGCGCTACAACAGCGCTGACATCGGGTTCCACACCGATCTAGCGGCGGCCACCGGCAACCGTCTGACGGTGCGGCTTATGGATGCGATCCGGGACGCCATGCAGCGAGCGTTTGCCCTCGCTTTCCATCTGCCTGGGAATCCCGAACTCTCTCTGGAGGAGCATCGCGGAATTGCGGCTGCGGTCACTGGGTGTGATCCAGATCTAGCTCGGGAACGTATGCGGAGTCATCTCGAGCGAGTCGAAGCTGAGACCGCTGGCGTTGAGACCGGGGAGGGGAGATGAGCGATAGCACCCCAGCCGCACCGGTGGTGCCGGCCGAGAGCGGGCCGGACTGGCTCCACGCCTACCGGCTGATGCTCACCATCCGGCTCTTCGAGGATCGGGTCAACGATCTCTACCAGCGCAAGATCATGCCCGGACTGGCTCACCTGTCGAGCGGGGAAGAGGGGGTGGCGGTTGGAGTCTGCACTGCCCTCCGGGACGACGATTACATCACCAGCACCCACCGGGGCCATGGCCACTGCCTGGCCAAGGGGGCTGCCCCCAACCTCATGTTTGCCGAACTTCTGGGCAAGGCCGCTGGCTACTGCGGCGGCAAGGGCGGCTCGATGCACATCGCTGATCAGGCGCGCGGCAACCTTGGTGCCAACGCCATCGTGGGCGGATCCCTCGGTATCGCCACCGGGGCCGGACTGTCGATCAAGCAGCGACGTTCGGACCAAGTTGCGGTCAGCTTCATAGGTGACGGTGCCCTGGGCCAGGGAGTGCTCTACGAGGTCATGAACATGGCCTCTCTCTGGAAGCTGCCGGTGATCTACGTCTGCGAGAACAACCTCTACGGCGAGTACACCCTGGGATCGGAAACAGTAGCCGGTAGCCCTCTCGCCCGAGCGACCGCCTTCGGCATTCCGGCGACCGAGGTTGACGGGCAGGACCTGCGGGCGGTCCATACCGCAACCGCGGAGGCGGTCGCGCGGGCCCGGTCCGGTGAGGGTCCTTCCTTTCTTCTTTGCGCTACCTACCGGTACTTCGGACACCACGTGGGGGATGTCGACCGTGGCTACTACCGCAGTCGCGAAGAGGAGCAGTTCTGGCGCGAGCAGCGAGATCCCATCACTCTAGCCCGTGAGTGGCTGGAATCCGAGGGACTGGCCGACCGGACAGCGCTGGACGCAATCGCCGGGGAACTGGGCCAGCAGCTGGACGCAGCCGTGGAGTTCGCGGTGGCGGCGCCCTTCCCCAACATTGATCAGGTGGCCACCGATGTCTTCGCCTGAGCCGAGGCCGGAGGGCGAGTCCCGCGAGCTGACCATGGCCCAGGCCATCCGCGAGGCAATTGCTGAGGAGATGCGCCGCGACGAGACAGTTTTTGTGATGGGGGAGGACGTCGCGGAGGCGGGAACTCCGTTCAAGGTGCTAAGTGGATTGGTGGAGGAGTTTGGCACTGATCGAGTGATCGACACCCCCATCTCCGAGCCCGGCTTCACCGGCATGGGCGTCGGTGCCGCCATGACCGGACGACGTCCGGTGGTGGACATCATGTTCGGGGACTTTCTAGGCCTGGTAATGGACCAGGTCGCCAATCAGGCGGCCAAGGTGCATTACATGTCCGGCGGCAAGCTCAGCGTCCCGCTGACGATTCGCACCACCATGGGCGCCACCAGGCGCTCGGCCGCCCAGCACAGCCAGAGTCTGCACGCCTGGGTGAGCCACATCCCTGGGCTCAAGGTGGCCCTGCCGAGTACTCCCTACGACGCCAAGGGGCTGATGAAGAGTGCCATTCGCGACAACAGCCCGGTGGTGGTCTTCGAGGACAAGATGAACTACCAGCAGCGGGGTCAGGTGCCGGTTGCGGAATACACGATTCCCCTGGGCTTGGCCGACATCAAGCGACCCGGGAAGGATGCCACCGTGATCGCCACCAGCAGCATGGTATTAGTGGCGCTGGAAGCTGCTGAGATGCTGGCTAGGGAGGGCATCGAGTGCGAGGTGGTCGACCCGCGCACCACCGTGCCATTGGATCGCCAGACGCTGATCGACTCGGTCCGTCGCACCAGCCGGGCGGTGGTGGTGGACGAGGGACATCGGAGCTATGGGGTCGGGGCTGAACTGGCGGCGGTGGTCAGTGAGGGGGCCTTCTACTTCTTGGACGCTCCGGTGCGGCGGCTGGGGGCCATGGACGTGCCGATTCCATTCTCCCCGGTTCTGGAGGACATCACGGTGCCCACGGTCGCGGGTCTGGTGGAGAAGGTACGCGACCTGTGCGGCCGAAAATAGGTGATGTAGGAGGGTGAGTTCATGAGCCAGCTGACGCGCACATACGGCCTGGGCGCCGTTGATTGGGAAGCCCGAGTCGATTATGACCGGCTCCGCACCACCCGGCTCGCTCGCATCAAGCAGGTGTTGCAGGAATCGGAGCTGGGAGCGTTGCTCTGTTTCGACATGAACAACAGCCGCTACATCACCGCCACCCACATCGGAACCTGGGCCATCGACAAGTTGACCCGGTTCTCATTGCTGCCCCGAAACGATGAGCCGATCATGTGGGACTTCGGATCAGCGGCCCGCCACCATCAGATCTTCTGCCCGTGGCTGGGCGAGGAACGGTCCCGGGCCGGCATTGCCACCATGCGTGGGGGGTTCGACCCGGCCGCCGGGCGGGCCGAGGCAGTGGCCCGCAAGATCCGGATTGAGCTGGAGGAACGCGGCCTCGCCGATGAACCGTTGGGCGTGGACATCGTGGAGATGCCGATCCTGGCCGCACTCCAGGCGGAGGGGCTCAAGGTAGTTGACGGCCAGCAGCTGATGCAGCAGGCGCGAATGATCAAGAGTCAGGACGAGATCACCCTGCTCAGTACCGCCTGCGCCATGGTGGACGCCGCCTACGACCAGCTCTACCAGGCGCTGCGGCCGGGGATTCGTGAGAACGAGTGCGTGGGGTTGGTGGCCAAGGTCCTCTACGACCTCGGCTCAGAGCATGTCGAGGGGGTAAACGCCATCTCCGGCGAGCGGGCCAATCCCCACCCCCACGTCTACTCGGATCGGATGCTGCGGCCGGGGGACCCCGCCTACTTCGACATCCTCCACGCCGTGAACGGCTACCGGACCTGCTACTACCGGACCTTTGCGGTCGGCTCCGCCGGCTCGGCCCTGGTCGACGCCTACCAGCATTGCCGCGAGCTGGTGGACATGGCCATCGCCAAGGTCAAGCCGGGCGCGACCACCGCTGATGTGGTCTCGGTGTGGCCTCGGGCGGAGGAGTTTGGCTTCGCCAACGAAGAGGCAGCCTTCGGCCTCCAGTTCGGCCACGGGGTGGGGCTGTCGATCTGGGAGAAGCCCATCTTCAGTCACCTGGTCTCCGACGAACACCCGGAAGAGCTGGTGGAGGGCATGGTCTTCGCGTTGGAGACCTACTGGCCGTCCAAGGACGGCTGGACGGCGGCCCGGATCGAGGAGGAGGTGGTGGTAACCAAGACCGGGTGCGAGGTGATCACCCGCTTTCCGGCCGAGCGCCTGATGGTTGCCGGACAGCGCTACTACACAGTCGAGGGGCCTCTGCCGACCACCAGAGAGACGGAATCCCATCGCAACAACATGGACCGTCTGGCGAGCACCGCCCGGGGGGCGATGGATGGCGGGTTTCAGCTCCCATGACCCGGGTGTGCTGTGCCAGTTGAGGTGATCATGCCCGCCCTCGGGCTGGCCCAGGAAACCGGCCGCCTGCTGCGCTGGATCAAGCAGGAGGGGGAGGCGGTGGCGGTCGGCGATCTTCTGATGGAGATCGAGACGGACAAGTCGGCGGTGGAGATCGAGGCCTCAGCTAAGGGATTCCTCCGCGGTATCCGGGTCCAACCGGGCGAGGAGGTGGAGGTGGGCACCGTAATGGCCTGGATCCTGGCTGAGAACGAGGAGCTTCCGGTCCGGGCCGCGAATCCGGTTGTCGGGCCGCCGCCAGCAGCAGCAGCCCAGCCATCTCTCCCCGAGCCGTTGGCGCCGCCACCCGTTCCTGAAGAAGGTGTGGGTTCCAGAGTTGGTGACCGGGCGGCCGCCTCGCCCCTCGCCCGAAAGCTGGCCCGGGAGCGCCAGATCGAGCTGACCCCGGGGGGCGGCAGCGGCCCCGAGGGCGCCTACCTGGCGGCCGATTTGGCGGCGGCCGTGGCCCCGCCGGTCGGGTTGTCGTCGGCTCGGCGAAGGACCGCACTCCACACCACCCGGGTCTGGACGACCACCCCTCATTTCTATCTGGGCCGGGATGTCAAGGCTCGGCGGCTGCGGGGCTGGCTGGAGTCGCTCCGCCAGCGCTCAGGGGAGCCGGTCACTTACACCGACCTGCTGCTGCGGACGGTCGCGGCGGCGCTCCGAAAGACCCCCCGGATTAGTGACTACTGGGTGGATGGGGAGATTCGACAGCACCAGGGAGTCCAGGTCGGATTGGCGATCGCCACTCCCCAGGGACTGTTGCTGGCCACCGTCGAGGATGCCGATCGGCTGCGGCTGAGCGAGCTGGTGGCGGCGCGCCGGAGCGTGGTGGAGCGGGCCCAGGCCGGCAAGCTCTCGGGGGCGGACCTGGAGGGGGCCAGCATCACCATCAGTAACCTTGGGATGTTCGGGGTGGACCGCTTTGAGGCGGTGCTGGCGGAAGGCCAGAGCTCCCTGTTGGCGGTCGGCAGGATCCGCGACGAGGTGGTGGCGGTCGACGGCCATCCATCCGTCGAGCCGGTGCTTTCGCTGACGCTCAGCTGCGACCATCGGGTGGTCGACGGGGCGGAGGCGGCCCCCTTCCTCAGCACTCTGGTCGAATACCTGGAGGAGCCGGCGCTGCTCCTCGATCTCGAGAGCCTGAACTAGGCCCTGTCCGAGCGGCCAGGCTCAGACGCTGGTCTGGCCCGGCTCCTGGGGTTTGGCCCCACCCAGGTAGAGCTCCCCGATCTCCGGATGGTTGAGCACCTCCTCGCCGGTGCCGCTCAGCCGGACGTGGCCGTTCTCGAGGACCACCCCCTGGGTGCTCAGCCTGAGCCCGGCTCGGGCGTTCTGCTCGACCAGCAGCAAGGTCCGACCCTGATGGCGCATCAGCCGGATGGAGTCGAAGACGGTGCGCCTGGTCTTGGGGTCGAGACCCATCGAGGGCTCGTCCAGGATCACCAGGGCCGGGTCCAGCATCAAACAGCGGGCGAATTCCACCAGACGCTGCTGCCCTCCGGAGAGGCTGCCAGCCTTGGCCTTGGCCCGCTCACGGACCAGTGGAAAGGACTCCTGTAGCTGCTCCAGGCGCTGCTGAACCAGGCCCCGGTCGCGGAGGATGAAGCCCCCCATCTCGACGTTGGCCCGGACCGACATCTCCGGAAAGAGGCTGTGGTTCTGTGGAACCTGGACCACCCCCTCGCTGAGGATCTGCCGAGGTGACTTCCCTACGATCGACTGGCCCCGGAGGCGGATCGCGCCGGTCCTGATGGAGAGCATCCCGCTGATCGCGGCCAGGAGGGTGGACTTGCCGGCACCGTTGGGCCCGACAACGCAGGTGACCCCACCCTGAGGGACCTGGAAGGTGACCCCCCGCAGCACATCTCCACCGCCGTAGCCGGCGTAGACGTCCTCGATCTCCAGCAGCGGCTGGCTCTGGCTGACCGCCTCAGTCATCCTGGTCCTCGTCCGCGCCGCCCAGGTAGGCGTCAAGCACCTTGGGATGGGCGCGCACCTCGGCCGGGGTGCCGGTCACGATCGCCGAGCCCTGGTGCATCACGGTCAGGGAGTCACAGATCCCCATCACGAATTCCATGTTGTGCTCCACCACCAAGAAGGTCTTGCCCTGCTTGTTGAGCTCCTGGATCTTCTCGGCCAGGTGGTTGATCAAGGACGGGTTGACGCCGCCGGCCGGCTCATCCAGGAGCAGGACGTCAGGGTCGGCCACCAGGACGTAGGCCAGCTCCAGGAGCTTGCGCTGGCCGTAGGAGAGATTGCCGGCCGGCTGGTTGGCCAGTCCGGCGATTCCCACGAAATCCAGCAACCCCATGGCCCGTTCCCGCTCCGGGCCCAGACTGGCGGCGGTCCGGAAGACGCTCCCCAGCCAGCCCTCCCGGTGCTGGGTGGCGATCAGCATGTTCTCCATCACGCTGAGCCGAGGGAAGATCCGGGTCAGCTGAAAGGTGCGGGCGATGCCCAGCTTGAAGACCCGGTCCGGGGTGGAATTGGTGATCGAGTTGCCCTTGAAACGGACGGTTCCCTGGCGCACCTGCTCATACCCGGTCATCACGTTGAAGAGGGTGGTCTTGCCGGACCCGTTGGGGCCGATCAACCCTGCCACCGTGCCACTCTCGACCGTCAGCGAGCAGAGGTTGAGCGCCTGCAGCCCTCCGAAGGCCTTGGAGACACCTTCCACCTCGATGAGGGCGGTCACCCTCCGGTGCCCGGTCTGGGTACCAGCCCTGCCCGGGCGTCGCCGTCTCCCCCGGTCGGAGCCGAATCGGTGGGAGAGGCCCGCTCCCGGGCGCTGCGCCGACGGACCAGGTAGTCGGAGACCGAGGGAACGATGCCGGTCGGCATGAGCAGGATCACCCCCAGGAAAATGACCCCGTAGATGATCAGATAGAGGTCACCGACCGAGTAGGAGAAGGTGAGGTACTGCTGGAGCGGCTCCAGCAGGATCCCGCCCAGGAGCGGTCCCCAGACGGTCCCCAGACCCCCGAAGAAGGCCATCAGAGCGATGGAGAGGTCGAAGAGGGGGTCGAAGACGAATTGGGGGAACACCTGCCCCACGAAGTAGGCGTAGACGGCGCCGGCCATGCCGATCGGGATGGCAGAGATCACAAAGGCGGTGAGCTTGACTCGGCCAACCCTGACCCCGAGTCCCCGAGCCCGAGCCTCGTCGTCCCGGATCGCCAGCAGCTGGAGGCCGAACCGGGAGCGGCGGATGGTCCAGGAAGCCGCGACCGCCATGATCAGAAGTCCCAGGGCGACGTAGTAGAAGGGATCGTCGAAGGTGGCGCCTGGCCAGGTGGGAGAGACCACCTGCAGCCCCGAGGAGCCACCGGTGATGCCCAGGTTGGTGGCCACCAACTGGAACAGAAAGAAGATGGCGATGGTGATCACCACGAAGGTGTGCCGTCTGGTTCTGAGGGCCACCAGCCCGACCGGGATCGCCACCAGCCCGGCGACCAGCCCGGCTATCGGGATCAGGCCGAACAGACCGTAGCCGGCGCCCAGGTTGTCGTGCTGGGCGATCACCGCAAAGGTGTAGGCACCGGTCCCGAAGAATGCCGCGTGCCCGAGGGGGATGTAGCCGGAATAGCCGGCGAATCCGTTCCAGGAGGTTGTCGCCGTCATGTAGATCAGGGTGAAAACGGCGATCGTGGTGTAGGTCGGGTTGGAGAAGACCCAGGGGAAAAGCGCGAAGGCGAGCAGGGCCAGGGCGATCAAGCCCGGCTTGATCAGGCCACGGCGGCTCACCGGCCTCCGCCGTCTGACACCTGGCCCCCAGAGAGCCCAGCTTGCGGGCAGTTGAGGATGGACCGCGGGGTCACTGGGCCCGGGAGAAGCTGCGCCCGAAGAGTCCTTGCGGGCGAAGGGTCAGCACCACCACCAGGGCGGCGAAGAAGACGACTTCCGACCAAAGCGGCGACCAGACCGAGGACACCACGTCCTCGACCATGAGCATGGCCACGGCCGCCGCCATGGCCCCGGCCATACTGCCGAGACCGCCCAGGATCACGATCGACAGAAGCCGGGAGATGAGGTCATACCCGCTGTTGGGGCTGAAGGCGGTGGTGGCTCCGAACACCATGCCGCCGGCCGCCGTCACAGCCACCCCGATCCC
>JBARIA010000137.1:0-10293 GCA_049799515.1 Candidatus Dormiibacterota bacterium | reverse complement strand
CGCAGGCCGCGATCGCTGGTCGCCACCACCGCCGCGGTGCCGCCGTGCACCGCCTGGACCACCAGCTCCACGATCCTCTCGTCGGCACTCTGGCCGGGGTCGGGGTAGAGCACCCGGACCACTTGGGAGCTGGACGGGCCTGCCGGAGGCGGGGGCCCGTCGAAGACGAAGGTGAGCTGATCGTAGGTCGAACGCAGCGCCGACCGGGTCGCCGTCGTCACCAGGATTCGCTGGGCCCCGGCGTGGTCCTTGCGTAGCAAATAGGGACGGCTGCGCGGCCAGGCCCAGGCGATGTTGGTCCCGTCCACCACCAACTCTGCTTGCCCCACTTTCCGTCGCTCAGTCGGGCCGAACCGAGATGGAGGGCGCTCCACCAGCCACCCCGGGGGCCGCGTGAGTCCGGACCTCGAAGTTGACCATCCCTTCGGCCAGCTCCTCCAGCCGGTGACGAAGCGTCGGATCTAGTCGGCCCAGGCGGCGTGATGACGGCTCGATTCCGAAGGCCGCTCCCGCTATGCCCCCGGCCAGCGCCAAGGCGCCTTGGTTGGGCCGCCCCTGGTTCTCCATCTCCTGCAGGACTCCTTCGAGATCGGACGCCTGGGAGAGGGCGTGGATCGCCTGACTGAGCACCGCGACCGCGTCGTCCCCGGCCTCGGGCCACTCTTCCCTAATGGGCTTGCGAAGGGCCCGGGAGAGGCGGAGCGGAGCCTCCTCGCGGAGCGCCTGGGCAACTCGGGCCAGGCTCTCTTCCAGTCCCCGGGTGAGCAGGTCCCGGGCCAGCAGGCAGCTCCCGACCGTGGCCATCCGGGAGGTGAGGTCGCTGTGGGTGACCCAGGCGCTCTGGTTGGCTAAGCGCTTGAGCATGGCCCCATCTCGGCGGGCCGCGATGGCCAGCGGCAGAGCCCGAGCCAGCGGGCCATCCCCGCTGCGCTCCGGCACCAGACGGGCCGTCGCCTCCGCCAAGCCCTCGGCCGGGAATCCCTCCTCAAAGAGCCGCAATGCCTGGCCTGTGATCGAGCCCGGCAGCGGGCGGGCAGCTGGACCCAGCCTCGCCCAGCGCTCCAGCAGCAGTTCCGGCTCGACCGCCCCCCGGGACAGCAGCGACTCCCCCAACTCCAGGGCCAGGTTGGTGAGTGCCAGGGAGCCGGCGATGGACTCCCCGCAGGCCATTCCCAAGAGGATCCCGCGGGCGCGGGCACTCAGCTCAGCGTCAGAGATGCTCGGCAGTTCCATCTCTCGCATATTGCGGCCTCACCAACTGGCTGGCGTGCCCCGAGGGCGGTTCTCGGTTATCGTCTTGGGCAACGGCGTTGACGGAGACGAGTAGCGGGCCAACCCGGGCCAAGAGAGCCGCCGGTAGCTGGAAAGGTGGCCCCGGGTCCTCGTGAACGACACTCCCGAGCTGCGAGGAACAAAGGCTAAGGCCAACTAAGCCTCGCCGAGTAGCCCCCGTGAGTGGGCGCAGAGGCCCCGGCCCAAGCCGGAGCGAAGTGCGGTGGCACCGCGGGCTCCCTCCCGCCCGCGCTCCCAGGGCTATCTGACGGGAGGTGCCACTTGAGACGGATCTGGTCCGAAGAGCTGGCGGAATATGTCGGCCAGCGGGTGGAGCTTGCCGGCTGGCTCCACCACCAACGCCGCCTGGCCCAGGTCAGTTTCGTACTGCTCCGGGATGGCCGGGGGATCACCCAGATCGTCGTGGACGAACCGGGGCTGCGCGCCGAGTTGGCGACCTGGGCACCCGAAACGGTGCTCCGGGTCGAGGGTGAGGTGGTGGCAGTGACCCAGGCACCCGGAGGGATGGAGCTTCGCGATCCCCAGTTCACGGTCATCAGCCGGCCCCAGGGAGCACTTCCATTCGAGCTGCGGCGTCCCCAGTTGGAGGTCCAGCTGCCGACTCTGCTCGACCATGCCGCACTCAGCTGGCGCCATCCGCGCCAGCGGGCATTCGGTAAGGTGGCGGCCGCGGCTGTCTGGGGTTTCCGGTCCGCTCTGCACGAGCGCGGCTTTGTGGAGATCCAGACCCCCAAGCTGGTGGCATCGGCCACCGAGGGTGGCGCCAACGTCTTTCCGGTGGAGTACTTCGGCCGCCGGGCCTTCCTGGCCCAGAGTCCTCAGTTCTACAAGCAGATGATGGTGGGGGTCTACGAGCGGGTCTACGAGACCGGGCCCGTCTTCCGGGCCGAGCCGCACGACACTGTCCGTCACCTGGCCGAGTACCTCTCGCTCGATGCGGAGATCGGCTTCATCCACGACCACCGCGATGTGATGGTCCTTCTGGGAGAGGTGATCGCGGCCATCTTCAGAGCGGTGGCCGAACGCTCCGGGGGCGCCGCGGCGCTGCTCAACCTGCGCCTGCCCGAGCTACCGGCTGAGATCCCCAGCATTCACTTCCAGGACGCCCAGGCGTTGATCGAGCGCGAGACCGGTGAGGAGGTCCTGGGAGAGCCTGACCTGGCCCCGGCCCACGAGCGCTTCCTGGGCGGGTGGGCAGCGCGAGAGTTCCAGTCTGAGCTGCTGTTTGTGGTCGGATACCCGATGGCCAAGCGGCCCTTCTACACCCAACCCGATCCCCAGCGCCCGGGGTTCTCCAACAGCTTCGACCTGCTCTTTCGCGGCCAGGAGCTGGTCACCGGCGGCCAGCGGCTGCACCTCTACCAGGACTACCTGAGGGCCCTCGAGGGTCAGGAGCTAGCTCCCTTCGAGGGCTACCTGCAGGCCTTCCGATACGGAATGCCGCCCCACGGCGGGTTCGCCATCGGCCTCGAGCGAATGGTGGCTCGCCTGGCGGGCGTGCCGAACGTGCGCCAGGTGACGCTCTTCCCCCGTGATCTCCACCGCTTGGACCCGTAGTTGGGCGGCTTGACTGGTCCCGGCTCAGCCGGAGCGCCGCACCTTTCCCTTGGCCGTCACCGTCACCATCGCCATGGCTAGGCGGACCGTCAGCAGATTTGCGCCGGTGGCTCTCGGAGCCGGCATGGTGGGGTCCGGCTCCAGCCAGGCGACGATCATGGTCGGCAGGCAGATCAGCAGAGCGATGAAGACCAGCAGGGGACTGCCCATGATCGCGGCGGCCAGCAGTGTCAGGACGACGACTCCTCGCCGCACCACCCGGAGTCCCAGCCACGGACCCGGCTGGAGCGCGACCCGGCGCACCACGAAGACCGTGATCACCGAGAAGACCAGATAGCCCAGGGTGAGCAGCTCGGGCTCGGCCTGGGCAGGGCCGACCACGTTCCCCACCACGGCCAGCCCCCCAAGACCACGACCAACAGCAGCAGCGGGAGCGCGAAGCGGTTAGGGCGCCCGCTTGTGAGTGAGGCGATCAGCCTTTCCGGAGGACTCGGTCCCGGTCGGACGAGTAGAGCTCCTCGCTCATGGGGCGCAGGGGCGCGCGCGAAAAGACCGCCTCGACTGGAAGTTCGAAGACCTCCGCCAGCCGGAGGGCCAACTCCAGGCTGGGGTTGTACTCGCCGCGTTCCAGATAGCCGATCGTCTGGTAGTTGACCCCCACCGCTTCGGCCAGTTGATACCGGGAGAGTTCCCGTTCCGCCCGCAGCACCGCGATCCGATTGTGGAGCCGAACGGGGCCGGCTCCGCCGCTGTCATCCCGACTACCTCGCCTTGGCATCATCATGCGGAATGTAGCATAAGTACAATAGAATTACTGATGAAGGTGACATCAGAGGGTGGGCTAGACTGGGGGCCATGAGCGCCAGGCCGGTGCGGATCCTGACCGCCAAGGTGGGTCTTGACGGGCACGATCGGGGCATCAAGGTGATTTCTCGGGCCCTGCGCGATGCCGGGGTGGAGGTGATCTACACCGGGCTCCACCAGACTCCGGCCCAGGTGGTCGAGGCGGCCATCCAAGAGGACGTCGATGGGGTGGGCATCTCGCTGCTCTCCGGGGCCCACATGACCCTCTTCCCCGAGGTGTTGCGCCTGCTGCGGGATCGGGGCGGGGAGGACATCGTGGTCTTCGGAGGAGGGATCGTGCCCCCAGACGACGCCGTCAAGCTGAAGGAGATGGGGGTCGACGAGGTCTTCACCCCCGGTACCAGCATTCGGGCGATCGTGGAATACGTGGAGCGCCGCTTCGGGCTGGAGAAGGTAGGCGCCGCGGCTCGCTGATCCCGGGATTTGGTACGATCCGGCGGCTTTCGCCGATCTCAGATGAGGTCGGCGTCCGGGGCCGGCAGGACTTGGTGGAGGCTCATGGATTTCACGCTGGAGGTGGTGACGCGCACGACTGTGGGTCGCCACGTCTCCGGGCTTCGCCGCCAGGGGCTGGTCCCGGGCGTGGTCTACGGCCACTCGGTCAAGCCCCTTACCGTGGAGATTCCCGGTAACGAGTTCGCCAAGATGTTCCACCGAGCTGGCCGCAGCCACCTGCTCCAGTTGAGAGTTGAGGGCGAGCCCTCGGCGCGTCCGGTCCTGATCAAAGAGCTTCAGATCAATCCCCGCACCTCGGAACCCGTCCACGTGGACTTCTTCCAGGTCAACCTGCTAGAGAAGCTCACCGTTCAGGTGCCGGTGGTTCTGGTGGGGGAGGCTCCTGCCACCAAGTTCAACGCCGGAGAGCTGCTCCACCTGATCCACCAGCTGGAGGTGAGCTGCCTGCCTGACGCCATCCCCGGCGAGATCGACATTGACATCTCCGGGCTGGCAGAGATCGACGACGCGGTGCGCGTCTCCGAGGTCCGGCTGCCCGAAGGGGTGGAGCTGGCCGCCGCCCTCGATCCCGAGGAGGTGATCGCCAAGATTGCCGCTCCCAGGGTTCAGGAGGAGGAGGAGGTCGTTGTCGAGGGCGAAGAGGGTGCCGAGGAGACGGCCGAGGGAGAGGATGCAACCGAGTCCGAAGCCAGCTCCGAGGACTCCTAGGGACGGAGTCCCGGGGCCCGGCTAGCTCTCCCGCCGCCGGCGGATCTGACCCAACCGCTCCGCCTGCCTAGCCTCCTCGCCGTGGGTCGAGGGTCGGTAGTACTGGCGCCCCACCAGCTCCTCTGGCAGGTGCTCGTGCCCGACCAACCCATCGGGGTCGTCGTGGGCGTACTGGTACCCCTCGCCATACCCCTTCTGGCGGTCGCGCCCGGTAACTGCGTTGCGGAGATGGAGAGGGACGGGGAGATGGAGCTGAGAGCGCACATCCTCGGTCGCTGCCGCAAGGGCCGCCGTGACGCTGTTGCTCTTGGGGGCCAGGGCCAGGAAGATGGCGGCTTCGGCCAGCGGCAGCCGGCACTCCGGCATCCCCGCCAGCCTGACCGCCTGGTGGGCGGCGACTGCGATCTCCAGCGCCCCGGGCTCAGCCAGCCCCACATCCTCGGCGGCCAGGATCACCATCCGCCGAGCTGGGACCGTGGGGTCCTCACCTGCCTCCAGGAGCCTGGACAGCCAGTAAACCGAGGCGTCGGGGTCGCTACCCCGCATCGACTTGATGAAGGCGCTCAGCAGTTGGTAGTGGAAGTCGCCGGCGCGGTCGTGGCGCAGCACCGGGCTGCTGAGCGCGCGCGCCGCCGCCGCCACCTCAATCACCGCCTCGTCGGCGGTGGAGCCGGCCGCCTGCTCCAGGGCGTTGAGCATGATCCGGGCGTCGCCGCCCGATCGAGCCACCAGCACCTGCCGCGCCTGCTCGTCCAGCTTGAGATGACGCGCCCCCAGGCCCAGCTCCTCGTCACTGAGGGCCCGGTCCAACAGCTCCGATAGAGCCTCTCTGGTGAGGGGCTCCAGTTCGAAGACCTGGACCCGGGAGAGCAGCGCCCCGGATAGCTGAAAGCTGGGGTTCTCGGTGGTGGCCCCGATCAGGGTCAGCAGCCCGCTCTCCACATGGGGCAGGAGGGCGTCCTGCTGGGTGCGGCTGAAGTGGTGGATCTCGTCGAGGAAGAGCACCGTCCGCTGGCCCACTCGCTGGCGGGTCCGGGCCTCGGCCACGGCGGCGCGGATCTCGCCGACCCCCGCGCTTACCGCCGATACGGCGATCAAGTGGGCTGACTGGGAGCTGGCCAGAAGCTGGGCGATGGTGGTCTTGCCACTCCCCGGAGGACCCACTAGCACTACCGACGGAAGAGGACCGCCCACCAGCGCCGCCTGCAGCGCGCCCTCGCCGCCCACCAGCTCTTCCTGGCCGAGGACCTCCTGCCAGTGCCGGGGGCGCAGCCGCGCTGCCAAGGGGCTGGTGCTGGGGTCTCCCGAGGATAGAGGACCGGCCGGCGATGCGGTGGTCGCCGTTTCAGTTCCTGGCTCAAGCGGCAGTTCGCCGTCCACGGAGCCCATCTTGACAGTTCATCGGTTGGGGTCAGCGGGAGCCGTCACCCCACAGGGGACTCGTGTCCGCCGAAGCCTGCCGGAGTCACGCTCTGGCGGTCGCAGCGCCCGGTCCGGTGGTTCTACGGCGGCGGGTCACCGTCAGCCGACGACGTCGATCACCCCCAGCATTCCGAGCGTTTCATGGGGGACGCAGAAGTAGTGATACACCCCGGCGACCTTGAAGGTCAGGTGGGCGGACTTTCCCGACGGCAGACGCAGATACCAGCCGTGACCGCCTCGGGGTATGGTCGCGTCGCCCGCGTTGGCCGCCAAGCTCGGCTCGTCGGTGCTGGTGTGGTCCAGATCAGCGGTCGTATTCGTCCAGGTCACGGTCCCGCCCACCCGCAGGCAGGCGACGGCGGGGACGAACCGGAAGGAGCTGTTGGCGTCCACTGTTACCTGGCTCTGGGCGCTGCTGGCGGTACAGGCGGCGATCGCCTTGGTGAACCTCGGATTGGCTGGCGCGGCTGGCGAGCCGGCGCAGCCGGCCAGCCAGAGTAGAGATGCCAGGGTCCCCACGACCAGCGCCAGCCGGCGCGCCACCGGCCGACCGGTCACGAGCTGATCAGGGAGCCGCTGGAGAGGCTGATCACCCCGCAGGAGGTGGGAGATCGGCCAGGGCGCTGGCCCTCGATCCAGATCGACCAGGCGGAGAACTTCAAGCTGGAAACACTGAGCACTTCCTCATTGAAGCTAGCCACCCCCCGGCCGTTGGCGCGCACGGTGCCGATGACCCGGCTCCCGGCCGGCAGCGCTCCGGAACAGCTGGCCTCGGGCACCAGAAATGCGCTGGTCTTGGCGTTCGGCTGGAGGTGGTGCACCCCTAGGACGACGACCAAGAGCCCGCCGGAGCGGTACCAGATCAGGTGGCCGCCCCCCTCGGCCGTATGGCCGGGGGTTGGCTTGACCGAGACCAGCACGGCGTGTGAGCTGGGCAGGGTCGGTTGGCTGCTGGCGGTGAAGAGAGCGATGGCGGTCCAGATCCCGACCGCGACCACGGCTATGCCGGAGATGACACTGACGGTGGGATGGGGTAGGTCATGGGCGCTCTGGAGCCAGGGAAGAGGTCGAAAAAAGCCGCCGGACCGGCGGCGGTCGGGTCGGCCGCGAAGCAATCTCCAACGACTACCCCGGGAGCGTGCTGCGTCGTCGGGTGCTTGCCTGAGCGGAGTTGGGCGGGCGGGATGGGCCGTGCGCGATCGCCCGGACCTCGCGCCTCTATTGAGAGGCGGGTAGTCACCACCAGCCGACCCCTCACTCCCTCGGCCGCGCACGGCTCTTACAGTACCAATACCCTTCCAGGAGGGTTCGCCCCAAGAGGTGTGCCCGCCGGTCACGCCAGACGCGGGCTCAGCCACCCACCAGCCCTCTGACCCGTTCCCGCAGCTCAGGGACGTTTGATGAGGAGATCGTCTTCTCCACGAAGTTCGGCCGCTCGAACCGCTGGCTGGTCGACGGCGGTTCAGACAGCGATGACTTCGATGAGACTCCGGAGACTTTGGAAGTTCGCTGGATTGCGGGTAGAGAGCGGGAGGCCCGCGGCACAGCCGGTGGCCGCGACCCCCTGGACAGCTAGATCTGGGAAGACACTCCTGCCGAGGAGCCAACCCTGGCAGTGTGGCGGAGGCCGTCGAAGAGCAGCCCCACCAAGCGACTCGAGGCGTCGGAGCCGTCCTGGTCGGTCGACATGCAGACGCCCCCAAGGGCACGGAGCAGATCGCCTCCGTCGACGTCGGCACGGACGGTGCCGGCCGCGACTCCTGCCTCTAGGAGCCTGGTAGCCGCGGCGGTGGCTCGTGTCTTGGTCGCCGCGAAGAAGGCGGCGTCACTGCTCAGCATCGGCTTCAGCACCGACAGCATGCCCCGCTTGGTGGCGACGTGGCGGACGAAGAGCTGCATCCATTCTTCGAGCGCCTGGTCGGGCGGAAGCGTGCCCAGCAGCTGGTCGGCGCGCTCGCAGAGGATGTCGACCTCGTGCCGATACACCGCCTCGACGAGTGAATCGCGCGTGGGGAAGTGCCGGTAGAGGGTGCCGATGCCCACGCCCGCCTCGCGGGCGATGTCCTCAAGGGGAACGTCGGCGCCATAGGCGGAGAAGCCGGCGCCTGCTGCGGCAATCAGGAGCTCCCGGTTGCGCACGGCGTCGGCGCGGAGGGGACGGTCTGTGGATACCGAATTGGCGGGCTCCGGCGCCCCCTGCTCCGCCGCTTCGACGCCACTTCCCACGACTGTCACCAATACCTGACTTGCTAAACGGAGGGAGCCTCCGTATACTTCCGGAGGAAGCTTCCGTTTCGCCATCCTACCACCTGGAGATGTCATATGCCAACTACCGCAACCCTCTCCCGCCCAGCTGCCCGGCCCGGTCTGGTGCTGGGCATCATCCTGGCCGTCCAGCTGATGGTCGTTCTCGACGCCACCATCGTGAACATCGCCCTCCCTGACATCGCCAGGGCACTCAAGTTCTCGCCGACCAGCCTTTCGTGGGTGATCACCGCCTATACCCTCGCGTTCGGAGGCTTCCTTCTTCTTGGCGCCCGGGCGGGCGACCTGCTCGGCTGCAAGCGAGTGTTCATGGCGGGCATCGGCCTCTTCACCGTGTCGTCGCTCCTCGGTGGCCTGGCGCCCTCGGGCGGCCTGCTGCTGGCTGCGCGCGGGCTCCAGGGCGTCGGCGGCGCGTTCGCGGCTCCGCAGGCCCTGGCCTTCCTGATGATCATGTTCCCTGAAGGTCGGGAGCGCCTGCGCGCGCTCGGCTACTACACCGCGGTTTCAATTGGCGGCGGGGCGATCGGACTGATCCTCGGCGGCGTGCTGACACAGGTCGCGTCGTGGCGATGGGTGCTGTTCGTCAACGTGCCGGTGGGCCTGGTCGTGCTCGTCCTCGCCCGTCGTTCCGTGACCGAGACGCCGAGCCGCAACGGGTACTTCGATGTGCTGGGGGCGCTGACCTCTACTGTCGGCGTCACCTCTCTCGCCTACGGGTTCGTCCGCGCGGCGAGCAACGGCTGGGGCGACACACTGACCATCGGCGCGTTCGCGCTGGGCCTCGTGCTGCTTGGGCTTTTCGTGGCCCTGGAGAGGCGCGCCTCCGAGCCGATCACGCCGCTGCGGCTGTTCGCCGACCGCAGCCGAAACACGTCGTACGTGGCGCGGCTGTTCCTCGTGGCCGGCATGTTCGGGATGTTCTTCTTCATGACGCAGTTCCTCCAGAACGTGCTCCGGTACGGACCACTGGAGACCGGCCTGGCGTTCCTCCCCTTCAGCCTGGCGCTCTTCGGCATGTCCCAGCTCAGCGCGCGGCGGTTGATCGAGCGCTTCGGCCCCAAGCCGCTGATGGTGGTGGGCTTCAGCCTCTCGGCCCTCGCCATGCTGCTGATGACACAGCTGTCAGCGTCGAGCACCTACGTGTCAGTGCTGGTCCCCGTGCTGCTCTTCGGCACTGGCAACGGGCTCGGGTTCGTGCCACTAACCAGCGCATCCCTGGCCGGCGTGCGCCAAGAGGACGCCGGTGCGGCGTCGGGCCTGGTCAATGTGATGCAGCAGATGGGCGGTGCGCTCGGGCTGGCAGTGCTGGTATCGGTGTTCGGCCCGGCGGGTCGGGTTGTCGCTGGCCAGTCGGTGGCCAGCGCGCGGGCGGCGTTCGTTGTCGGGGCCGACCATGCCTTCATCGCCGCCACGCTGTTCGTGGGCGCGACGGTGCTGGTACTGGCGGTGGCTATCCGCGGGCGGCGTGCGACTGCTCGCGCCGCTGCAACGGCTGCCGGGGAGGCGCAGCGCGTGCGCGCGCTGGGTCGTGTTTCGGCGGTGCCTGAGCCGGTCGAGCCCCCATCGTTGGTGGGCGTGGGCGCATCCGCCGAGAGGAGTTACGAGATGATCTCGGTGGTCGTCAGCGAGGCTGAAAAGGAGCACGGCCAGCAGCTGACGGCAACGGGCTAGACGCCGGAACATCGGTCGTCAGTGGACCAGGCCCGGTCGATTGCGGCGGCAATCGAC
>JBARIA010000136.1:0-28751 GCA_049799515.1 Candidatus Dormiibacterota bacterium | reverse complement strand
TCAATCTCCTCGCCACCTTCGACACGGCGCACGATTTCAGACGCGTCTTGGCGTAGTTCTCGAAGTCCCACGCTTCCCATGCGTCGATGGTAGCACAAGTGCTATCGCCACTTCGGGCGAACGGCGGCCCGGACAGGGCTTGGCGCAGCTGGGTCACCCGTTGTGGGCGGTTGGATCCCGCCCCCAGGCACCAGGTTCGGACCCGCCCTCTGCCGGGTCGCGTGGCTGGGCACGGGGTTCTGATCGCTACCACGCTCCGGCGTGAACGGTGTCTTGACCGTGGGCACCGCGCTGGCCAGACTGAGAACGAGATGATCTCAGATGTACTAGATGACGTCCTTGCTTGGTGGGAATTCGGCGCCACCGTCGGGGTCGGCACCGTGGTTGAGACCTTCCTCTCCGCTCCGCGACAGCCCGGGGCGGCGATGGCGGTCGGCCCGGACCAGAGCGTAGTCGGAAGCGTATCTGGCGGATGCGTAGAGGGAGCCGTGTACGAGGTCGCCCGCAGGGTCGCCGCCTCCGGCGTGCCGGTCCTTGAGAAGTACGGGGTCAGCGACGGCGACGCCTTCGCGGTCGGACTCACCTGCGGCGGGACCCTGCATGTGTTGGTGGAGGCCATCTCCAAGACGACCTTCCCCGAGCTCGATCAGGTGGCAGCTTCGGTGCGAGCGAGCGTGCCGGTGGCTGTGGCAACGGTCGTGGGCGGTCCGGCTCGGCTGGGGGCCCGCCTCTGCGTTTGGTCCGATCACCGTGCTGGCTCGCTCGGTCGGGTCCGGCTCGACGAAGTGGTTTCGACTGACGCCAGGGGGATGCTGGCCCAGGGTCGCACCGGCGTCCTCCGCCTGGGGCCCGATGGCGAGCGACTCGGTGACGAGCTCTCGGTCTTCGTGGCCTCCTACGCTCCCGCACCCCGGATGCTGGTCTACGGGGCCATCGACTTCGCCGCGGCGGTAGCCAGGGTGGGCAGCTTCCTGGGTTTTCGGGTCACCGTCTGTGATGCCCGGGCCCTGTTCGCCACCGAGCGACGCTTCCCCAGTGTGGAGGAGGTGGTGGTGGACTGGCCCCACCGTCATCTGGCGAGTGTTGAAGTGGACCAGCGGACCGCCATCTGCGTACTCACCCATGATCCCAAGTTCGACATCCCGCTGCTTGAGTTAGCCCTCCGGTCCCCGGCCGGATACGTCGGGGCGATGGGATCGCGGCGGACCCATCGCGATCGGTTGGCCAGGTTGCGAGAAGCCGGTCTCACCGAAGCGGAGCTAGCTCGGCTCCACTCTCCGATCGGACTGGACGTCGGAGCGCGCACCCCCGAGGAGACCGCCATCTCAGTGGCGGCCGAGATCATCCGAACCCGCTCCGGGGGCAGTGGAGCACCGCTTGGACAACTAGCCGGGCCGATCCACCGCGGTCGAGCGGCCCTCCAGGCTTCGAGAGGCCGACCCTCGAGCTGAACCCCCGGCCAATGCCACGGGACCGATCGGTTCGACCCACTCCGGATGGCCAGAACAACGGGCCTTCCGGCCGCCTCCCATTCAAACTCGGGTCGGGCGAAAAACACCCCTGTTTGACTTCGGAGTGGCCCTCCAATCCCCGGTTGACAGCGCGATCGGCGAAGCGCAGCATCAGTACCTGGAGAGGTGCGATCGTTTTGTCCGACCGGCGACTTGGAGGAAGGATCGGTGCAGATTTCGGCTCCCTTTAATTACGCGCGCGCCGAGAGCGTGGAACACGCCCTCCATCTGCTGGAGGAGCACGGTTCTGAGTCCCGGCTGATCGCCGGCGGGCACAGCCTGCTTCCGATGATGAAGCTGCGCCTGGCGAGGCCCGAGTGGCTGGTGGACATCAATGACCTCCACGAGTTCGAGAAGATCACCGAGGCCGGGGACCACCTCAAGATCGGCGCCCTGGTGCGCCACACGGCATTGCTCGAGTCTGAGACGGTGGCCAGGCTGTTTCCCATCGTCCGCGATGCCGAACGGATGATCGCCGACCCAGTCGTTCGCAACCGGGGCACCATCGGGGGATCGCTGTGCCAGGCGGATCCAGCCGAGGATCTTTCCACCGTCTGCCAGGTCCTGCGGGCAAGGGCCGTGATCCGGGGCCAAGGAGGCGAGCGCACCGTGTCCATGACCGAGCTGTACCGGGGTCCCTACGAGACCGCCGTCGAGCACAACGAGATCCTCACCGAGGTGGACCTGCCCATCCTGCCACGCTCAGGCAGCGCCTACGAGAAGGTGGAGCGCCGGGTCGGCGACTGGGCGATCGCAGCGGCCGGGGTGGCGGTCAGCCTGGCCGCGGATGGCAGCATCGAGCAGGTGGGCATCGGCCTGACCGCGGTCGGGCTGGACCAGGGGACGGCGACCCGCGCTGAGGACGCGGTTCGCGGCCGCCATCCCGATCAGGCCCTATTTACCGAGGCGGCGCGGATCGCTGCCGAGGACTGCGATCCGGTGGCCGACCAGCGCGGTCCGGTCGATTACAAGCGACATCTTGCCGCCGAGCTAACGGAGCGGGCCCTGCGCCGCGCTTGCGCTCGGGCAAGTGCCGTGGGAGGTTGAGCCAGATGCAGATCAACGTCACCGTGAATGGCGACCTGGTCAACCGCGACGTCGAGCCGCGGGTCCTGCTGGTCCATTTCATTCGCGAGGTGCTCGGCCTGACCGGTACCCACTGGGGCTGCGACACCAGCAACTGCGGTACTTGCGTTGTGCTGATGGACGGCCAGCCGGTCAAGTCCTGCACGGTGCTGGCTGTGATGGCCTCCGGCCACCAGATCCGCACCGTCGAGGGGCTGGCCCAAGGTGCCACTCTCGACCCGATTCAACAGGGATTCATGGAGGAGCACGGCCTGCAGTGCGGCTTCTGCACACCGGGGATGCTGATGACCTCCCGAGCCCTGCTGGACAGCAACCCCAACCCCAGCGACATGGAGATCCGCGAGGCCATCTCCGGCCAGATCTGCCGCTGCACTGGCTACGCCACCATAGTCCGGTCCGTGCGCTGGGCCGCCGAACATCCGGCCGAACACACCGCGACCACTGAGCAGGTGAGCCCATGACAGTCATTGACGAACGGGCAGTCCAGCATGAGGTGAACCCGGCCGCTAACTCACCCGATCGCCCCATCGGATACGGCCGCCTGCAGCGCAAGGAGGATCCGCGATTCGTTCGCGGCAAGGGTCACTATCTAGACGACATCACCCTGCCGGGAATGCTCCACGGGGCGATCTTGCGCTCGCCGGTGGCCCACGCCCGAATCGTCTCCATCGACACCACCGCTGCCGCGGCCCATCCCGGAGTGCGGGCAGTGATCACGGGTCAGGATCTGGTGCCGCTCAAGCTGGCCTGGGCCCCCACCCTATCTGCCGACGTGCAGGCGGTTCTGGCCACCGACAAGGTCCGGTTTCACGGCCAGGAGGTGGCATTCGTGGTCGCCGATGACCGATATGCCGCCCGTGACGCCCTCGAGTTGATCAAGGTCGAGTACGACGTCCTTCCCCCGGTGATCGACGCCCGCAAGGCTCTGGATCCCGGTGCACCGGTAATCCGCGACGACATCGAGGGTCGCACCGACAACCACATCTTCGACTGGGAGGCCGGCGACGCTGCGGAGACCGACGCGGTTTTTGCGCGGGCCGACATGGTGGTGGCCCAGGACATGGTCTACCCGCGGGTTCACCCGGCTCCCATGGAGACCTGCGGAGCCATCGCCGACTACGACCCAATCGATGGCTATCTGACCCTCTACGAGACCACCCAGGCACCTCACGCCCACCGGACCCTGTACGCCCTGGTCGCAGGCATCCCCGAACACAAGATTCGGATCATTGCCGGTGACATCGGCGGCGGGTTCGGCAACAAGGTTGGAATCTATCCCGGTTACGTATGCGCAGTGGTGGGATCGATCGTGACTGGACACCCGGTCAAATGGGTGGAAGACCGCTCTGAGAACCTGATGTCCACGTCGTTCGCCCGGGACTACCTGATGCACGGTGAAATCGCGGCCACCAAGGAGGGGAAGATCCTGGCCGTGCGCACCAACGTCATCGCCGACCACGGCGCGTTCAATGCCACCGCACAACCAACCAAGTACCCCGCCGGGTTCTTCCACATCTTCACCGGCAGCTACGACCTCCAGGCCGCTCATTGCAAGGTCACCGGGGTCTACACCAACAAAGCTCCGGGGGGCGTGTCCTACGCCTGCTCCTTCCGGGTGACCGAAGCGGTCTACCTGGTCGAGCGGATGGTCGACGTGCTCGCCCAGAAACTGGCAATGGACCCCGCCGAGCTGCGACTCAAGAACTTCATCAAGCCCGAGCAGTTCCCGTACCGGAACAAGACCGGATGGGAGTACGACTCCGGCGAGTACGAGCGGGCCATGCGTCTGGCCATGAAGATCGCCGGCTACGACGAGTTGCGCCGCGAGCAGGCCGAGAAGCGGGCCAAGGGTGAGTTGATGGGGATCGGCATCTCCTTCTTCACCGAGACGGTGGGGGCGGGCCCCCGCAAGCACATGGACATAGTCGGCCTGGGGATGGCCGACGGAGCCGAGGTGCGCGTCCATCCAACCGGCAAGGCGGTGGTCCGACTCTCGGTGCAGACCCAGGGCCAGGGCCATGAGACGACCTTCGCCCAGATCGTGGCCGAAGAGCTCGGCATCCCCCCGGAGTCAATCGAAGTGGTCCACGGCGACACCGATCAGACCCCCTTCGGACTCGGCACCTACGGAAGCCGCTCGACGCCGGTGAGCGGTGGGGCGGTGGCCCTGGCGGCCCGCAAGGTCAGGGAGAAGGCCAAGCTCATCGCCGGGGCGATGCTGGAGGTG
Organism: Candidatus Dormiibacterota bacterium; assembly: GCA_049799515.1. Lineage (GTDB taxonomy): Bacteria > Chloroflexota > Dormibacteria > Aeolococcales > Bog-877 > Bog-877. The sequence goes on along the minus strand of JBARIA010000136.1, from coordinate 23,927 downwards.
CGGCCGGACGATCTCGAGTGGGAGAAGGGCCGCTGGTTCGTCAAGGGGGACCCCGGGCAGGGCAAGACCATCGCCGAGATCGCCATGGGCGCCCACGGCACCGTGGCGCTGCCCGACGGCGTGGACGGCAATCTGGACGCCGAGGTCACCTACGACCCGCCCAACCTCACCTTCCCGTTCGGTGCCTACATCTGCGTGGTCGATGTCGACCCCGGCACCGGTACGGTCAAGGTGCGCCGCTTCATCGCGGTCGACGATTGCGGCACCCGGATCAACCCCATGATCATTGAGGGCCAGGTCCACGGTGGGCTCACAGACGGTGTCGGCATGGCCCTGATGGAGATCATCGCCTTCGACGAGGAGGGCAACTGCCTGGGGGGATCCTTTATGGAGTACCTGATCCCCACCTCAATGGAGGTGCCCGATTGGGAGACTGGCTTCACGGTCACGCCGTCGCCACATCACCCGATCGGCGCCAAGGGGATCGGCGAGTCGGCCACCGTGGGCTCACCTCCCGCAATCGTCAATGCTGTGGTGGACGCCCTTAGACCCAGTGGCTTGGTGCACATGGACATGCCTTGCACTCCGGCGCGGGTCTGGGCGGCCATGCAGGGCCGTCCCGAGCCGCCGGTCTGAGTTGCCGGCTGCCTGTGGCCAGCGCCAGCGCGCAGGGAGTGCCGAATGCGCGCCGCCCTGACCGAGCGAGCCGTGGAGCTGGAGCGGTCCCGGGTCCCGTTCGTCCATGCCACGGTGGTCCGAGTGGAGCGGCCGACCAGCGCCAGGGCCGGCGACTCCGCCCTGATCCACGCCAACGGTGACATCGAGGGCTTCGTCGGCGGCAGCTGCGCGGAGAGTTCCGTCCGCCTCTTCGCTCTGGAAGCGCTCGCCTCCGGGGAGCCGGTGTTGCTGCGAGTTCGCCCCGGCGAGCCGGGAACCATGTACGGGGAGGGCGCGGTTACGGTGGCCAACCCGTGCCTCAGCGGAGGCACCCTGGAGATCTTTCTAGAACCGCGCCGACCGGCACCGCGCCTCCTGGTGGTGGGCGATACACCTGTCGCTCAGGCCCTCCTGGAGCTGGGAGGTCCACTGGGATTCGAGGTGACCCTGGTTGCCGGAGAGGACGCCGAGCCAAACGGCGAGGAAGCGGCGCTGATCGTCGCATCGCACGGGCGTGGCGAGGAGCCGGCGCTAGAGCGAGCGCTCCGGGCTGGGACTCCCTACGTGGCCCTAGTTGCCAGTCGGGTCCGGGGCGCCGCAGTGGTCGCCAGCCTGGACACCGACGACGACCTGCGGGGCCTGGTCCACTGCCCGGCCGGGCTCGAGATCGGAGCCCGCAGTGCTCCCGAGATCGCCCTCGCCATTCTCGCCGAGCTAGTTGCCACCAGGGCGCCTGGGTTGGAGGCGAGTGGAGCCAATGTCGCTCCAGCAACCGCCCTGGACCCGATCTGCGGGATGCCGGTGGCGATCACCCCCGGCACGATCCAGCTCGAGCAGCAGGGCGGCTCCGTCTACTTCTGCGGTGATCACTGCCGCGCCGCCTTCGTAGCCAATCTGGCAGGGTCTCCAACCGCCCCGTGACAGAACGAGTGACCGGCCTGGTTCTGGCGGCCGGCGGCTCGCAGCGGTTGGGCCGCCCCAAGCAACTGCTTCCCTACCGCGGCGGGACTGTGCTGGGCGCCGTGCTGGATGCCGCGCGGTCATGCGGATTCGAACAGCTGCTGGTGGCCCTGGGAGGAGCGTCCGCCAAGGTGCGGGAGCAGGTCGACCTCACTGGATGCACCACGGTGGAGAACCCAGCCTACGGGTCGGGCTGCTCCTCATCGATCGCAGCCGCGGTGCCTGCAGTGGCGCCCGAGAGCGAAGTCCTGGTTCTTCTGCTTGGGGACCAGCCCGGGGTGACGGCCGACACCGTGGACCTGCTGCTGCGGGGCCGCAACGATGGGCCGATGGCGGTCTGCCGGTACCAGGACGGCGTCGGCCAGCCGTTCGCCTTCGGTCGGGAGATGCTGCCGGTGCTTGGCGGCCTCCACGGCGACAAGGCGGTCTGGAGGCTGCTCTCGGAGCTGTCTGATCGGGTGGCCGAGGTGGCGGTCCCTGGCCCGGTGCCTGGCGACGTGGACACCGAGGAGGACTACCGGCGATTGTTGAACTCGGAGGCCGCCAGTTGATCGATCCAGCCAGATACGGCGCCGAGCCGGATGTGGTCGCCAGGATGCCGGACGTCGACACTCTGGCTCGCGCCCTGGACGCGGCCGACTACCTGACCGACACCGGCCTGGCGATGGCTCTGTTCATGGCGATCAGGCTGCCCCAGCCGCTCCTGCTCGAGGGCGAGGCGGGGGTCGGCAAGACCGAGGCGGCCAAGGCCCTGGCCCGGGTCTTGGACACCCGCTTGGTCCGGCTTCAGTGCTATGAAGGCATCGATTCCAGCGAGGCACTCTACGAGTGGAACTACACCAAGCAGCTGCTGGCCATCCGGCTGGCTGAGACGCGGGGAGACCAGCTGGACGAGGGCGGACTGTTCGGCCCCGAGTACCTGCTGCGCCGTCCCCTGCTCACCGCGCTTGAACATCCCGGCCCTCGACCGGCTGTACTCCTGATCGACGAGCTGGACCGCGCCGACGACGACTTCGAGGCGTTCACCTTCGAGCTGCTGGCCGAGTCGACCGTGACCATCCCGGAGCTAGGCACGGTTCGGGCCACCCACCCACCGATCGTGGTGCTCACCTCCAACCGCACCCGCGACCTGCATGACGCCCTCAAACGCCGCTGTCTCTACCACTGGATCGACTACCCGCTCCCTGAGAGGACGGCCGAGATCATCCGCCGTCGGGTCCCGGGGAGCGCTCAGCCCTTGGCACTCAGTGCCGCAGCCGCGGTGGCACGCTTGCGTTCGCTGGAGGTGGAGAAGCCTCCTGGCATCGCAGAGGCCATCGACTGGGTGGCGGCGCTCAAGCTGCTCGGGGTGGAGCGGCTCGACCAATCGTCTGCGGAGGCCACCTTGGGATCGGTGATCAAGGATCGCGACGACCTCGCCCTGGTCCGGCAGCGGGGGATGGACTGGCTGGTGGCGGCCGACTCTGCCTGATCCCAACCTCAGCTCCGCCGCCAATCGGATTGCGGTCGAGCCCGCCGCACTGGCGAGCGCCTTCGGCGAGGCGCTCTCCCGGGCGGGAGTGGCGGTCACCGCCGAGCGCTCGGGGCGCTTCGCCAGGTCCCTGGCATTGGTCATGCCCGACTGCCGCGAGCGACTGTACTGGACGGCCCGGGTTGCGCTGGTCTCCGACCAGGGACAGCTGCAGGCGTTTGACGCGGTGTTCGCCGCGATCTTCGATGGCATGCTGGACCCGGCCGACAGCCGTGGCGACACCACCGGACCACCGCCGGTGGGCTCCGAGCCTAGGCCAGCTAGGGAAGCTCGACCATCCGCTCCCGTGGCCGGGGAGAACGGATCGTCAAGCCTTCCGCGCCCCTCCCCCGCCGCCGCACCGTCGGAGCCGGTCGCTGAACGGGAGGCGCTGCCGACCAAGGCGTCCGCACTGGAGACGCTGCGCCAGACGGCATTTGCCGAGCTGACTCCACATGAGCTGGTCGAGGTCCGGCGGCTGGTGCGTCGGATCGTACTGGCCACCCCATTGAGGCGGACTCGGCGCACCAAGAGGTCGAACCTCAGTGGTCAGAGGCTGGACCTGAGGCGGACTCTGCGCCGGGCCCAGCGGACCGGGGGCGACCCGGTTCGGGTCGAGCACCGTCAGAAGCGCCTCAAGTCGAGACGGTTGGTGCTTCTCTGCGATGTCTCGGGGTCGATGGAACCCTACACCCGGATCTTCCTCAGCCTGCTCCAGGGAGCGGTCTCCGGGTCCCGGGCCGAGGCCTTCGTCTTCGCCACCCGGCTCACCCGCCTGACTCGCCAACTGGCGCTACGGGATCCCGACCAAGCGCTGGCAGCGGCTGCCGTCAGGGCTCCGGATTGGGCCAGCGGTACCCGTCTGGCCGCCAGTCTGCGCCGCTTCATCGACACTCACGGCCGCAATCAGCTGGCTCGGGGCTCAGTGGTGGTGGTGCTCTCGGACGGTTGGGATCACGACGAGCCAGAACGATTGGCGGTTCAGATGGCCCGCCTCCGCCGACTGACGCACCGTATCGTATGGATTAACCCCCGTCGGGCCGCTCCCGGGTACGCTCCTCTGGTTGGGGGAATGGCGGCGGCGCTGCCCTTTTGTGATGCTTTTGTGAGTGGGCACACTCTAGCCGCACTCGAGGACGTGGCTAGAGCTGTGGCCGCCCCCCGAATTAGATCGACCACCAAAACCCAGCGGAGGAGAGTTGATGCAGCTGAGTAACGGTTTCTTGGTCTCGGCTCCGATCGACCAGGTCTGGGCCACTCTGATGGATTTCGAGCGAGTGGCCAGCTGTGTGCCAGGCGCCGAGGTCAAGCAGATCACCGAGGACACCTACCAGGTGGGGATGCGGGTCAAAGTCGGACCGATGACCATGCAGTACGCCGGTGAGCTGGAGGTGGTCGAGCGGGACTTGGAGGGTCGGAAGGCGGTGGTGCGCGGCCACGCCCAGGAGGCCCGCGGTCAGGGAACAGCCCAGGCGACAGTCGAGCTCAGGCTGACCGAGGATGGCAAAGCGACCAAGGGCACTGCCGACGCTGAGGTGAAATTATCCGGCCGAGCGGCGGCCATGGGTGGTGGTGTCATCCGCAGTGTGGCAGATCAAATCATGGTCCAGTTCTCGCAGAACCTACAGAACATGCTCAACCAGCAGCAGGGGAACTCCCATGCGGGCGAGCCCCACTCGGCAGCCGGTCCCCCTGCCGCTGGGAACTCACCGGCCGGGAGTGGCCCAGCTGGGCATCCAGTCCCGGTCGATCTGCCAGCTGCCGTTGGGCACCCAGCACCGGACAGCCTGGACGCTGTTGCATTGGCCCGTGGGGTCATCGGGGCTCAGCTCCGTCGTCCTCAGGTGGCGGTCGGACTGATCGTTCCCCTGCTGCTGATGATCGCATTCCGCCTCGGCCGTCGCTCGGGACGGCGCCGCCTGACTCGCTAACTCAGCTGGCGGCTAGCTGCACGATTATCGCGACCTGCGAACTGGCCAGTGGAAATACCGGGTGTCCCGGGCCAGGGACCAGAGCGAAGATCGATTCGGCGCAACCCCAGCAACACTGGGAAAGCTCGTCGAGGCCTCGTTGGCGAAGGCGTAGGTGAGCTCACCGGTTGACGAGCAACTGATGCATCGCTTCCCGCACTTCGGATGGTGGCTTGGCGCCGGGTCAGGTCGCGAGAGTTCGGAGGCGTTGAGCCTGGGCCTCACTTGGTGCCAGGCCCTCCTCCCCCTCTGTCTCCCCGCCTAGCTCTTCAAGCGAGAGGCCGGAGGGCTCCGGTAGCAGACGGGTCAGCAGGATTCCGATGCCGGCGGTCCCGGCGGCGATGGTCATCACCCCGGAGAGCCCCAGGCTACCGCTCACCAAGGGAAAGGTCAGGGTGCCCACGAACGCCCCCACCTTGGCGAGGCCCGCCGAGATGCCGTGACCAGTGGTGCGGGCCGAGACCGGGTACAGCTCGCTGGCCATCAGGAAGGTCGTGGTGTTGGGTCCGAACTCGGTGAAGAAGTAGCTGATCCCGTAAACCAGCACGAAGGGCACGATCAGGGTGGTCAGCCCCGGGATCACACCGATCGCCAGAAAGGCCAGTCCCATGGCGGCGAAGCCGATGAACTGGAGCCGGCGGTGGCCGATCCGGTCCACCGATAAGAAGGCCAGGAGGTACCCGGGCGCCGCCGCCACCGTGAAGATCAGAAGGGCGATGGCGGTGTCGGTGATCAGGCTGGCATGGGGGGCGACCGCCTTGAGGATCAGCGGGGTGGAGATGGTGTTGCCGTAGAAGGCATAGTCGAACATGAACCAGCAGCCCGCCGTGCCCAGCAGCAGGGTCAGATAGCGGGGGTTGGAGAGGAACTGACGCAGACCCAGCTTGACCTGTCGTTGGGCCACCTTGGTGCTGGCGTCGACGACCCCCCGGGTGTAGCGCCGCATCGCGACTGCCGCCTCGGCCGCCCGGCCTTGCACCTGGGCCAGATAGCGAGGTGACTCGGGCAGGGTCCGGCGCAGGTAGATCACGGCCAGCGCCGGGATCGCTCCCAGCCCCAGCATCAGCCTCCAGGCAATGTCGGGGTTGACCCCTAGTCCGAGAATCACCAGCGCCACCAAGGGTCCGGCGATCAGCCCCAGGGCCTGCATGGAGAACACCATGCTCACCAGCCGGCCCCGATTCTTGCGGTTGGCGTACTCGCTCATCAAGACGGCACTGACCGGGTAGTCGCCTCCGATCCCGATGCCCAGGACAAACCGCCAGGCGATCAACCACACCAAGTTAGGCGCCAGCGCACTGCCCACCGCCGCGACGGCCATGATCGCCGCCTCTAGCCCATAGATCTTTTTGCGGCCGAAGACATCGGCAATTCGGCCAAAAACGGTGGAGCCGACGAAGGCCGCCAGCAGGGCGGTGCTGCCCACCAGGCCGATCACCACCGCCGAGGGGTGGTATTCCACCTTGATCAGGGCCAGGGCGGTCCCGATGATGAAGAGGTCGTAAGCATCGGTGAAGAATCCGGTGCCCGCGGTGAGTACCGCTCGCAGATGGAAGCGACTCATCGGCGCCTCGTCCAGGGCCTCGATCACCCCCCGGGCGACGGTCGTCTGCGACACGGATCAAGTGTCGAAAGAGCTGATTAGGAAATTGTTAAGGGAACTAGCCAGAGAAACGCACACCTCCGACTCCGGGCAGGGGTGCTGGCGGCCCGGGTCCTCCCGCCCTGGCTGGGCTCGGGGCAGCTGGTCTCGGGACGGGTGGGCTAGACCCCGATCAACCCTACCGCGGCCGCGGCAGGGTCGATGACCTGGACTTCAGGGGCGGTGGCGAGACCGTCCAGGAGGACGTCGATCACTCCGCGGACATTCTCCCAGTGGAAGCCGGCCGGCCCCAGTCCACCATGCAGCAGCAATCCGTCTGACAGAGCGAGGAGTATCGAAGCCAGGGCGTTCTCGGTGATCGGAGCCAGCTCACCGCAATCGATCCCCTCTCTGATCCATCTCCTCAGGATCTCCCGGTGGCGCTCCACAGTGGCCAGGAACTGGATGCGAACCGCCTCCTCGGTGATCATCGCGGTCCAGACGTCGGCTCGGACCTGGACCCGTCCCGGGTCATCTCCTCGGGCCAGCATCAACCCGGTGAAGTGATGCAGCCGCTCCTGGGCGGAGAGGTGGGCGTCGTCCAGCTCCCGCATCTGCTGGTCCAAGAACGAGGCGTCGTCGGCGAGGAGGGCGAGCAGCAGCTCCTGCTTGCCGGAAAAGTACACGTAAAAGGCACCCTTGCTGACCCCAGCCTGCTCGCACACGTGGTTCACGGTCAGGTCTCGGTAGCCCCTTCGTCCGGCGCACTCCCAGGCGGCCGTGATCAGCCTCTGGCGCCGTTCCAAACGAGCCGAGGCAGCAATCTTGGGCATCTCTGCAAACGAGTGTAGCGAGCAGCGACCTCCCACCCGGCGGGCTCGGGGGCGACCTGGTCAGCCCTTGGGAGTGGCACCGCCGTCCAGGGGAGGCCGCCCCCGCGGAGGCCCCAGGACGTCGTCCTTCCCGCGGAGGATCCTTCCTCCGGTAGCCGCGATCAGTCGGGCCGCCTCCGGCCCACTCCCTGACCAGGTCGCCACGTAGCCGAAGCTGTAGCCAGAACTATCGACCCCCAGCTCTTGACAGACGAGGTAAGCGACACTCTCGGCCTCCAGCTCGGCCAGGGCCCGGGAGCCTTGGAAGTCCGGCCCGTGCAGCACCGCATGGGCCAGCTCGTGGGCAAGGGTCTTGAGCTGGTGGGCTGGAGAAAGGTCATGGCTCACCCGGATTCGGCGGAGGGCATGCGAGCAGTCCCCGTTCCGACTGCCCCAGAGTGAGGTGAACTGGACCTGGAACTCCAGCTCCAGGGCCCGCTGGGCTAGCCGGGCCAGCTCCGCTCCGGATCCCTCCCCTGTCAGTGTCCGCACCGGCTGAGGCAGATCGACCCCGTCGGTCTGACTGAGGTCGAAGACGCGCGCCACCCGAAAGCCCAGGACAGCTGGGGGCGGCGTCTCCCCCTCCTCGGTGGCATCCCCAGCCACCAGGCAGGGCGCCAGAATCCGGATCGCACGCTCACCCTGTCGGACCTGCCGACCCAGCCCGAGCCAGCCGCGGTAGCCGGCGACCCAGGTGGCTCCTGGTCGCTGCTGCAAGATCAGAATCTGGTTCTGGAAGCTGTAGCGGTGGAACTGGCGGCTGGTCCGCAACCAGGTGGTCCAGGCGGTCGACGACGTCAGCTCCAACACCCCCTGGGTCAGCTGCTGGAGCAGTTTGGACTTGGCCTGCCGGGCGTCGCTTGCGGCTGCTGCCAGCCTTCCGGAAGAGGATGTGACCGACACGACCAGCTAGTCCGGCCAGGGGCCATTGTCGGGGCCGGAGAGGCGCTTCTGTCAGTCTCCGATGGAGATCCGAAGGTCCCGGTAGGCGGCCCGGAGTCGACTGGAAACCGTCTGGGCATCCTGACCGTGAGCGAAGATGAAGCCGAGGTAGCGATCTCCCTCGGGGAGGGGGAGGAGGCGTCCCCCCAAGGGAACTGTCAACTCGACTCCATCCACTCCGGGAAGTTCCAGCGCCCTCTCCCGGCCGTCAACAGAAAGCAGGGTCCCGGCCCTGGGGATGGGCATCATCATCACCCCGCAGGTCCCTTCTTCCAAGGCCAAATCCCCGGGGCCCTCGCCAAGAGCGGCCAGCAACACGATCTCCTCCAAACTGCGCCCGGATTGGAAGTGGAGCACCGCCGAGCAGCGGCCCCCGATCGATCGGGACGCGAGATCGATCAGGCAGGGCATTTGGCGGCCAAGGCGCAGCTCGGCATGGACCGACCCATCGGTCAGTCCGATGGCCCGGGTCGCTCGCTGGACCGCAGTCGAGACCTGGTTCAATCTGTCCGCTGGCAGCTCCGAGGGGACGGTGTAGATCGTCTCCTCGAAGAATGGTCCGTCCAGGGGATCAGGCTTGTCGTAGACCGCCAGGACCCGGAGCGCGCCGTCCATTAGCAGCCCTTCTAGAGCCACCTCCGGGCCAGCCACAAACTCCTCCACCAGCAGCGGGGTGGCATCCGGGGCGGTGGGGCATCCCGGATCGGCGCTCAGGCCCCGGCGAATCCGCTGGCCGGCCCGAAGGAGCTGGGACCGGTCGTCGACCCGGATCACCCCGCGACTGGCCGCCTGATCCAGAGGCTTGATCACCGCTGGGAACTCGACCGGCCCGGGATCCGCCCCTCCCGGCCATAGCCACCACCGCAGCTGATCCACAGCCCCGGTTTGCAGGCACTCCCGCATGGCCAGCTTGTTGCGGGTTGCCGCCACCGCCTGCACCGGGCTGCCGCGGAGACCCAGGCGCTCCGCGATCTGGGCGGCTGCCAAAACCGCGGCGTCATCGACCGGTACCACCGCGTCGATCTGCCGGTTGCCTGCCCGCTCAGCGACGACCTGGGCGGCGGCCAGGGGGTCGTCGAGGTCGATCACCAGCTCCTGATCAGGGTGAAGGTGACTGAGGGTCGAACCCTCCTCGGCGGCGACCACCACCTCCAGCTTCAGGCGCCGGGCCGCCGTCAGGAAGGCGGCGGCGCGGTAGGTCCTGGTGGGAAGGATCAGCAACACTCGGTTCGGCATGGCCTCAGACTAGAGAAAATGGATTCCAAGCCATCCGCTGCGTTGCCGCGTCTCGAACTGAACGAGAGTACGGCGGGCCGGATTCGAAGCTTTCGCGAACGCCAGGGCCACCCCGACGCCTGGGTGTCGGTGGCCCCCGGAGGACTGCAGGGAGAGCGGCTCACCTTCACCTTCGCCCTGGTCGAGCCTGGCGAGCTGAAGCCGGACGAAGTTCTCGTGGAGGGAGCGCCCGACATCCTTTTCGTCGCCCCTCGGGTGATCTCTCGCCATGTGGTGGGATCTCGGGTGAAGGCTGACCCGGTCTCGGGCGCCCTCAGCCTGGAGACGGGGTACAACCCTGACGCGGACCCCCTGGCCCAAGCGGTGCAGCAGATGCTCGACGCGGAGATCAACCCGGCGGTGGCCGGCCACGGGGGCTACATCGGGCTGCTCGACATAGCTGACGGGGTGGCCTACGTGCAGATGGGCGGCGGATGCCAGGGCTGCGGGCTGGCGGAGGTCACCCTTTCCCAGGGGGTCAGGGGAGCGATCGTCGGGCGATTCCCCGAGATCGTGGACGTGGTGGACACCACCGACCACGCCTCTGGTACCAACCCTTACTACGAACCGTCCAAGAAGTAGGAGTCCGGCTAGAGTCCCTTCACGGCACCCTGCGCCAGGGCAGCGCCCGCCCCCAAGCCCAGGGGATCGGCCAGGCCGACCGCCGGGATCTGCGAGATCAGCAGGTCACTGGCCCGGTGGCGGTCGGCGATTCGATGGGCGTCTTCAAGCAGTTGCAGTCTCTCGTGGAGGCGGTCCATCGCCTCTCGAGCGGTCAGCGCCAACTGATGGACCTGAATATCTTCCAGCTCGGCGAACGAAGCGGCAGCGGCGACCAGAAGATCAGCCGCCGCACGGCTCCGCTTCACCCCGTCCGCTAAGCAGACTCGCGCTGAGTCGGTCAACACGTGGGAACTAACGCGTCCCGACTCGGCTCGTTTCACCACTTCCCAGCTCCTGCCCCGCCGCCATCCTGACGAAGCCAGGCCGAACTGATACCCGGTGCATGCCCAGGATCGCCCCGGTGACCGGGCGGCGAAGTGGAAAGGCGCGGTTGACGTGTCATAATTTCGCCCGGTGAACTTTCAATCAGGCGATGGACCTGCCGAGGGGCCGACCGCATCGACCGAAGACGTAGTTGAGCGGGTTCTCCAACTCCAGCCACTCCTCCAGCAGACCCTTCGGGTGCCGCTCCCAGATGAGGTGAGCTCCCGACTGGGGACGGTCACCCCGCACCAGCTGGAAGCGCTGGGTCGCCTCCCCCCGGAAGGGATCACCATGCACCAGTTCGCCGAAGCGGTCGGGATCAGCGGTGCGGCGGCCACCGCGCTGGCAAACCGGATGATCCGACAGGGTCTGGCGAAGCGCAGCTACGATCCCAGCGATCGCCGTACGGTCTGGCTGGCGCCAACCACCAGGGGGCTGGAGACGGCCGAGGCGGTCCAGGAGTGGCGCCGCCGCTCAGTAGCGAGGATGTTCGAGCGCCTGGACGCGGCCCAGGTGACCGCCTTCTTGGAGGTGCTCAGCGCCCTGGCCCTACCGCAGCCGGACCAACAAGCAGCTGGCCCAAAGTCCCCGGGGGCATCGAACTAGCGGCCTCCGGCTACGATCGATCCGGCCCCAGCCAGGCCCGGTCAGGCAGCCAGAGTCCCCCGCATCGCCGGGCGACCGATGGGAGTCCGTGACTGATCCGAGCGGACGGCAGCCGACGCTCTGACGAAGGCCGCTTCCTCGCTGCCTCCCAGGGCGGCCCGCACTCCACGCAGGCCCCGATGCACCAGCAACTTGACCGCCCCCACGCTCCGGTTCATCCGGAGGGCGATCTCACTCAACTCCAGCTCTTCCCCGTAGCGCAGCCAGACCGCGGTCCGTTGGGCCGGCGGCAGGCACTTGGAAGCCCGCCAAACCCGGCGGACCAGGTCGCTCGAGGCGACCAGATCGGCAGGATTGGGGGCGGGGTCGACGAGCTGCTCCGCCTCCAGCAGGTCAGTGACGGGACGGGCTCGGCGGTAGTGATCCGCTACCTGGTGTGAGGCGATCGTGTACAGCCAGGGCAAGGTCGAGGGACGCAGCGGTCGATACCTGGCGAGCCCCGCCACCGCCTTGCAGAACACGTCAGCTGTCAGATCCTCGGCCTGGGCATGAGAGCCCACCCGGGCCCGCGCATAGCGAAAGATCGTCCCGTAATGCTGCTCAAACATGAGCGCCGCATTCACCGGTTCTGATGTTGGGATGTAGCCTGGCGCATCCAGAGCGCTACCCAACGCACGGTCAGCGATCAAATCGGCCTCCTCGACACCGCCTAGCCGCCTGGCTCGGCACGGCGCGGACCGGGGACAGATCGCCGCGAGTGAACAGGGAGCCCGGATTTCTTGAGACTCTTTGGAGCCGCCTGGCTAGCTGCCGACCTGCAATTCTTCTGCTCGCCACCGTGATCCCCGGGTGAGCGGCATCGCTTCGTCTACTCCCCAGGATCAAGTTGCACTGTGAGGGCTGGGCATACCCGGCGTCGGTACGGTAGCCACCCTTGTTGGGCCAGCGCATCTCCGGCGCCGCGATTTTCATCACCACGTCTCCGCAGCCACCAACGATCGCTGGGGAACCGAGAATCCACCGACAGCTCGTCCGCTGCGGCCCGTTGCAACTGAAATCTGAAACGACAGCTGAGTAAAGGCGTTATGACCAACGTGTGCGGGACCGGGCGAACGCCAATTGGCATCCTTCTCGGATCGTCACACCCTGGAGGATTTGATCATGATTGAACCGGAAGTAAGCGAGCGCGAGGAGGCGGTCACCCGAATCGGTCCGGACGGTGGCGGGGCGCGCACGGTCACTCGGACCACGAGCACCGTCATGCCGATGGCATTTCGGGTCAAGAGCGGCGTCTGGCTGGCCGCCGGGGTGGTCGATGTGATCATGGCCTTGGACTTCGTCTTTAAGTTGCTGGCCTCGGCCAACGTTGGCTTCGTTGGCTTCATCTCGGGGGTGGCCGGCGCTCTCTCAACGCCCTTCAGCGGGGTGCTGACGTCGTCGGTTTCGACCGGCCACTACACCTACTTTCCAGACGTTGCCGGAATCGTCGTCTACACCATCGCCGCCGGGATCGTGGTGGCTCTGGTCGGCATCGTGGCCGCTCGCCGGCCGCCCAGCACGGATGGTCGGGGAGCCGCCTACTAGGCGACTCCTCCGCTGGCGGCTCTCGCCGCTCTTCGGCTACTGGGGTCCGATCACCTCGCGGTAAACGCCCCTGGTCAGCGCCCCCATCCGGGAGGCCGAGAAACGACGGCGGATCCGGTCTGGCCCGGCCGCGCTCAGCGCGGCGTAGCGCAGGGGGTCGTCCAGCAGTCCGGCGCTGACACTGGCCAGGGCCGCCGGGTTGGCGGCCCCAACCACCAAGCCCGCCTGGGGCGGATCGAGGATCTCGGTAAGGCCGCCCACCCGGCTGGCCACCACCGGCAACCCCGAGCTCATCGCCTCACAGGCGGTGAGCCCGAAGGGCTCGGCTCGAGAGGGCACCCAGGCCAGGTCGCAGCTGGCGAAGAAGCGCTCCCGGTCGGTCACCTCACCCAGGAAGTTGACCCGGTCAGCGACGCCTGAGGAGTAGGCGAGGTCGACCAGGGAGGCCAGTTCGGGCCCGCTGCCGCCGATGTTGAGAGTCATGCTCCGGCCGGCCGGAGTAGTCAGGGCCAGAATGGCGATGTCGACGCCCTTGGATTGGGTGAGCCTGGCCAGGACTCCCACCCGGCGCCCAGCCGGGGCGCTCCTGACCAGGGCCGGTAGCGGCTGGATGCCGTTGGGGACCACCCTGAGGAGGCGGGAGTCAGCGCCGACCTGTTCGGTGAGAAACTCGGCGACCGAGTTGGAGACCGCGATCTGCAGATGGCATGCGCGCTCCAGGGCCCGCAGCTCACGGCGATGGATGGTCACCCGGATCTGGCTGGCGGTGAACCATCCGTCGAGGTGGTGGGTGTGCACTTGGGGGACGGACGGGTGGGCCCGCCGGAGCAGGGCACCGGCCCGCAGACCGTGGCTGTGGACCAACCGGGCGCCCGAGCGCCGCGCCAGCTGGCGGAGCTGGACCGGGGCAGAGGCCCAGCCGCGGCCGCTCATCTGGATCGGCGAGACGGTCAGGCCATGGTCTCGGCACCTCTCCACCAACTCACCCGGAGGACAGGCCACCAAGGCCATCCAGCCGGCGGCGGTCAGCTCCTGGGCCAGGGTCAGGACGTGCTCAGGGCCACCGCTGCGAGAGCTGTCAGCGATCACCAGCAGGACCCGGGAGTCGCTGTTCACAGTGGCCATTGTTCCACCTGCCGCCGAGGCGACCGTCTACCATCGTCCCAATCTTGAGTTCATCTCGCCCGGGAGCCGATCACGTCCTGGTGGCGGTCGCCTGGCCCTACGCCAGCGGCCCCCGGCACATCGGCCACGTCGCCGGGTTCGGCGTTCCCTCGGACATCTTCGCCCGCTACCAACGGCTCCGAGGCGCTCGGGTGCTGATGGTCAGCGGCACCGACGAGCACGGCACTCCGATCCTGGTGGCGGCCGATCGGGAGGGGGTCGGCCCGCGCCAGATCGCGGATCGCTACAACGCGGTGATCATCGATGACCTCCAGCGGCTGGGGCTCACCTACGACCTCTTCACCAGGACCACCACCGTCAACCACGCCCGGGTGGTCCAGGACGTCTTCCAAACCCTCTTCGACAAGGGGTACCTGCTGCGCCAGACCCAGCAGGGCGCGTTCTCAGCGGCGACCGGGCGAGCTCTGCCCGATCGCTACATCGAGGGAACCTGCCCCCACTGCGGCTTCACCGGAGCCCGCGGTGATCAGTGCGACAACTGCGGCCGGATTCTCGACCCGGCCGACCTGATCGAGCCCCGCTCCCGAATCGACGGGGAGCCGCCGGTCTTCCGGGAGTCCGAGCACTTCCTCCTGGACCTGCCCGCCTTCACCGGCGCCCTGACCGAGTGGATCGAATCCAAGACCGACTGGCGCAGCAACGTCCGGAGCTTCTCGCTGAACGTGGTGGCCGAGCTCCGACCCCGGGCGGTTACCAGGGACATCGACTGGGGCGTCCACATCCCCCTGCCGGAGTTCGTCGGCCGGGACGACAAGCTGATCTATGTCTGGTTCGAGGCGGTGATCGGCTACCTCTCCGCCAGCGTGGAGTGGGGAATCGCCCGGGGCGAGCCGGAAGCCTGGCGAGCCTGGTGGCAAAACCCCGAGGCCCGGCACTTCTACTTCATGGGCAAGGACAACATCATCTTCCACACGGTGATCTGGCCCAGCATCCTGATGGGCTACGGCAGTGGCGGGGAGGTCGGCGGGGGCCCCCCCAACCTCCCCTTGGTGCTCCCCGAGAACGTGGTCAGCAGCGAATTCCTGACCATGGAGGGGCAGAAGTTCTCCAGCAGCCGGGGCGTTGTGATCGAGGTCCGCGATTTCCTGGAGCGCTACGAACCCGACTCCCTGCGCTACTACCTGACCGCCGCCGGCCCGGAGACCCAGGACACCGACTTCACCTGGGCGGAGTTCATCCGCCGCAACAACGACGAGCTGGTGGCCACCTGGGGCAACCTGGTCAACCGCACTCTGACCATCGCCAAGAAGCACTTCGGTGAGGTGCCCCAGCCAGGTGAACTCACCGGCCAAGACCAGGAGCTGATCGCGCTGGTGGAGTCGGGATTCGACTCCGCCGGTCGGCTCCTGGAGTTGGCCAAATTCAAGGCGGCCCTGGCCGAGGTGATGGCCCTGGCCGCCCGGGTCAATCAGTACCTGACTGAGAACGAGCCCTGGCGGCTGGTGACCGCCGACCGGGGCAGGGCGGCCACCGTCCTCTACGTCGCCCTGCGCTGCCTCGACAACCTCAAGGTACAGCTGCTCCCCTTCCTGCCCTTCAGCTGCCAGCAGCTCCACCTGATGCTGGGACACCAGGGCGTGATCGCCCCCATGCCAGAGAAGGTGACGGTCACGGCCGACGGCGACCCCCATCCGGTGCTGACCGGCAACTACGCGACCCCGGAGGCCAGCTGGCAGCCGAGCCGATTGGCTCCAGGCCAGCAGCTGGGGGAGCCAGTTCCCCTGTTCCGAAAGCTCGACCCGGAGTTGGCCGAGATGGAGCTGGGCCGGATGGCGCCGCCAACCGAGAGCTGAGCAGGCAGGTGGTCGCCATCCGCTAAGGCAGCCGCAGAGACGCCTGATCGGCCGGAGCACCGGACGGACGCTTGACCACGATCGATACCGTGAGGTGGCGGGGGAACTGCTTCAAGGGCAGGGCCACCACCTCATACATGAAGGGCCCGATCAACTCGAAGCAGGCTGACCCAGGCGGGAGCTCGTGTTGGGCCACAGTCAGGGTCAGCAGGGCCCCCGGACCATAGGTCAGCTGGGCCAGGTAGTCGTCACGGCAGCTGAGCCGGGCCAGGGTCAACCCCAGGTAGAGTTGCGGGCCCAATCCCTGGAGTTCTTTGTGCAGGCGCGCCGGTGAGGTCGGCGGAAAGTCGGCCCCGAGAGCGGAGATGCTGGTCTTGGCCAAGAGTGGCGGCTGGGTGAGATCGGCCCGGTCCAGGCCCACGTAGAGGGAACGGTAGCTGGCGGGAGTGGTGGATCCCGGCAGCCCGGAGCCGGCCACGACGGTGGCGCAACTCGCGCACAGCAAGGCTCCGGCTAGGGCCAGCGATGCCAGGCGGGCCCAGGTGGGGAGCTGCGCGGGGCGGTTCGGCAGGGGTCGATCTCCGATGGGGGTCATGTCCAACGGACGCCTCCAACAGCTCACCCGTTCCCGGGGCCACGAGATGCCCCAGGTACACTCGCCAGCAAACCGGCAAGCGAGGGAACTTCCTTGAATCCTCTGGCGAACGTCACGATACCCCTCGCCCTGGCCGCCGGAGCCACCTCCTTCCTCTCCCCCTGCGTGCTGCCGCTGGTGCCCTCCTACATGGGCTTCCTGGCCCAGTCGGCCACCGGAAGCTCCTCGCCGGCCGGTACCAGTCGGGCCCGGGTCATGCTGGGCTCCTTGGGCTTCGTGCTGGGGATCAGCCTATTCCTGGTCGCCTTCTTCTACGCCCTCTACCGCCTGCTGGAACCGTGGAAACAGCTGGCCCTGCCGATCATGGGCACTGTGGTCATCCTGCTGGGGCTGACCTTCATGGGGGTGCTGCGGCTCCCCTGGCTCTCAAGAGAGGCGCGGTGGCTGCCCAGTGGCTTCAGCAGGGGGGGCTTTCTGGCCGGCCTGCTCCTGGGGCTGGGATTCGCCGCCGGCTGGACCCCCTGCATCGGACCGGTGCTGGGCGCGGTCTTGACCTCGGGGGTCGAGCAGGGAACGACCGGCCGGGGGCTCCTCCTGATCGTCGCCTACTGCCTGGGACTGGGAGCGCCCTTTGTGGTGGTGGCACTGCTGATCGACCGGGCGACCCCGATGCTCCGGGTCCTCAATCGGCACCAGCGTCTGATCTCCCTGGTAGGCGGGGCCCTGGTGGTGGTCATGGGGGTGCTGGTGGTCAGCAACAACGTGCCCCTGGTCTACGGATGGTTCTCCACCCACCTTCCGACCTTTTTCAAAGATCCCTTCGACCTCTAGCAAGCCCGCCATTCCCGTGATCCTCGAGCGAATCCGTAACGGGCGATCGCTAGACTCGCGGCCCAAGTGAAATCACCCATCCGGCGAGTCCTCGATGTCTACGCGGTCTTAGGAGTAGAGCGCTCCGCGAACTGGAATGAGCTGCGGCGCAGCTACCGGGCCCGAGCCCGAGAACTCCATCCTGACGTCCAGGCCCACCGGCCGACTCCCAGCCGCCTCGACCAGCCCCGGGCGACCGCCCTCTTCACCCAGCTCCAGGAGGCCTGGACCCTGGTGGCAACCCCGGAGCGGAGGGCGGCCTACGACCTCAGCCTGGCCCCCCAGCCAACTGGGCGGGGTCGGCGAGCGCCCCGCCCCTCGTTCGCGCCCCGCTGGACTGTCGGGCCGCGGGCCGGAGTTCTGCTGCGCACGGGTCCGGGGGACCTCCACATCGCCATGCCCGGAGGGGCCTGGGATCTCTCACTGGCCGAGTTTCTGCGCCACGCCCATGCCGCCGGCCATCCCCCGCTCCTGATCGGTGACCTGCCGCCCCACCTGGTCCTGCGCCATGCGCTCCTGGCGGCCGACTTCGTGGAGCGGCACCGGCTCACGACCATGGTCGGGCTCAACGAGCCGGTCGAGGACCGGGGCGGGCCCGAGACTGACCTGGACGAGGATGGGGCCTGGAAGTTGGCCCAGCTCGGCCGGGCGCTGGCCCAGTGGGCCAAGGCCCAGCCGGCCCACCGATCCGAGCTCCCCTATGCCGCCGATCTCCGGCTGATGGGCCGGCTGTCCCTGGCCGGCTATGAGATCAACCTGCCCCACCCGGCCGGGATCTACGCGGCCCTGGAGCCACGGCCGAGCGACCGGATCGAGACCAAGGCCCGCAGTGCCCAGCCAGTCCTGGACGTCAGACTGCCCCCCGCCAGCCTGGCTCTGGTCGCCGCCTGGGCCCAGGACCGGACGGCGATCAGAGCCCTGCAAGACGGCTGGGAAGGTCTGGGTCGGCTCGCCGAGTTGGACGAGCCGGGGCTGGCCGCGGCCCAGCGGGCACTGGAGGGCAAGCGGGCCCGCCGCGACGGCCACGACCCCCTGCCGGGCTCGGCGCTAGACGGCGGACCCCCGCCCACCTCGCTGCTGCCCCTGCTCCAGGTCCTGCCTGCCTCAGCCGATTGGCTCAGCCAGCTGAACGGTCCGCTGCCCTCCCTTCCCTGGCGGGAACCCCTCTCTCTCTCTGGCGAGGACCGCAGCCTGGGTGACGCCGCCACCCGCCTGCTGGGGCGGGTCCTCGACCGATTGGTGACCGACCCACCCCAAGGTGTCTGGCTAACCGCGATGCGGGGCACCCGGTTGCGCTTCCGGGTAGAGTCAGACCAGGAAGGGGTCGGAGACTGGATCAGGGACTCCGTGCGGCAGGCCTTCGCGGACCACATCGGGTTCCCGGCAGCGGCCAGTCTGGGCAAAGGTTAGACTTGACAGAACTATTCGGCAGAGGCTAACCTTTTCGGTACCGGCGGCAGCGCCGGATGTCAGCAGCGGACGCGAGGTTTGTGGTGTCAATGAATCAAGCGGTGATGCAGCTTTCGCAGCGCACCAAGATCACCATCGTGATCGCGGTGATGCTCGGTCTGTTCCTCAGTGCGCTGGACCAGACGGTGGTCGGTACCGCGCTTCCCACCATCGTCACCGACCTGGGAGGCAACAACCTTTACGTCTGGGTAGTGACCTCCTACCTGCTCACCAGCACCATCACCGTACCCGTCTACGGCAAGCTCTCCGACCTCTACGGGCGCAAGCTGCTGCTGATCATCGGCATCGGCCTCTTCCTCATCGGTTCGGCGCTCAGCGGCCTCTCCCAGAACATGGGGGAATTGATCTTCTTCCGGGGCCTCCAGGGACTCGGTGCAGGCGCCCTCTTCCCGATCGCTCTGGCGGTGATCGGCGACCTCTTCACCCCTCGCGAGCGGGGCAAGTACCAGGGCTTCTTCGGAGCGGTGTTCGGCCTGGCCTTCTTGGTCGGTCCCTTCCTCGGAGGCTGGATCACCGACAACATCAGCTGGCACTGGGTCTTCTACGTCAACTTGCCGATCGGCTTGATCGCCCTCGCGGTGATCATCTTCAACCTCCCCAACCACAAGCGCGAGGGAGCCAACCCTTCCATCGACTACTGGGGCGCGCTGGTCTTCACCGCCGCCGTGGTTCCGATCCTGATTGGGCTGACCGAGAAGGGGCTGACCAACCCGGCGGGAACGGCGTACTCGTGGTTCGCCCCGCAGGTCGGCGGCCTGATCCTGTTGGGTGCCGTCCTGGCCGTGGCCTTCCTCTACATAGAGACCCGGGTCAAGGAGCCGATCATTCCCCTCGACCTCTTCCGCAACCGGACCTATGCGGCGTCCCAGGCGGCGATGTTCCTCATGTCCTTCGCCTTCTTCATCGCGGTCATCTTCATGCCCCGCTACTACCAGGCGGTCCGCGGAATCAGTGCCACCGCCTCCGGTTACATGCTCTGGCCGCTGCTGGTCGGGCTGATGGGCACCAGCATCGGCGCCGGTCTGGTGATAGCGCGCACGGGCAAGTACAAGCTGCTGATGGTGAGCGCGATGGCGACCATGATGGTCGGCATCTTCTTCATGACCCAGCTGACGGCCACCACCGGCAATTACCCGCTCTGGATCTGGCTCTTTGTCCTGGGGGTGGGGATCGGTCCGGCCATGTCCGGCTACACCCTGGTGGTGCAGAACGCGGTCCCGGTGGCGAGGTTGGGGGTCGCCACCAGCACCCTGACCTTCATCCGCCAGATCGGAGGGACCATCGGGCTGGCTATCGCCGGGACCTCACTCTCGTCGACGCTTGCCAGCCAGCTTCCCAAGGACCTGGCCAAGGCCAAGGTCCCCGCCTCCCTGGCCGGTCACCTCTCCGCCAGCACCAACAGCAGCCTGACCGGGGTCGGCAACGTGGGAGCCAAGCTGGCCAAGGTGCTCCCGGCCTCGGCCCACAGCTTCATACCGGACATCGTGCTGGCCATCCACCAGGCGCTCGCCCGGGCCATCGCCGACTCCTTCTGGATCGGACTGGTGGTGGCGGTGGTGGCGGTGGTCGCGACGCTCTGCCTGAAGGAGATCCCGCTGCGGACTACCCATCATGACCAGGCCGCCCCGCCCTCGGCCCCCGGACCTTCCCCAGAGCCGGCTCAGGAGGAGCTGGTCTCGGCCAGCTGACCCAGGCTCTCATGACGACCACCGTCCGCGAGTCGCCGGCCGACGCCCGAGATCGCCTACAGGCGCAGGCCCTGGCCATCCTGGAAGAGCTGATGGTTCACCACTGGCGCCAGAGCCCGGGGGGGCGCTGGGCCCGCCGCGATCTCTCGGTCGCTCAGATGCACCTGCTGATGGTGCTCCAGGAGCTGGGCCCGGCGACAGTGGGACGGCTGGCCGATGCTCTGGAGATCAGCCCACCTTCGGTGAGCTCAGCTCTGGACCGCCTTGAGGAGAATGGTCTGGCGGTGCGACGCCGGGACCAAGAGGACCGCCGCGTGGTCCACGCCGCCCTCTCCAGCCGGGGCAGGGCGGCGGCTGAGGAGGCTTGCGGCTTTCGGCGCCAGAAGGTGCGCCATCTCGTCAGCCAGTTCGAACCCAGGGAGCTGGAAGCGCTGCTGACAGTCTTGCAGGCGGTCCAGCGGGGCATCCCGGCATCGTCCAGACCAGCCGGAGATCGCGGCTAGTCCCTCGATCTCCCGGAGTCGGCCGCGGGCGGAGCCTCACTCAGTGACCTACCGCCACTCGGTCGCGGCCCCGGCGTTTGGCACTGTACATGGCGGCATCAGCCACCCCCAGCAGCTGGCCGATGGTGCGGCCGTGCTTGGGGAAGAGCGCGATCCCGGTCGAGGCGGTCACCCGAGGCACCGTGCACTGGGGGGGGAGGGAGATCTCGGTCAGGCCGCGCCGGATCTCTCTGGCGACCCGGCGGGCCGCCGGCAGGTCACAGCCGCGCAGGATCAGGACGAACTCTTCGCCGCCGTAGCGGACGGCGGCGTCCTCCGCCCGGACCGCGCGCTGCAGGGTTCGGCCGACGCTTCGGAGGATGGCGTCGCCAGCGGCGTGGCCACAGCTGTCATTGACATGCTTGAAGTTGTCCAGGTCGATCATCAGGATGGCCAGCGGAGTCTCGCTGCGCTCCGCGATCGCCAGCTCCCGACCGGCTGCGTCCCGCAACCACCGAGTGTTGAGCAGGCCGGTCAGGGAATCGGTGATGGCGTACTGCACTTGCTCGGCGTAGAGTTGGACGTTCCGCCAGGCGGCGGCCGCCATATGGGCCACCAGGCCGGCGACGGTGAGGTCGTAGGCCAGGAAGCCATCCTTGCGGAAGCGGACCATGTTGAGCATCCCCAGCCGGTAGTCACCGGACACCAGAGGGATGAGCAGCATCGATTCGTCTTCGGAGGTGGTGCCCGGGACATGTCCAGCCGCCGGGTGGGCGTCAGCATCGTTGACCCGCTGGGGTGCACCCATGTCGAAGGCCCAACCGGTGAGGCCGGTGCCGAGCGCGAAGGAGTGGTCCATCACCGCCGCGGCGTAGGTGGGATCCGTCTGAGACCTGGCCAGGAGCGGCCGGAACCGCCCGGAGTCCCAGTCCGCCGCGTAGACCGATACCCCATCCGCCGGGACCACCCGGTCCAGGTAGTCGAGGGCCAGCTCCAAGATCGAGTTCGGGTCGTTCTCGCTCTGGAAGCCCCGGGCCGCCTGGCTCAGGATCTCGGCCATCCCCAGGTGATAGGAGTCAACCGCCCCGAAGCTGGCCTGCCCGGCTTGGACGGCGTCGGTCTCCCCTGGCGCGGGCACCACCTTCAGGCGGGGTCGCTCGTCCAGCGACAGGAGCTGGAGCGGTTCAGGCCGCTCCAGCTCCTCGGCTCCTTCTCCCCCCACCGTCACCGGCTCCCCGAGCAGTGGACCCTGGCCGAACTCCACGCCCAACTCGGCCAGGACCGTCTGCTCGGCGGCCGTCGAGATCCCACTGGCTACCAGCCGGGAGTCCATGTGCGACGCCAGCCCAACCAGGGCCGAGACCACGGCCCGCTGGCCACGGTCAGAGTCGATCCCCTCGATCAGCACCGGGGCCAGCTGCATGATGTCCGGCTCGATCTTGCCGATCGCCGCAAGCTGGGTCCTGACAGCCCCTAGCTGGGCCAGTCCAACTCTGAACCCGCGATCACGGAGCTGGGCGGCCAGTGCGAACATCGGCCCGGAGTCGAGGCGGTCCTTCTCATCCGTCTGGTCCACCAGCTGCCAGACGACCTGGGAGGGGTCCAGGCCAGCGGCCCGCACCTCCCGCAGGAGATTGGCGACCACCCCGCGCCGGCGGCGCCGCCAGAGGTGCATCTCGAAGAGAACCGCACCCGGGCTGAGCTGGCGGGCGACCTCCAGTTCGGCCCGGAGCAGGGTGTCGTCAAGGGTGTTGACCAGATCCACCGCCTTGGCCGCTTCCCAGATCTCCGGGACGGAGGGGACGACATCCACCCGGGGGACCCGCCAACGAACCTCGTAGGCGAGTATGGAACCGTCACTGAGACGGGCCAGCGGCTCAGCAGTTATCCGCAGGGCCCCAGGCCGGAGCAGATCCCGGATCGCCAGTTCCAAAGCATCCGCCGGCTGGCTTCCCCGAATTCGTGCCCTTCGACCCGATCGGTTCGACCGAACGGGCTTCTCTTCCGTCGAGAGAGCCGCCGCCTTCGCCTCTCGCAGTATCGCCGCCACCAAGCGATAGTGCCAGTGGCGAGCCGCTGGCCAAGCGACGAGAGCGTGACGTTTGGGTTCTGTGGTTTGACTAGTTCGAGCGCCTTGGGCCAGCCCCCGGGAGCCCAGGTGCAACCAGGCAGAGTTCCGAGTAGGCGAGGTGGGCCGCCACCGCGGGCCAAATCGAGCCGCTGCGGATCCTCAGCCACCCGGCTCCAGATCCCAGCAGCAGCGCTCCCAATGGGGGCAGCGGCTGCAGTGAACCCGCCTGGACGGCGGCGTAGGCCAGGGTCGAACTCACCAGGTAGCGGAACTGGGAATTCGCCGCCGGCTGAAGCTGGCTGCCGAGAACCGACTCCCGCCAGAACACCTCCTCCCCGACCGCCGCCGGGATCACCAACAGGGCGGCGACCGGGCGCGAGACACTCTGGGAGCACTCCTGCAGCCGGTCCAGGGAGCGGCGCCCGAGGGGCCAGCGGTTGGCCAAGAAAGCCGCCGCCGCGGTGATCAGGTAGCCGGCCACTCCCATGAACAGTCCCACTCCCAACCCCCGGAACGAGACCCTCTGGGGGCGGCGACGGAGCCTGCGCAATCCCGGCACTCCGCAGCTGCTGAGGCCCAGTGTGGTCAGCACCCAGAAGTACCTTGGGTACCGGAAACTGAGATACGCAAGCCCTGCCTGGACGGCACCCCCAAGCCAGAGGGTCCGCTCCGGCACAGGTTTCTCCAGCGGCCCGCCGGAGCTCATCCGGAGCGCCTCTCCTGCCAGCGGTCGACGGCGGCCGCGAACGAGGTAGCCGCCGCCAGCGTCGCGTCGGCCAGGCCGCGCTCGCGGCTCCCCTTGACTCCCGGCCCGGGCGGGGAACGGAA
>JBARIA010000135.1:0-2617 GCA_049799515.1 Candidatus Dormiibacterota bacterium | reverse complement strand
GCTCGGGAGCGATCCCCAACAGCAGGGCGCGTCCACCATGGAGATGGCCAACCAGATCCTCGCCAAGCACCTGCCCCGCCACAACCGCCAGTTCACCGTGGCCGCCCAGGACTCGGCAGCTGCCTGGCGGCCGCGACCCCGAGAGCTGGACCAGCTCTTTTGCTTCAGTTCCACCGGGTGGTGGCCCTCGACCACACCGTGCGCTTCCAGGCCCAGGTGATTGACATCCCCCGGCCCGGTCCCCGCAGCCTCGCCCGGGCCCGGGTTGAGGTCCAGCAGCGCTTCGACGGCACCCTGCGGGTGATCTACCAGGGCCGCTGTCTGGCCACGGCGGCCGACTCCCACACAGGACCACTCCGTCTGCACAGCTTCACCGCGCCATCACTCCCCACACCGACACCCCGGACGGCCCGCCCGAAACGGCCACGCCGCTCCACCACCTGGAAGCCTGCCCCCAGCCATCCCTGCAAAGCAGCCTGGACCCAGCCAGGATGACAAAGTCCCTGAACTGTTGCCCGGACAGAATCCCTGAACCACTACAGCTGCCGCTCAACGGGCCTTAGCCGTTCTCAGCCTTCCGGTACCAGCGCCAGATCAACGCTCGGGCCTGACGCGAACTCAGGATCAAGCCGATCCCTGACGGCAGCGTCACGGGCGCGGTTAGGGAATGGCCCCAGCCTCAGGCATGTTCCTCCTCGATCTCACCGTGAGATCAGCGGGTGTGCAAAAGTACGGGATGCGCCTGTGCAAGGGATTAAGGAACCGGGGACAATCCAGGGCACGGGAAGTCAGCTTGGACCCCTAGAACAACCGTGCAGCTGCCCCACCAGGGTTGTTGCAGGGCGAGTTGCAAGGTGATACGCGCGCCCCGGCATCGCCGATGCAGCCGCCTGCACATCGCTTATGTCAGTGGCGGCGGATGGGGGTCGTGGGGGAGTCGCAACAGTCCACCGGTCGGTGGCTCGCTAGGAGTTCAGGGCCGGGCGAGTTCAGGGCACCCAGTTGGATGAGGCCGAGCGCCGAAATAGTTCCGCTGCGGCCCGCTGGCCCGCCGAGGGTCGCCGTGCTCAGCACTCGTGCCGCGAGCTGGGTGCCCGGGGCAGCGACCGGGTGGCGGCGGTCACACCTTGATGACTGTGAGGCCCGGCACATCGTCATAGTCGTCGTCCTGGGTGGCCACCGGAATCTGTCGAGAGATCGCAGTGGCGGCGATCCACGAGTCGTTGATCGGCATCCGCTTGCCCTGGTCGCGCAATGCGAGGCGCAATACCGCCCAAGCATGCGCCGCGGCCCCATCTATGGGCAGCGGCTCCAGAGCCTCGACTTTGGACAATGTCTCCAGCCGACGGGCCCGGATCGGCCCGCTGTCAGCAGCCAAGACCCCCAAGCGAAGTTCGGCTACGGTGATCACGGAGACGGTGACGCGCTTTGGGGGGCGCCCGGTCAAGGAACGATTTTGCTCCATCGCGATGAAGAGAGAGGTGTCGGCTAGGGCGACTTCTGCAGCCATGTCATCGTCGCTCTGACTCATGAGACGGAGATGTCGTCGGTGGTGCCCGGGATCAGTTCAGCGAGCTCGCGGGCCAAGCCGGGGTCCGCCCGCCAGAGTTGACTTCCATTGACGAACTCATCCCAGAGGATCGCCGCTGGGCGCGCTGATAGCGGGCTGAGTTCGGCCACTGGGCGTCCGCTTACGGTCACCCGCAGGTGTTCGCCGGATTCCACTCGCCGGAGAACGCCACTGACGTCATTGCGGAGTTCCCGAGCCGGGATGTCGTTCATTGCGGCAGTGTAGCAGTTCTGCGACGCACCGGAGGACAACGGCGTGTCGCCTCTCGCCGTCGGACCGTGGGGGGCCGCCACGCGGGTCTGTCTGGATGAGGTTTTGCAGCTCGACCAGCGTTGCCACTCGGTACCGAGAGCTGAGGGGACGAACGCAGACGCGACGGTTGCCCAAAAAAGTCCTCATTTCTCCGTCCTGGGTGGCGCCAGCTTGATCTCAGCCTGAGATCAGCTTCGGCCGTGTACAGTTTGACGCTCTCGGCGTGTACAAGCCTCTCCGAAACGGCGGCCGTAAGCCAGTTGCCTGAAGTCGGCAGGGTACTAAATGGAACCTTGCAACAACCCCACCAGGGTTGTTGTAGGGGGAGTTGCAAGGTTGGCCCAGGGGCCAGCCCCGGTAAGGAACCAGCGATGGGTCTCTAAGCCAGCTAGGCGGCCATCAGAGCCCTTCCGGGCACTATCCGCCAAGGGTTGCTCCGTGCTCGACGAGCATGTTCGCCACTGGTCCCAGGCCAGGCGGACGACGAGCTAAAGTGGTTGTCGCCCCTCTGGAGGCACAACTTCGTCTCAACGCGTTGTCGGATTCGGTGGTTCCTGTTCGTGGAAAGGGTGAAGGGTGGTCGATGGGGCCGCTATCCGCGACCCGAGGAGTTGTGATGGCACAGTACGTGATCGACGTGGTCTGCGAGCCCGACCGCGCCATACTCCCGCAGCAGATCCGCCCGATGACCGGACCAAGGGAGGTCTGACATGGCCGAGTATCTCATCTTCTTCAACGACGAGTGGGTGACCGAAGCCACCGACGAGGAGTGGCAGAAAAGGTCGCGCGACGTGC
>JBARIA010000134.1:0-1916 GCA_049799515.1 Candidatus Dormiibacterota bacterium | reverse complement strand
CCGATCAGGGCCAGCAGGCGCAGCGGGTGCCGGGAGGCGCTGAAGAAGCCGCCAGCGGTCCCCGGTGAAGCTAGCTGGTGCCCAGCCGGATCTGTACCACGGCCACCAGGACGAAGGCGACGACCAGCCAGATGGAAACGCGGAAAAGCACCTTTTCCAGGCCCCGGCGTGTGCGATAGCCGCCAGCCATGTCCGTCCCGCCCCCGATCGTGCCGCCAAGGCCGCTTGACTTGGGAGTCTGCAGCAGGATCGTGACGACCACCAGGAGCGCCAGAACCATCTCCAGGATGCCGATCGCGGACTTCACGGGACCTCCGCCACAAGACCGGCCGGATTATAGCCCGGCCCCTGGTGCCCGCCCTTCATAGGAACTTCCTCGAAGCGGTTGGGATCTTCCCCGTCCACCAGCCTCCAGGCAGTCGCCTCTGCCAGTTGGCCCCCGTCGACCGCGACCACGACATAGTGGTAGCCGGGCCAGGCGCGATCGGTATCGAACTGACTGGGTCTGGCCGGATGGTCGGGATGGGTGTGGTAGAAGCCGATCACCTCTTGATCGGCTTCACGGGCCTCTCGCTCCGCCCGGATGATGTCTTTGGGGTCGAGTTCGTAGCGGTCGTGGCGGCGGTCCTGGACCAGGTTCTGTCCCTCCACCACCCGGCTTACCTGCGTCAGGCTTCCGAGTGGGGTGCCCACCAGCACCCCGCAACCTTCGTAGGGATAGGCGGCCTCGGCGAACTCAGCCATTCGCTCGAAGATCTCGACTGGGAAGAGCAACTCCGCTGCCACCACCAAGGTCACGCAGCCCCGTAGAGACCGGCGCTGAGGTATCGGGCACCACCGTCGGGGAAGATCAAGACCACCACACCTTCGCGCAATCCCTCCTGGACCAGCTGCTCCACTCCCCACAGCGCCAGCCCGGAAGAGTGCCCGGTCAAGATACCTTCCCGGCGGGCCAGCCGGCGGGCCAGTTCGTACGCCTCCCCGGTGGGGCCTGCCAGGTTGCGGTCCGCCACGCTCGGGTCGTAGATCCCCGGGACGATGGCGGTAGGCATGTGCTTGAGGCCCTCCAGACCGTGGAAGGCATCCTCCGGCTGCAGGCTGACACAGCTGATGGCGGGATTGAGCTCCTTCAGCCGCCGGGAGGTTCCCACGAAGGTCCCTGAGGTTCCCAGCCCGGCCATGAAGATGGTGACCTCCCCCTCAGTCTGTTCCCAGATCTCGACCGCAGTGGTGTCGTAGTGGGCGCGCCAGTTGGAGGGATTGTTGTACTGGTCGGGGGTGAAGTAGCGGTCCGGATCGCTGGCCTGAATCTCCCGGCAGAGCAAGATTGCCCCGTCCGATCCCTCCTGGGGATCACTGAGCACCAATTCGGCCCCGTAGGCGAGCATCAACTGGCGGCGCTCGTCGCCGACGTTGTCAGGCACCACCAGCTTGACCGGGAATCCCAAGGCGGCGCCCAACATGGCGTAGGCGACTCCGGTGTTGCCACTAGTGCTGTCCAAGAGCACCTGGCCCCGGCCCAACTGTCCGCTTCGCTGAGCCTCCTGAACCATCCTCAGTGCGGGCCGGTCCTTGACCGACCCTCCGGGGTTCATGAACTCCGCCTTGCCCAGCACCAGCAGGTCGGGCGCCTCCTCCTCGAAAAGGCGAACCCGCAGCAGCGGCGTCTGGCCGATGCAGTCGGAGATACGGCGGCCTGGAGCTGGGGTCAGGACCTGCAGCCCCCTCTCGGCTGAAGTCGGCATATTTCCCACTGTATCAGTCGCGAATGCGGGCTACTGAGGTCGCGGCTGGCTCTGGCGGCGGCTGACCCAATCGCCTTTGGCGAAGCGCGCCGAGCTGCCCAGCTCGCGCTCGATCCGAAGCAGCCGGTTGTACTTGGCGGTCCGCTCCCCCCGGGAGGGCGCCCCGCTCTT
>JBARIA010000133.1:0-49022 GCA_049799515.1 Candidatus Dormiibacterota bacterium | reverse complement strand
GTTCTAGGGACCCAGCTCACGGCGTCGGCGCTGCACAGGCAGGCGACTATGGCCGTCCAGCAGCGGGCGGGTTCGGCCGAGTACGACATACAACCCTTCTCCCGCCAAGGCTTCACCACCGCCCAGGTGAAGGCCATCGCCAAACTCAAGGTGGTCACCGCGGCGGCCCCGCTCGAGGAGAAGGCCGACCTGGCTCGGCTACCTTCCCATGCCTTCCGCCAGGTGGTGCTGGTGGCTACCGGTGCCCAGGGGGTAGCCCTCCGCCCACTGCCGGTCACCCGGGGGAGGGCTCCCCGCTCCAAATACCAGGTGGCGGTGAGCCAGAACCTCGCCCCGGGCATCTCGATCAGCACTGGGGTGGTAACCCCGGGCAAGGTCAGAATCGGCCAGGAGCTGCACCTGATCGAGTCCAAGGCCGACAAGAAGTTCAAGGTGGTCGGGGTGGTCGCCAACTCCTCTCTGGGAGCTCCCTTCACCGCCGATGCCGTCTACGTCACCCAGGCGACCGCCGAGAAGCTGTTCTCCAGCGGACTCCAGGTCAGCGAGGTCGCGGTCAGACTCCGTCCCGGAGCGACCGTGCCCCAGCTGCTCAGCGAGCTCTCCCACTCGGTCCACACCCAGTACACAGTCAGTAACCCGAGGGCGGTTCCCGACGGGGACCCGGTCGGGGAGCTGCAGCCTGTCCTTGACGGGATCACCGCGTTGAGTCTGGTGCTGGCCTTCGTGGTCATTGCCGCCACCTTCAGCTCACTGGTCCTCGACCGTCGGCGCGAGATCGGATTGCTGCGCTTGGCAGGGGCCAGCCGGGACCTGATCTTTCGCAGCTTCCTGAGAGAAGCGATCGCCGCCTCCGCCCTGGGCGCGGCGATCGGGGTTGGGGTCGGTTATCTGCTGGCACTGGTTCTGATCGCCGTCTCGACCCCCTCCGGGGTCAGTCCCGCGCCCCGGATTCAGGCCGACGTCGGCTGGACGGTGGGCGCCTTCCTGCTGGTACTGCTGCTGGGAGTGCTGGCTGCGGCGGTACCGGCGGTGCAGGCGGCTCGGATCCCACCGCTGTTGGCGGTCAGACCACCGGCAGTGCGATTTGTTCGTGGCTGGTTGATCCAGCTGCCACTCCTGGTCTTGGGAGTGCTCGGCGCCTACGTCTTCTTCGAGAGCGGAGGGGCGCTGGGTGTGGGCCTGGGCGCCGCCTTTTCCTATCTCGCGATCTGCGCCGCTCTGGGCTGGATCGGCCCCTGGATGGTTCGGACCTTCAGCGCGGTGCTGGGCCCTCTGATCGGCACCCCGGCGGCTGCCATCTCAACTCGGGGCCGTACCCGTCCGACTCGCACCTCCCTCGCTCTGGCCGCCCTGTTCGTCAGTGTGGCGACCGCCATCGGCCTGGTGGGACTCTCCAGTGCTGCCTTGACCGCGGGCCAGGTCTGGGTCGATCATCTGTTCGTGGGCCAGTACCTACTGGTAAGCCCGGTGGCCCAGTCCCCGAAGGTGGAGACCCAGGTGCTGAGCGCGATCTCGGCCAAGACCGGAGAATCCTCCGTGATCGCGTCAGCCCCCGTCCGGTTCGTGGCGGCCCGGGTGGGCCATCAATCGATCTCAGTGGCGGCCACCTCGGCCACGGCGTACGGGATCAGCGGCGCTCTTCAGTTCGTTCACGGCAACCGGGACTCGGCCCTAGCCCAGGTCACCTCCGGGAAGGGCGTGCTGCTGCCGCTGGAGCTCGCCAACAGCCTTCACGCAGCCGTCGGTTCCAAGATCAAGGTGGTTACCACCAGTGGCACCGGCTCCTTTCGGGTAGTGGGCGTCGTCGCGCACACCCTTCCGGGCCCCTCTGGCGAGGAGTCCGCCGTGGTCGACAGCGCGGTCGCCAAGAAGGATTTTGGGGCTGCCGCCGAGGGTTTCAACCTGATCCAGTTGGAGTTGCGGGGAGGGAGTGACCTCCAGCATCCAGTGGCTCTGGCCGCCTTCCGGTACGGGATGGAGGAGGAGACAGTCTCCACTGTGCGACAGGGAGTAGACCTCGGAGTGCAGCACGATATCGCCGCACTCTCGGCTCTGGCGCTGGTGGGAGTGGTGATCGCCATCCTGGCCGCCGTCAATACGGTCGTCCTGGGAGCGAGGGAGGGCACTAGGGACATGGCCCTGCTCCGAGTCGTAGGACTCAGTCGGGCGGAGACGCGCCGGGCAGTGCTGGGGGAGGCGCTGGCCACCGCTATCGCTGGATCTGTGATCGGCATAGCTGTGGGGATCGGATTGATCGCCCCCGAGGTTCGGGTGGCCAACTCAGCCGCCCTGCCTCTCAGCTTCGCGATCCCGGGCCTGGTGATCTTGGTGGTGGTGGCGGCGGTGGTTGTGGCGATCCTGCTGGCCGCCGTGGTTCCTGCTCGCCAGCTCAGCAACCTTGATCCGGTGGCCGCCTTGAGTGTCGAGTGAGTCGGCGGTGACCTCGGCGCCGGAGGGGGGTAGCCTTGAGGACCTGCTAGGCAACCGGGGCCGCCGTCTGCGGCGAATCGTGTTGCTGGCGGCTTTGGGTTGCGCCCTGGGGCTGGCGATCTTTGCGATGTTCCATGAGTTGCCGCCACGTCCGGGCGGGATGGCCGATGACTACCGCGTCTTTTACGCGGCCAGCAAACTGATCGCCAAGGGTGCCAACCCCTACCACCTAGGCCCGCTCCAAGCCGCCGAGCAGGCGGCGAACGCCTACCCCGGCCTCAACCGTGTTCTCGACACTTTCGTGGACCCCCCGATCACCGCCTGGTTGTTGGTGCCGCTCACTCATCTGCCGTTCTGGGTCAGCTATGCGCTGATGAGCGCGTTGGGACTGGTCCTCGTGGTGCTCACGGTCACCCTGCTCGCCCGGGACCTGGGTTGGCGTCATACCGGGGTCTTGGCAGCGGCGGTGATTGTCTCCTGGATTGGACTGCTGGGTCTGCTCGCCGGCCAATTCGACGCAATCCTGTTCGCGGCCCTGGCGGGATCAATGCTTCTCGCCTGGCACGAACGCAGCCTGGCTGCCGGGTGCGTGTTGGGGCTGACCCTGCTGAAGCCCACCTTGCTTTGGCCGGTCCCCATCTTCATGTTCCTGGCGCTCTGGCCGGGGCGACGAAGGGCCCTGGAATTCGCCGCCGGATTCCTGGTGGTCGCGGCGCTCTTCGCTCTGGCTAGTGGGTCGCTGCTGACGTCCTGGTGGCACCAACTGGGGGTGTTCGCCGGCGGAGTCGGCACCCAGCAGCCCGACCTCGCCGGACTCCCTGGGCTGCTCGCGGCGGCACCTCGCTCCTGGCATTTCGGCACCGGGATCACGGCTCCGGCCACCCTGGCCATGGTCTTGTTCGGTCTCGCCTCAATGACCATATTCGCCGTCTGGATGATGGTTTCTCCTGATTGGCGCCGGGTGAGCCCGGTGGGCCGGGTCACCTGGGCGGTGGCCTTGCCGGTGGGCATCTGGCTGCTGGCAATTCCCTACGCCCATCCCAATGACGACCTGCTGCTGCTGCCGCTGTTCATGCTCACCGTCGGCCGCGACGCGCGCCGAGTGCACGGACTCGGTCTGGGCCTCTCGGTGACCGCGCTGGTGGTCTTGTTGCTCATCTGGCCCGCCGGGGTGCTCCCCTGGTTTCTCGGACTCGCGCTGCTGGCAGTCCTGGCCGGCGGGCTCTGGCACTGGCGGACCGACATCCGCCTGACCGGCTTCGGGGCCGGCCTCTGCGTGCTGGCACTGGCGACCCTCCCAGCTGTCTGGCCCTTTCACCTCCTGGCGGTCGGCCTCACCCCGGTAGCGGTGCTGGTCCTGGTGGTTGAGGGAGCCCGCACCTGCTGGATGGAGGTCGGGGGAGCCGGGACCGGCCCCGCCTACTTCGAAGAGCCAACGCGGCTGGGGATTGCCCAGTCGGCGAGCGGGGCATAATCCTCAGCAGTCATGAGCGTCTTCAACCGGATCTACGACCCCACCCGCCGGGAAGTTCGCCGCCACACCGGGGAGGTGGCCGAGATCGGCGAGATCGGCGAGGAGCTGAAGCCTCTCTCCGACGAGGAGCTGAGGGCCAAGACCGCCGAGTTTAAGGAGCGACTGGAGGAGGGCGAAACCCTCGACGATCTGCTGGTGGAGGCGTTTGCGGTCGCCCGCGAGGCGGCCCAGCGTAATCTGGGGATGCGGCCCTTCGATGTCCAGTGTCTGGGAGGCATCGTCCTCCACCAGGGCAAGATCGCGGAGATGAAGACCGGCGAGGGCAAGACCCTGGTGGCGGCGCTTCCGCTCTACCTCAACGCCCTGACTGGCAGGGGCTGTTTCCTGGTTACCGTCAACGATTTCCTGGCCCGCCGCGATGCCGGCTGGAACGCTCCACTGTTCCACGCCCTGGGCATGCAGGTGGGAGTGATCATCCCCGAGCAATCCCTGGTCTACGACCCCGAGTACACCGACGAGGAGCACGTCGACGTCCGGCTGCGTCACCTGCGGCCGGTCTCGCGCGGAGAGGCCTACCAAGCCGACGTGGTCTATGCAACCAACAACGAGTTGGGATTCGACTACCTGCGCGACAACTTGGCTCGCTCGCTTGACCAAAAGGTTCAGCGCGACCGTTATTTCGCGATCATCGACGAGGTTGACTCGATACTCATCGACGAGGCGCGGACACCGCTAATCATCAGCGGAATGGGCGAAGAAGCACCCGAAAAATACTACCAATACGCGCGACTCATCCCCCGGCTCACACCCGAGGTGGATTTCACCATCGATGAGAAGACCAAGTCCGGAAGTCTCACCGACGAAGGCGTTGAGAAGATCGAGCGAATGACCGGCGTCGCCAACGTCTACGACATCGAGCATGTCGACGAGGCCCACCACATCAACCAGGCCTTGCGGGCGCACGCGCTCTACCTGAAGGACCGCGAGTACATCGTGCGTGATGGTGAGGTTGTGATCGTCGACGAATTCACTGGACGGACCATGCCCGGCCGGCGGTGGTCGGACGGCCTGCACCAGGCGATCGAGGCCAAAGAGGGGGTCAAGGTGCAGCAGGAGCAGCGGACCCTGGCCACCGTCACCTTCCAGAATTACTTCCGCACCTTCGAGGTTCTCGCCGGCATGACCGGGACCGCCATCACCGAGGCTGAGGAGTTTCACAAGATCTACCGGCTCGAGGTGGTGCCGATTCCCACCAACAAGCCGATGGTCCGACTTGACGAGCCCGATCTGATATATCGCTCGGAGGAGGTCAAGTTCCAGGCCATTGCCGATGAGATTGAGGAGAGGAGCCGCAAGGGACAACCGGTGCTGGTGGGCACCGTGAGCATCGACAAGAGCGAGCGTCTCTCGCGGCTCCTGGAGAAGCGCGGTGTAGTACACGAGGTCCTCAACGCCAAGCAGCACGAGCGGGAGGCCGAGGTGGTGGCGGCGGCGGGACAGCGCTCGGCGGTCACTATCGCCACCAACATGGCCGGCCGGGGTACCGACATCGTGCTGGGAGAGGGGGTCCAAGGACTCGGCGGCCTCTACATCATGGGCACCGAGAGGCATGAGTCACGGCGCATCGACAACCAGCTCCGCGGTCGAGCGGGCCGCCAGGGGGATGCCGGCGAGAGCCGGTTCTTCCTCTCCTTCGAGGACGACCTGATGCGCGTTTTCGGGGGCGAGAGGATGCGCGGGCTGATGTCGCGATTTGGAATGGACGAGGACGTGCCCATCGAGTCGGGACTGGTTAGTCGCCAGATCGAGTCGGCGCAGTCGCGGGTCGAAGGGGCCAACTTCGACAGCCGCCGCTACGTCGTCGAATTCGATGACGTGGTCAATATGCAGCGCGCAATCATCTACGCCGAGCGGGACCGGATCCTGGAGGGTGTCGACACACGGGACAACCTCAACGAGTGGACCGTAGAGGTGATTCGGGACATGATCGCGGTCTACTGTCCCGGGCGCCACCAGGCCCAGTGGGATCTGGATGCACTGTGGAATCGCCTGCGCTACGTGTTCCCCTTCCCGCCCGCCGAAGAGGTCGAACTGGAGCAGCTGGGCGATAGCCCCGAGGAGGTAGCCGAAACTCTGATCAACGAAGCAGAGCGTCTCTACGCCGAGAAAGAGGCGCTCTACACTGAGGATGTCGTTCGGATTGCCGAGACCCAGCTGATGCTGCAATTGGTCGACCAACGGTGGGCCGACTACCTCACCACTCTGGATCACCTCAAGGACGACATTCGCTGGCAGTCGCTGGGCCAGCGGGATCCGTTGGTCGAATTCAAGGCAGAGGCTTTCTCCGCCTTCCAGTCGTTTCAGGAGTCGCTCAAGCAGGAGATCGTCCGCTATCTGTTCCATGCCGAGATCCAGGTGACACCTGTGGAAGCCGCGCCACTGGAGGGGATTGCCGTACATCCCGAGGCAGGGCGGCCAGGTGAGGTTGGGTCGGATCCGAGATCGATGCTGCCGAGCGAGGCGACCTTGGACGCTGCCGCGCAGGCACTCGCGGCGCCACCTCGGAGTTCGCCACCGGGAGCAAACCAGCCAGCCCGCGGACCGGCTAACGGCGGTGCGGCCCCGGCGACCTCACCGCCTGGCGGAGCCCCGGTCAGTCGGAATGCGCTCTGTCCCTGTGGTTCGGGTCGCAAGTACAAGCGGTGCCATGGGGCGAGCCAGTGAATTCGACCGGGTCACCTCGGGATGGCGGGGCGTGAACTGAGTTCCGGCGAATGGGGTCGCGTCTGACCCACGTTCAAACTGCCCGAGGCAGCGGTGGGCAGAGCGGGAGGGCTGACCGAAACCCAGCTGGCCGAGGCGCGTCGGGTCCTGCCGCCAACCGAGTTCACGTAGGCGACAGCCGCCAAGAAGATACCGCGCAGCGCGGAGCCCAGGGCTGCCGCGCCCGCTTCGGGCAGGCTGCCTAGCAGAGGCTGCGAAGCCAGGTCGCCGTCGGTGGCAGACTGACCCGCGGCTACCGCCATCCACATGGCGGCGAAGGCAATGAAGTAGTAGTTGATGAAGGCAAACTTAGCGAAAAACATTGCGAAAGCGGTGACGACTGCGGCATCGGTGAGGACCCCGCCCAGTCCCACCGTGGGGCGGCTCACGACAAATGCCAGCAGCACCAGCGTCGCCGCGACGCCAAGAAACCCTGGGAGAGGATGAGCGCCAATCAACGCCAGGATCCCGGCCAGCGATAGTGAACCGGTGCCAACCTGACCGTTAAAGTGAACCCCGATCGTGTAATACCAGTAGTGCTGAAATCCGGTCCACCAGGCGAACCCACCGACGATCACCAATCCGATGCCGGCGGCGACCAGAATCTCTGCCATGATTCTGCGGCTGCGCAGAAACAAGACCAACATCAGCGGTCCCACCTGAACGAGTGCGCACCCCATTGCTAATCCGAGCACCAGGGTGGCTGCAGTCCGATGTCTGCGGCGCAGTACCAACCACC
This sequence comes from Candidatus Dormiibacterota bacterium, assembly GCA_049799515.1. GTDB lineage: Bacteria > Chloroflexota > Dormibacteria > Aeolococcales > Bog-877 > Bog-877. The sequence continues at coordinate 41,616 of JBARIA010000133.1, read as the reverse complement.
AAGCAGTCGCAGCAATGACGATGACTATCGGCCACGCGTTGATCACCATCGCGATCATCAGCGGGGCTACGCAGACCGTTACCGCCAGCCGGCTGCCTACAGTCCTAGAGCCGGTCAATCGGTAGAGCGCCGCAGCGAGCGCCGCCACCGCCAACACCGAGATCACCCGAGGGTCGCCGGCGAGTAGACCAACCGCAGCCAGAGCGGCCACGACCGGCCCGTAGGTGAAGTGGACCAGTCGAGGACTGCCCCGGGTGGTGGAGAGGTGGAGCGGTAGGTAGGGGTTACTCCCGTGCAGGAGGGCGTGCCCCGCCGAACGAAGGCCGAAGAGCACGTCGATCTGCGAGGGATCCCACCGCCAGCAGACGGCAAGGTAGGTGAGGCCCCCCAGAGCCGCGACCACCAGCGCTGCTTGATTGTGGTTCTTGGCGATCAAGACGGAAGCAGCCAAGGCGGCGACCACGAAGGCCAGGACTGGCCAGCCGCGTGGCCAGGCGCCGAAACTAGCGAGTGGCAGGGAAAGACCCAGTCCGGCCACTACGGCGGCCCAGAGCCAGGTTGGGGGTTGGCCGCTGGGAAGGCTCCGGGAGATCAGCAGCAGGCCAACTGTGGCGCCAAGGGCCATCACCGCGAGGTCACTTACGTAGCCGGCGTGGTTTACCAGCGCCAGATCCAGCGTGAAGATGGCCAGCAGAAGGGCGCCTTCGCGGGTGAGCGAGGGCCAGGATTCGACAGTCCGGCGGAGCCTTGCCAGGGAGGCCCTGGACTCGCCCGCCGCTGCTTGCATCTGGAGATTATCCAGGGACTGAGGGGAGGCACGCGGTGACGGCTGGGTCGCAACCCAGCCGCTTTACCTAGCCGGCGGTCGAAGTGAGCACGGTGTCCGCCCAGTAGACTGGATGAGAGATGAATGAGTTGAGTAACCGTGCCCAGCAACTGGACCGACGTGCCGCCCAGCTCAAGGAGCATCTTTGACTTCGCGGGGAAAGAGGTCCGGGCAGAGCTCCTAGAACAAGAACTCGGGCGCGAGGGCGCCTGGGATGACCCCACCCGAGCTCAGCGGGCGTCGCAGGAGCTAAGCCGCTTGCGGGGAGAGCTTGAGGAGCTGTCGGCGCTGGCCAAACGCACCCAGGACGCCATCGAACTGGCCGACCTGCTGGAGGAGGATGCGTCCGGTGGGGACGAGGTGGTCTCAGAGCTGACCGCGATAGAGAAGGAGCTGGACCGCCGCGAGTTGGAGCTTCTCTATCAGGACCCCTATTCCAACTACCCGGCGCTGCTATCAGTGCATGCTGGCGCTGGTGGCACCGACGCCCAGGACTGGGGCGAGATGTTGCTCCGGATGTACCTCAAGTGGGGTGAGGCCCACCGGATGGAGACCGATCTTCTGGACCAATCGGAAGGCGAGGAGGCAGGCATAAAGAGCGCGACGGTGCGCTTCACGGGCACCCACGCCTACGGCCAGCTGCGCGCCGAAAAGGGAGTGCATCGGTTGGTGCGGATCAGTCCCTTCGATGCTGCTCACCGACGCCACACCGCCTTCGCTCTGGTCGAGGTATACCCTGAAATTCCCGACGAAGTTGAGGTCGAGGTGGACGAGAAGGACGTGCGCGTTGATGTCTATCGAAGTTCTGGGGCTGGCGGTCAGCATGTCAACAAGACGTCGTCGGCGGTACGGATAACCCACATCCCCACTGGGATCGTGGTGACCTGTCAGAACGAACGCTCGCAGCAGCAGAATCGGGAGACCGCCTGGCGGGTTCTGCGTTCGCGGCTGCTCGATTATCAAAGAGCCCAGCGTCTGGACCACATCGCTGACCTCAAGGGTGACCTGATCTCGCCCGAATGGGGCAACCAGATCCGCTCCTACGTGCTCCAGCCGTACACCCTGGTCAAGGACACCCGCACCGCGCTGGAGGTCGGGAACGTTGAGGCGGTCCTAGGCGGCGATATCGATCCTTTCATCGAGGCATACCTGCGTCGGGAAGCCACCGAACGGGAGCAGGAGGGGGGGACTTCGTAGCGCCCGCTACGGCTGTGTTGGGCGCGCTTTTCGCGAACGCGGATGGTCGCTTGGGTAACGGCGAGGGCAGCGGGTGTAACGAGGTGGACGCTGTGCTGGAGCGGACCGCTGCCGGGTCCAGTCGCGAAGGGTATACTCGGGCCAAAATCGAGAACGGCCAAGGGCTGCGCCACTCTCCCTTTTGGGGGTCCGCCCGTCGGCTGCCAGTCCGCCTGGCATGAGGACCAAGCCTCCCCTAATGTCGATTTCCACCAGCCTTCCGGCACCGGTCGTTATGACCGGCGCGCGGGGCAACGACTTGGCTCGCAGCGAGCCACCGATCATCGTCTTCGAGAAGGTCTCCAAGGTCTACGCCAACGGTCAGGCGGCGATCCGGGACGCCTCGTTCACGGTGCGGCCGCGCGACTTCGTTTTTGTGGTAGGTGCCAGCGGAGCGGGGAAGTCAACCGTGATCCGGCTCCTGATCCGAGAGGAACGGGCCACCCAGGGCCATGTCCTAGTCGAGGGTCAGGACCTGGCCCGGCTCAAGCACCGCCATCTGCCCCGGCTGCGCCGCAAGATGGGCATCGTCTTTCAGGACTTCAAGCTGCTGCCCAGCCTGACGGTGGAGCAGAACGTGGCCTTCGCCATCCAGGTCACCGACCCGGGGCGGCCCCACCTCAAAGAGAAGGTGGGCGAAGCACTCGACATCGTCGGCTTAGAAGACAAGCTCAACGCAGTCCCGACCGAGCTCTCCGGTGGGGAGCAGCAGCGGGTGGCGATCGCCCGGGCCCTGGTGCACCGGCCGAGGATATTCCTCGCCGACGAGCCCACTGGGAACTTGGACCCCGACGCTGGTTGGGGCATCGTCCAGCTGCTCCAGCAGATCAATCACCGAGGGGCTACCGTGGTAATGGCCACCCACAACCGCGAGGTGGTGGACCTCTGTCGACGCCGGGTGCTGGCGATCGAGGACGGCCGGATCGTCCGAGATGAGGCCGAAGGGACCTATTTGCGGGACGGGGACGCCATCCTATGAACCCGATTCCCGCCCTCAAGTTCGTCGGCCGGGTGGCGATCCAGAACATCCTGCGCAATCGGGGCATCGCGGTGGCCAGCGTCCTGACCATCACCCTCACCCTCCTGGGCGCCGGGGTGGCGGTGGTGGTGGTCCACGCCCTGGATGGGGTGCTGCATACGGAGGAGTCGCAGGCGTCGGTGCTGAAGGTATTCATGGCCGACCACGTGGGTTTCGCCAGCGAGGTGAACCTGGAGCAGAACCTGGGCAGTTCCGCCACGGTCGCCAAGGCCACCTTCGAAAACAAAGACCAGGCTGCTCAACAGGCCGGTAGCAGCCTCGGCCTCACCCAGGCGATCAACCTTTTGGAGAAGTCAGGAGCTGGCAATCCGCTGCCGGCCTCACTCAACTTCCACCTCAGGAACATCAAGGCGGTGTCCCAGCTGAACCGGGAGGTGCGAACCTCGGCGATCCTGGACAGCGGGCCGCATCCGACCGACTACAACGCCGATGTCATCCCCCGTTTAGAGCGCTACATCTTCGTGGCCCAGCTGGGCGGCGGACTGGTGGTGGCCGTGGTCGGGGCGGTGGCACTGGTCATCATCACGATCTCGGTGAGGACGGCCGCCTATGTGCGCCGCCGAGAGATCGAGATCATGAAGCTGGTCGGAGCCACTGATTGGTTCGTTCGCTGGCCGTTCGTGCTGGAGGGGGTCATCGTCGGGGTGATCTCAGCTCTGGTGGCCTCGATCATCCTGCTAGGCGTGGGTCTGGGTTTCGGGGGAGGGCACAGCCTTGCGTTGGGGATCGGAGCGCGATTCGCAGCCGTGACCGTGGTCGCCCTGATCGTCGCCGGAGGCGCACTTGGATCGGTGGGCAGCTTCGTCGGAGTCCGGCGCTCTCTCTCCACCTGAGCTGGGCCAGCACGACTTCTCCCAACAGCCCTGGCAACTGGCGGCGCTAGGATGGCGCGGTTCCTCGCTACTTGATGGAGGCAGGCAACCGGATGGCAGTGACCGAGTCGGCTCCGGTGGGAGTGGCCGGGCTCACGCGCGACCGGCTGCGGGAGATGTATCGGGACATGCTCCTGGGCCGGCTCCTCGACCAGCGAATCCTGGTCCTAAACCGGCAGGGCAGGGCCCCCTTCGCGATCTCGGGTCAGGGACATGAGGGGGCCCAGGTCGGGGTCGGCTACGCACTGAGGCGAGACTACGACTGGATCATCCCCTACTACCGCGACATCACCTTGGTCCTGGTGATGGGCATGGAGCCACGCGACCAGTTGCTGGCGGCTCTGGCCAAGGCCGGAGATCCCAACAGTGGCGCCCGGCAGATGCCCGCCCACTACTCCTCGCGGCAGCACAACATCGTCACCGGGGGCAGTCCGGTGGCGACTCAGATGCTGCACGCAGTCGGGGTGGCTCAGTCCTTCAAATACCGCAAGGAGGACCGCGTCGTGGTGACCTCTGTGGGGGAGGGGGGAACCAGCGAGGGCGACTGGCACGAGGGGATGAATTGGGCCGCTATCCACCAGCTGCCGGTGATATTCCTGGTCGAGAACAACTCGTTCGCGATCAGCGTCCCCCAATCACTCCAGATGGCGGTCGAGCACGTCGCCGACCGGGCTGCCGGCTACGGCATGCCCGGGCAGTCAGTCGATGGGGGCGACGTGCTGGCGGTGTACCGAGCGGCCAGCGAAGCTGTCACGCGGGCCCGGCGGGGGGGAGGACCAACGCTGCTAGAAGCGACCTGTGTCCGGCTCCAGTCTCATAGCAGCGACGACGATCAGCGCCGCTACCGGAGCACCGAGGATCTGGAGGAGATGCGCCGGCATGACCCGCTGGAACGCTTCCGGATGGACCTGGAGTCGAGCTCGATCTTGGCCGAGGGAGACGCCGACCAGATTCGCCAGGAATGCCAATCGCTGATCGACGAGGCTCAGGCGGAGGCGGATCAAGCACCTGTCCCAGATCCAAAGACCGCCCTCCAACACGTCTACGGCGAAGCCTGACAGGTGCCGGAAATCACCTACGTGGAGGCTGTCCGCGACGCCCTCCGAGACGAGATGCGCCGGGACGACCGGGTGATCGTGATGGGCGAGGACGTGGGGGTCAAGGGCGGAGTGTTCGGGGCCACCTCTGGACTCTTCCAAGAGTTCGGCGAGGAGCGAGTCATCGACAGCCCACTCGCCGAGGCGTCAATTGTCGGGGTGGCCATCGGCTGCGCTTTGGCTGGGTTGCGCCCAGTCGCGGAGATCCAGTTCTTGGACTTCATTCCGCCGGCCATGGACCAGTTGATCAGTGAAGCGGCCAAGATCCGCTACCGCTCGAACGGCGACTGGAGCTGCCCGATGGTGGTCCGGGCTCCCTGTGGGGGCGGCGTCCATGTGCACGGGGCTCTGTATCACTCTCAGATGCTGGAGGCGCTCTTTGCCCATGTCCCGGGGCTCAAGGTGGTCCTGCCCTCCACCCCATACGACGCCAAGGGGCTGCTGCTGGCCGCGCTCCGGGACCCCGATCCGGTCTGCTTCTTCGAGCACAAGGGTCTGTACCGCTCGATGCGTCAGGAGGTGCCGGATGAGGAATACCTGGTGCCCCTCGGCAAGGGCCAGATCGTGCGTCCCGGCCGCGACATCAGCTGCTTCACCTACGGAGCAACCGTGCACGAGGTGGTGACCGCCGCTGAGAGTCTCAGCCAGGACGGGATCGAGGTTGAGGTGGTGGATCTGCGCACCGTCCGGCCCCTGGATCGGGAGTTGATCGTGGAGAGCGCGACCAGGACCGGTAAGGTGCTGGTCGCCCACGAGGCCAACCTGGCGGTGGGAGTGGGTGCCGAAGTCGCGGCCCTGGTCGCCGAGGAGTGCTTTCAGGCCCTAGACGGCCCGGTGATGCGGATTGGCGGACCGGAGATCCCGGCCATCCCCTTCGCCGAATCCCTGGCCGAGGTCTACTGCCTCGGGCCGGAGAAGATCGAGACCAAACTCAGGGAGTTGGCCGCCTACTAGGACGGCCAATGAGGTAAGAAGAGATCGTGCAGATCACCGTTAAGATGCCCCAGCTGGGTGAGTCGGTCACCGAAGGGACGATTGGCACCTGGCTGGTCCAGCCCGGCCAGCAGGTGGAGCGCTTCGATTCCCTAGTGGAAGTCATCACCGACAAGGTCACCGCCGAGGTACCCGCTCCCGCGGCGGGCAAGGTGGGCGAGATCCTGGCTGCCGAGGGTAAGCGACTTTCCGTGGGTGAGCCGATCTGCACCCTGGAAGGGGCAGCCGAGGAGCTTCCCGCCGAGGCAGGACAACCGGAACCGGTCGACGTGGCGGTGGCGGTCGAGACCGAGGCCGAGGAGACAGTCGCCGAGAGTTCAGGAGAGGAGCCGGTAGCTGTTGGCGGTCCCGCTGAGGCAGAGGAGCCCGCTGCCAGCGACCCCTCCCCCGGCTTTATCAGCCCCGCAGTGGGGGCACTGGCCGAGGAGCACTCGATCGATATCAGTCAGGTGACCGGGACTGGGTTCCAGGGCCGAATCACCAAGCGCGACGTCCTGCTCTTCCTGGAGGCCGGCAAGACGGCGCCCCGGGAGAAGCCGCCGGCCGGCCCGGTATCTCGTCCCGCCGCCCCCGAAGCTCCCCTGCCGGGTGCCAGGATCCCGCACAGCCCGATGCGGCGAGCTATCGCCGAGCACATGGTTCGCAGTCTTCAGACCTCACCGCACGCCTGGACCATGGTCGAGGCGGACATGAGCGGGGTGGCGGCCGCCCGGGCTGCTCGCCGGGCCGAGTTCCATGCCTCCACCGGCATCGAACTCACCTTCCTTCACTTTGGGATGAAGTCCACCTGCTTGGCATTGCGAGCGGTGCCGACCATGAACGCGATCTTCGAAGAGGATGCCATCCAACTTCGGAGTGAGATCAATCTGGGGCTGGCGGTGGCGGTCGCGGACGGCCTCATCGTGCCGGTAGTCCGGTCCGCTGACAACTACAGTGTGGCCGGGCTAGCTCAGGCGGCTGCTGCCCTGATCGAGCGGGCCCGCCAGGGCAAGGCCCGCCAGGAGGACGTCGAGGGTGGCACCTTCACGCTGAACAATGCCGGAGCCTTGGGCACTGTCATGTCTCGGGCCATCATCAACCAGCCCCAGGCCGGCATTCTGGTGATGGACGCGGTGGTCCAGCGGCCAGTGGTGGTGGGCGATGGGATCTCAATACGTCCGATCATGAACCTCTGCCTGAGCTTCGACCACCGGATCAACGACGGAGCGGCGGCCGCCCGCTTCCTCAGCGCGGTGAAGAGCTCCCTGGAGGCGGTCACCCCGGACAGCGCCCTGTTCTGACGCCGGCGCAGGGCCAGAGGGCCCCGAGCGGCGGCGGCATTAGGATTGCGTGATGGACAGCACTCCGTCCCCGCGGCAGGTTCGGCCAAAGGTGAGTCTGCCGGTGGTTCCAGATCGTCGGCCAGATCTGGTGCCAGGTCGGGGCCCGGTCGGGGACGGGCGTCCCCTCTGGCAGCAGCTGCTGCCCAGTGGCGTGGAGCGGAGGCCAGCCTGGCTGACCGTCAAGATGCCGGTCGGCGGTCGCTATCAGGAGCTGGACCGGATCATGCGAGGCAAGCGGCTGCACACTGTTTGCGAGGAGGCCCGCTGTCCCAACATCGGCGAATGCTGGAGCTTCGGCACGGCCACGTTCATGATTCTGGGCGATGTTTGCACCAGGGCCTGTGCCTTCTGCGCAGTGACCTCGGGCCGTCCCACCGGGCTCGACCGAGAGGAGCCGGCCCGGGTAGCTGACGCGGTCGCCGAGATGGGGCTCAGGCACGCGGTGATCACCTCAGTCGACCGCGACGACCTCCCGGATGGGGGCGCCGAAATCTTCGCCAGGACGATCGAGGCGATACATGACCGCGTGCCGGGATGCCAGGTGGAGGTGCTGACCCCGGACTTCCAGGGATCGGAGGCCAGCATCGCCACGGTCATGGCAGCCTCCCCGGAGGTCTTCAACCACAACATCGAGACGGTGAGCCGGCTCTTTCCCCGGGTTCGACCCAAGTCGCTGTACCCGAGATCGCTGACCGTGCTGCGGCGGGCCGGCGAGATGGGGACAGGTGCCCAGACCAAGTCCGGGCTGATGGTTGGGCTGGGGGAGACCATGGATGAGGTCAAGCAAGTTCTGGCGGACCTGCGTCAGCATGGGGTCAGGCTGGTGACCATCGGCCAGTACCTGCGCCCATCCCTCAAGCACATCCGCTGCGATCGATTCTGGCGGCCAGAAGAGTTCTTGGAGCTGCGGGAGTACGGGATGTCGCTCGGCTTCGCCCATGTGGAGTCGGGCCCCTTGGTGCGGAGCTCCTACCACGCGCATCAGCAGGCGGTGGCGGGCGCCTCGGTGGCGCCGGTCGGGGTCGGGGGTCCCTAGCCGTGGCCGGGGTCTGGCGCGCCCCGCTGAAGGTGGTCTGGTGCGGCACGGTCGCCTACCAACCGGCCTGGGACTGGCAACGCCGCCTGGCTTCCGCCCGGGCGCAGGGCGAGCTCGAGGAGGACGTCCTACTGCTGATGGAGCACCCTGCCGTCTACACCATGGGCCGCGGTGGCAGGCCCGAACATCTGCTCCAGGGCGAGGCGGGGCTGCGGGCCAGCGGGGCCGAGTACTTCGAGGTCGACCGGGGCGGGTCGGTGACCTTCCATGGGCCGGGCCAGCTGGTGGGCTACCCGATCGTCAATCTGGACCAGCTGGGGATGGACGGTATCGCCTACCTGCGAGCTCTGGAAGAGGCCCTGATCGATGCCTGCCAGATGCGCGGGGTGGACGCCTTCCGTGAGCCGCCTTACACCGGCGTCTGGAGCCGCCAGGGCAAACTGGCCGCACTCGGGGTGAGGTTGAGCGGGCGCAAGGTCACCTACCACGGCTTCTCGCTCAACGGGACCACCGATCTGAGCGCCTTCGAACTCATCGTTCCCTGTGGGATAGAGGGTCGCCGGGCCACCTCCCTGGAGGCTGCCGGGGCAACCGGGGATCTCCGGCCCGAGGCGCTGGCGGAACTGGTGAGCCCCTTCGTGGCCCATGCCCTCGGGTTGCGCTGGGAGTTAGGGGAAGCCGCCGAGCTGGGCCTTGACCTCCCGCTCAGCACCCTGGTGCCGAAGGCGTGAACCGGCCGCTCAAGATATCGCCGCAAAACTGCCTATTTACGTCGGGGCTCGCTTCCTGCATATTTCTACAGACCAATCCGTGGCTACGATCAAAGAGCGGGCGCGGACGACGCGAAGTCGGGCGGTACCGGCTTTGAGCTGGGAAGGCGAGAGCGGACCACAGCGCGCCGACCGGCGCTCGCATCTGGGGCAGTTGGACCGCGTCCTCGAGGTGTTGGAGGAGCTGAACCTGGAGGGGGAGCGGATCGTGCCTCCTGAGGTGCGGCGCCAGCTCGAGCTCTGCGGGATAGTGACCTTGGCCGAGGAGAGCCCGTCGGCGGTGCTGGAGCGTGTGCTAAACGGGCAGGAGATCTACCTGCTCCACCCGGTCACTGTGCTGCCGCCGAAGCTCGATGGTCGGCGCTCGCGCTCTCCCCGCAGCGACCCGTAACTCAACTCAGCTGACTTCCCGAGGAGCCCGCGGATAGTTCCGTAATCAACCCGTCACCCGGGTGCCGGGCTGGGCCGACAAGGCAACGGCTACTCTCGGCGGATGAGTCGGCGGGCGCCCGGACGAGAGCCCCGGGCAGCGGGACCAAGTAGCCGGTGAGAGAGGAGACCACGGCCTGCCGCTTGAAGCTGGGGCCCTTCGCCAGCCCGGATATGCCTGGGCCGGGTCATGGGGGTGACAGCTCCCGGTCCGGGCTGGACCGATGGGGAGCGCGCCCCAGTAACCTGACCGCTGCCGGGGCGAATAGCTCAGTGGTAGAGCGCCTCGCTTACACCGAGGATGTCGCAGGTTCGAATCCTGCTTCGCCCACCCCGCCACCTACTCCTCGGGCCGAGTGGCCGTCCCAGATTCCGAGCGGAGTGCGATGAACCAAAAGTCCGTGGCGGCCCGGATGAGTCGGCTGCTGATCCTCCCCTTGGCGGCAGTCGCCTTTATTCCCGTCCTGCTCACCGAGTTGCACTTCTACACGATTCATGACCTGGTGGGGGACGCCATCCCCGACACGTTCATCTTCGAGCACGGCGCCCAAGGCTTCGTCGAGGGGCACCTGCCGTATGGGGTGCATTTTCTCACCGCTCCCTACAGCCACGTGGTCTTCGTCTACCCGCCGCTCAGCCTGCTGCTGGTGGTTCCGCCGCTGCTGGCTGGGGCCAAGTACTACTCGTTTGGGTTCGCCATCGAGATGCTGGTGTTGCTGGGAATCGGTGTCTGGGTTTTAGGTGGAGCCTGTCGGCGGGCCGGAGTGCTCTACCCGGTGGCGCTCACCGCAGCCGCCCTGATGATTGCGGTGGGACCGGTACTGGTGACCAGAGTTGACGGGTTGCAGGGGCTGGCGGTCGCGGGTGCCGCGCTGGCCCTGCGCTCGCGCCGGATTGCTTTGGCGGTGGCTCTGGTGACGCTGGCGGCGCTGATCAAGGAGACCGTGGTGGTGGCGACCATCCCAATTGTGCTCTGGGCACTTTGGCCACCGGTGGGGAAGCGGTGGACCGAGGGTTTGAGGCAGAGGGCGGCGCAGGTCGGCCTTGGGCTGGTTCCGGCGGCAGCGATCCTGCTGGCGTTCTTGGTCTGGTCCCGTGGTGGGGTGATTGGCGCGGCCATCGCCAGCGTCCACCGTGGAGTCGAGATCGAGAGCGTGGCCGCCTCCATTAGCTTCCTTCTGCACGCATTCCTTCCAATAGCCAGCTACACGGGAACGCTCGGCTCGGTCCAGCTCTCCGGCCCCCAAGTCTCCCCAGCGGCGGCTGTGGTGGCGCTGGTCGGGGTGGTGGCCCTGGTTTGGGGGACTCTTCACTTCGTCAGGGAGAGGCGCCGTCCGGTAGCCGCGGTGGCCTTCGCGATCGCGGTGACCGTCGCCAGCACTCCAGTGCTATCCCCTCAATACCTGCTTGCTCTGCTGCCGGTGTTGGTCCTGGCGGCTGGCTCTGAGTTCAGCCGGTCGCGCGCCAACCTGCTGCTCGGCAGCGGGTTTCTGATGGCCCTTCTGACCCAGATCGAATTCCCCGACCTCTTTTCCCAAGTGGTTGCCTTCAATCCACTGGTGATCGCCGTGGTGGCCCTGCGCAACCTCTTGCTGATCGCGATCGCTGTCAATCTGGCTCGGGCTGACCCGGGACCGGCTCCCGAGCCCGAGTTGACCCCGGTCATCGCGCCGGCGGGTTCGCCTCTGGCCTAGGTTGACTGGCTTCGAAGTTATGGGACGAGCCTACCGGCGGGGACTAGCTCCCTTGCCGTCCACTGCTAGCCTGGGGCGACGCCGACCGGGCGCAGGGAGTTGATCTCGGTGAGGTCGCAGGTGTCCAGCAGCGGACCGGCAGAGCACGATCTCGGAAGGAGAAAGGGCTCTCGGTGGCTGCTCGCGGTTGCGGTGGTGGCTCTGCTGGCGGTGGTGGCGCTCTCGGTGCGGGCCCACTATGCAGTCGGTCCCACTGGGGTTCCCAACAAAGGACCGGGCGCCGTCACGCTCGGATCGATAGTTCGACTGCTGTTGGTGGTCGCCCTGGCGGCCTTCGAGCTGGTCTTGGTGCTGGCCCTAGTCTTCGCCCCCTGGCGCCGGTTCCGAGACCTCGGCACGAGCGGGCCTGCTGTGCCGTGGATGCGCCGCCGGGCGGCGCTGCGGATGGTCGCTCCCGCGGTACTGCTGTTGGCCGCCGAGGTGCTGGTCTTCGTGCTGCTGGCCAAGCGCCGCAGCGGGGCGCCTAGCGCCCCGCCCGGGCTCAAGCCAGCACCACCCCCTCCGAGAGTTCCCAACCTGTTCGCCACGGTGGCGGGGGCGACCGTTCCCGAGGCAACCGCGCTGGCGGCCGTGGTCGGGCTGGTGGTGGTGCTGGCCATCCTGGGCGCCCGCTATCGGTCACGGCGCAAGGGAGCTGCAGTGATGGCGGATCCGTCCGAGCTCCCACAGGAGCTCAGCTCGGCCATCGACCAGAGTCTGTCGGAGCTGGCGGCCGGAGCGGACCCCCGCCAAGCGGTGATTGCTGTCTATGAGCGCATGGAGCGGGTGCTGGCCGGGGTCGGATTGCCCGCTCAGGCATTCGAGACTCCACTGGAGTATCTGGAGCGGGCGCTCACCCGACTGGAGGCCAGTCGCGGGGCCCTGGTACGGCTCACCGACCTGTTCGAGACAGCTCGGTTCTCGACCCACCCGGTGGGTTCCGGAATGCGGTCGGAGGCGGTGGAGGCGTTGGGGAAGCTCCGAGCGGAACTGGCCGGCTGATCCGGACGGTATCCTCGGAGCGCCGCGGCGGCCGTGACCGTCCGCGACTGCGGCTGGTGGAGGACAGGGAGATGACCGCTGGACCCAAGGTGGGGTTCCTGGAGCGCTACGGCCCGGTTCTGGTCCTGCTGGTGGCGGGCACCGTGGCGCTGGTGGTCGCGCTTGCCCGGGGGGGGCTTGACCCCAGCCAAGTCGGGAGAGCCTACCTGCTCTCGGTCGGTGCCATCTTGATCCTTCTGCTGATCCTGGCGATTCGCCGGGCTGGCCCCGCCCGGGACTGGTCGCCCAGGGCAGAACCGTCGGCTGGCCCCCACCTGCCACCACAGCTGGAGGCGCTGCAGGACTCGGTCCGGGCGAGCCGGGTCAGCCTGATCCAGTACCAGCTGCAGGTGGTGCCGCTGCTCCGCGAAATCGCCGCCGACCGCCTGCTCCTTCTTGGCGTCTCGCTAAACCACGACCCGGCGCGAGCGGCGGAGGTGCTGGGACCCGAGCTGAGTGCAGCCCTCCTATCTGAGCCGACCAAGGCCGGGTCGCCGGCCCGGCGGGGACCGAGGGCCCGGGAGCTGGGGGCCACCCTGGTGGCGCTCGAGGCGGTGGGTCGGTGATTCAGCTGGAGGAGCTGCAGAGGTCGGCGAATCGCCTGCTGGACGAGGTCGAGAAGGCGGTGGTGGGGAAGCGAGAAACCCTTGAGATGGTGCTGCTGGCGATTCTGGCCGACGGCCACGTCCTGATCGAGGACTACCCCGGCTTGGCCAAGACCCTGATCGCACGCTCTTTTGCCAGTGCCTGTGGGATGAGCTTCGCCCGGGTCCAATTCACCCCGGATCTGATGCCCTCGGACATTACCGGCTCCTCAATCTTCAACCAGCGCTCCGGTGACTTCGAGATGCGCCAGGGACCGATCTTTGCCAACCTGGTCCTGGCCGACGAGATCAATCGCTCGCCCGCCAAGACCCAGGCCGCGCTGCTGGAGGGGATGCAGGAGAGACAGGTCACGGTGGAGGGGGTGACCCGGCCGCTGCCCCGACCGTTCTTGGTCTTGGCCACCCAGAACCCGATCGAATTCGAGGGGACCTACCCACTACCGGAGGCCCAGCTCGATCGCTTCCTGATCCGGATCGGGGTCGGTTACCCCAGTCGGGACGAGGAGCGCCAGATGCTCGAGCGGCGCCAGCTCCGGGGCGCCGACGAAGCCGAGCTCTTCGAGGTGGTGGACCTGGCTCTGCTGCTGGGCATGCAGGCGGCGCTGGAGGGCATCCATGTCGACCCCGACCTGGAGTACTACATCGTCGACCTGGTGGAGGCCACCCGGCGCCACCCCGGGGTCCAGGTGGGGGCCAGCCCGAGGGGATCGCTGGCCCTGCTCAAGCTGGCCCGGGCCCGGGCTGCCCTGGCGGGACGGGACTTCGTGGTCCCCGATGACGTCAAGTCGGTGGCGGTACCTGCCCTCTCCCATCGCCTCTCCCTGCGCCCTGAGCTCTGGGTCCAGCGGGTCAACGCCGAGGACCTGGTCAGAGAAGTCCTGGGGACCGTCCCCACACCTCCCACCAGGTCCACCGCGGAAGTCGAGCAGGCTGAACCCGGTTGATCCGCCGGCCCAGCCCCCGGCTGGCGGGCTACACCGCGATCGTCGCCCTGGGAGTCTTCGGGGCGGTGACTTTCGACCGGATCGGCGCCCTGGCTCTGGTGGTCCCCTTCGCCCTCTGGCTGGCTGTCGGCCTGGCCACCACCGCACCCCCCCAAGTCGAAATCATTTCGCGCATCGACCAGGAGCGGGTCGGCGAGGGCGATGAGGTCCTCTTGGAGGTGGAGGTTTCCAGTCACGGGAGGCTGAGCTGGCTTGAGCTGGAGGTTGAGCTTCCAGCTGAAGTCGACTGTGACATCCCGGGGGCCCGGGTTCGAATCCGTCCCCGTCAGGGCGGCTCCCAGACCCTGACCTGGCGGCTCCGGCCAAGACGCTGGGGCGTCTATCGCTGCGGCCCGATCAAGGTCAGGACCCAGGACCGATTCGGGCTGCTGAGCTACTCGGCGCGGCTCGGGGAGCCGAAGCGGTTGCGGGTCTTTCCCTCGTTTGAGCGGCTGCGGCGGCTGGTGACGCCGGCTCGAACTCAGCTCTTTGCCGGGAACCGCATCGCCCGTCTCCATGGGGACGGGATCGAGTTCGCCGAGATCCGAGAGTTCACCGCCGGCGATCGGGTGCGCCGGGTGAACTGGCGGACCACCGCTCGCACCGGGGTGCCCTACGTCAACGACTTCCATCTGGAGCGCAACGCCGACGTAATTCTGTTCGTGGACAGTTTCGCCGACTTGGGTGTTGATCAGGAGTCGGTGCTGACCCTCGCCGTGCGGGCGGCGGCGGCTCTGGCGGACGGCTACCTGGGGGAGCGCGACCGGGTGGGCGTGGTGGGCTTCGGCGGCGTTCTGCGCTGGCTGCTGCCGGGGATGGGTCCTCGTCAGTTCTACCTAGTGGTGGAGGCGCTCCTGGACACCCAGGTGGTCACCAGCTACGCGTGGCGGGCGATCGATGTAATCCCGCGCCGGGTGCTTCCCCCGGCGGCGACCATTCTGGCCCTCACCCCGCTGCTCGACCCCCGCAGCCTGGGAGCTCTGGCAGACCTCCACCACCGCGGCTTCGACCTGGCGGTGTTGGAGATCGCTCCGGAGCGATTCTTGCCTCGCGCAGGGCGCCCTCTGGACCCCTTGGCCCTCCAGCTCTGGAAACTGCTGAAGGTAGCCCGGCGGCGCTCGCTGCAGCGGGCCGGCCTGATCGTGGTCGAATGGACAGAGGAGATGGCCCTGGAGACGCTGTTGGCCCAGGTTAGGGAGTACCGGCGATTCGCCCACCAATCGGTCGCCTGATCACCGGAGCGGCAGCCCTGCTCGGCCTGGGCCCAGCCGTGGCCGAAACCGTGGCCAGCTCGACGCGCCTGCCTGAAGCTCTGCTGCTGGGAATCGAGGCGGGGGGAGTTGCCTTGCTGCTGCTCGCCATCGTCCTGGCCAGGTCCGGGTGGGTGGTGCTGGCGGTGGCCTTGGTCGCCATCCCTGCCGGGATTGCGGTTGCCTTCCGGGGCCCGGCTCAAATTGCTCCGGTGCTGGGAGCGCTGCTGCTGGCGGCGGCGGAACTCGCCTACTGGTCCATCGAGAAGGCGCCCCCGGCGAGGGAGTCGACCGAGGTAGGGGTTTTCCGAGGACTGTGGCTGGTCGGCATGTGCCTGGCAGGGTGTGTTGCCGGGCTGTTGATTTCGGCGGTCTCCGACCTGCCGGTCTCCGGTGGTTTCGACCTCACCGCGCTCGGCGTCCTGGCGGCAATCGGAGTCCCGGCCGGGCTCTTGTGGATGAGCCGGAACGTGCTCCGCTCTGGGGTGCATGGCGGCCCGTAATCGGGACTCGGGCCCGCTCCTCAGGTCGCGTACCGAATCAATACCAGGCTGACAGGAGGGCGGCGCCCGGTCCGGGAGACGAAGAGATTCTGCTGCCAGACCACTGTTGCCGCGAGTCCCAAGGACGCCACCAGAAGGACGCCACCAGAATGACCCAGAGACCACAGGATCGTGGCACCCACCGGGGTCACTGCCAATCCAGCCGAGAATGACCTTCTCGGCTAAATCTCCCCAAAAGATGGCGAAAACCTGAAGCGGGGATTTGCCCTGCCGCCAGCGCGAGCCGGGAGATTCCCAAAACAGAGGGCTGCAGCTGCAGTCCTCATCCGGCCCAAAAACGAGCCAGGGCTGGCCGGGCGGCGGTCAGCTCTCCCTGGTCTGCCGGGTCGTCTTGAGCTGGACCGGAACCACCCGGGAAACCGCTTCAGCCGCCTGGCTGGAATCGCCGACCATAACGGTGGTCAGGTTGGTGGGCGCTAGGTAGCGGGCAGCGACCCGGCGCAGATCAGCCGGGGTCACCGCAGTCAGCCGGTCGGAGTAGCCCTCGAGATAGTGGTGATCGAGGCCATGGCCTCGCACCTGGGATAGCGAGCTGGCCAGGCCGGCTTGGGTCTGGAGGAGGATGACCCGGACCCCGGCCAGGTAGTTGCGGCTCTCCTCCAGCTCGTCTGCGTCCACCTCGACAGTTGCCAGCCGTCCCAGCTCGTAGTTGAGCTCCACGAAGGAGGGGGCGGTTACCTCGGTGCGCACGTCGAGGGCAGCTCCGATCAGGCTGTCCCGGAGATGGCCCTCCGACATGGTGTGGGGGCTGTAGGTGTACCCCTTGTCCTCGCGAAGGTTGGCCATCAGCCGCGAGCTGAAGCTGCCGCCGAGCACCGCAGACGCCAGGGCCAACGGGATCTGATCCGGGTGCCCCACCGGTGGCCCGCTGGCCCCGATCAAGATCACCGTCTGCACCGACCCTGGTCGGTCGATGAAGGTGACCTCGGGGGCCACCTTCGGATGCACCCGGGGAACTTTGACCAGGCGGCGGGGCCCCGACCACGGCCCGAAGGCGCGGCGCAGCCGGGCCACGGTGCGGCGGGGCTCGACATCGCCAACTACGGTGAGCTGGCTGGCGCTGGGCAGGAAGGTGCCCTGGTGAAGGTCGTGCAGCTGCCGTCGGGTGGTCTTGCGGATCGCCGACTCGGCCGGTTCCGGCCGACCGTAGGGATGGTTCCCGTAGATCAGGTGTTGTAGCTTCTCGCCAGCTAGGAACTGGGGCGTGGCCCGGGCGATGCGGAGGCCCTCGATCAGCTTCACCCGCTCTGTCTCGAGCTCGTCAGCGGGGAAGTGGGGCTGGGTGGTGATGTTGAAGATCAAGTGGTAGAGCTCCTCCTCGGCCTCGGACAGGGCGGAGGCCGAGATGTGGAGCCGATCGTGGTCCTGCTGGACCTGCAGTGAGCCGCCCAAGCGCTGAATCGACTCCGACACCTCCTCTTGGTTCAGCGTCTTGGTCCCCAACAAGACACCAGCGCGCAGCAGCTCGCTGGTGGCGGCGCTGGTCCCGATGGCGGCCCCGGCCGGCACCGTCAGTCGCAGCTCGACCCGGGGCACGCTGGGCCGGGCCACCACCATCGCGTCCAGACCGTTGGCCAGTACCGCACGGGTCGGCCGGCCCACCCGCAGCGGCGGCACTGGCCCGGGTCGGGGAACGCCAGAACCCATCTCCGAGGACCTGCCCCCGCGGCTCACCGGCGCGCCCCTTTGGCCTCAGGCAGCCAGTGCAGCACAGTTGAGTGCTCCGGACGGAGCCAGTTGGCGACCGCCTGCTGAACCTGCTTGGCGGTGATCTCCTGATAGCGCTGGGGTAGCTGGTCGGCCAGCTCGGGCCGGTCGTGGACCGAGGCCAGGACCCCCAGCTCACGCATCCGTCCCAGCCGGCTGTCGGTGCTGGCGTGGTAGGAGCCCAGCTCGCGCCGCTTGGCCCGGAGCAGCTCGTCCGGGCTGGGTCCTTCGATGGCCATCCGAGCCAGCTCCTGGTCGATCGCGGTCACCGCCTCCTGAGTGGTGACTCCGGGGCGCGGGGTTGCCTCGATCGTGAACAACGCCGGTCCCTTGAACTCGAAGGAATCCCCGATCGGGAAATGGGGACCACCGCCCACCTGAAGCACCACCTCGCGCTCTCGGATCAGGCGGCGCTGCAGCCGGGAGGAGCGTCCATCGGTGAGGATCCGGGCGGCCAGTGCCAGGGGCAGGTGGTCGCGGTCGCCGAAGGGGGCGGTCCGGTAGCCGATGGCGACCCGCGGGTTGGGTGCCAGCGGATCTGCCCGTTCGTGTTCGGTTCGGGCGGTCGGGGTGGGCTCGGACAGCTCGGGCGCGGGCGGCTCCGGTCGGGAAGGCACCTTGCCGAAATACCGCTCCACCAGCTTGACCGCCTGCTCCTCCTCGAAGTCGCCCACCAGGACCAAGGTGGCGTTGCCCGGTCCGTACCAGGTCTCGTAGAAGGCACGCGCGTCAGTGACGGTGGCCGCCTCCAGATCGGAGAACTCGCCGTAGAAGTTGTGGGCGTTGGGGTAGCTCGAAAAGGCGTACTGGGAGAGCCACAGCCAGGAGAACCCTCCGTAGGGCCGGTTGAGGACGTTGACTCGCACCTCTTCTTTGACCACGTCGATCTGGTTCTGCAGGGTTTCCTGGTTGATATCCAGGTTCTGCATCCGGTCCGCCTCGATGAAGCAGGCCATCTCCAGCGCTGAGGCCGGAAGGATCTCGAAGTAGTTGGTGTAGTCGTGACGGGTGGAGCCGTTGAGGACCCCGCCGGCCCCGGTGATCAGCTGGCCGAAGTCGGCCCTGGGCACCTTGCTGGTGCCCTGGAACATCAGGTGCTCGAAAAGGTGGGCGAACCCGGTCCGGCCCTCTTCCTCCAGCCGAAATCCGGCCCGGTAATACATTCCCACCGCCACCGTGGGGGAGCTGCGCTCCGAGCTGAGGACCACATCGAGGCCGTTCTTCAGCCGCAGGCGGCGCAGTTGCGGCCCGGCGGGAGAGATGCGCTTGGCCACGGCGGCTGATCCTAACACCACTTCCAATTGAGCGATTCGGTCCGGCCCGACCGCTTCAGAACGGCCATCGCCTTGCCCCCGACCTGCAGCGTTGGCGGGAGGTAAGGGCCAGCGCCTCCAGCTGGAACGCCTAGCTGGTCCGGGTGGACCGCCGGGGCCTGTCACGATCGAATGCCCACCCGCGGAAGCTTTTGCCCTACTGCAGACTCTGACCCCACTACCAGGACCATCGGGTCCCCCGGTGCTGGGGGATTCTCCCATCACTGACCAGCGAGTACCCACTTTGTACTCACCGCCACCTCCTGGTGCCGGTAGACTCCACCCCGGCCCGGCACGGCTTCAGCCGATGCCGTTCCTTGCCGCTTTGGCAGGGGCTCTTCAACAGCGGCTCACGGCCGCGGAGGAATGATGTCGGAGATCGACCCTGGCTTCCTGCGGCTGCCCCTTGACCAGCTGGCTGATGCCGCTCTCGATTCCATCGGAAAGACCGTCGGGGTCGGCTACGGCGATATCCGGATCCACAGTGACCGGATCCAGGGGATCCATGTCCGAGAGCACGACCTGATTTCCATGAGCGAGTCGGAGCCTCAGGGTTTCGGGGTGAGGCTGGTGGTGGAGGGCTCCTGGGGCTTTGCCGCCTCGAGCGACATGACGGTCGAGGGGGTGACCCGGGCCGTGGCGGCGGCGGCTGAGATGGCCAGTTTGCTCCGGCCACTCTTACAAGAGCGGGTCGAGTTGGCCCCGGAGCCGGCTCATCAAGAGACCTGGGTCGGTGAGGTGGAGCTCAATCCCTTCGCGGTCGCCGCCGAACGAAAGGTCGACTTCATGCTCGAATCGACCGCACAGTGCCTGACGGCGGGGGCCAAGTTCGCCGAGTTCTACTGCCTGCAGGCGCAGGAGAATCGCTACTTCGTCAGCACCGAGGGCTCCCGAATCACCCAGCAGCGGATCCGGTTGCATCCGGTCCTGGAGGCCGGCTTGGTGGACCAGCGAGGCTCCGGCCTGATCGAGACCATGCGCTCCACCGCCCGGCCGGTCGCCAGGGGCTGGGAGTACGTGGAGTCCCATGGCTTTCCCGCCGAGGCAGTGCAGATGGTTGAGTGGCTGAAGGAGAAGCTGGCCTCCCCCTCGGTCACCGCCGGTGCCTACGACCTGGTCCTCGACCCCTCCAACCTTTGGCTGACACTTCACGAGTCGGTGGCTCACGGCACCGAGCTGGACCGGGCGCTCGGCTACGAAGCCAACTACGCCGGGACCACCTTTGCCACCCCGGACCAGGTGGGCAGCCTGCACTACGGCTCTCCGAGAATGCACGTAACCGGCGACCGGTTGGAGCCCAACGGCCTGGCCACCGTCGGCTTCGACGATGAGGGGGTCGCCGCCCAGCGCTGGGACATCATCAAGGACGGCATCCTGGTCGGCTACCAGTTGAACCGCCAGATGGCGCACAAGTTCCACCTGCCCCGCTCCAACGGCTGCGCTTACTCGGACAGCTGGTCGCACCTCCCGCTGCAGCGCATGCCCAACGTCTCCCTGCAACCAGACCCCGACCGCGACACAACCCTGGCCGAGCTCCTGGGTGGGGTGGAGGAGGGGATCTACATCCTGGGCGACAAGTCGTGGTCGATCGATCAGCAGCGCTACAACTTCCAGTTCACCGGCCAACGCTTCTACCGGATCCGCAAGGGCCAGCTGGTCGGTCAGCTTCGCGATGTCGCCTACCAGTCGCGCACCCCGGATTTCTGGGGCCGCCTGGAGGCGGTCGGTGGCCGCTCCTCGTGGCAGCTGCAGGGGGCCTTCAATTGCGGCAAGGGCGAGCCCGGCCAGGTGGCCCCCGTCTCGCATGGCTGCCCTCCTGCGCTCTTCCGCCAGATCAATGTTCTCAACGCTCGGCAGGAGGGAAAGGAGTGAGGCTGGAGGAGATCGTCGAGCTGGGGCTCCGCGAGGGCGCGACCGTTGTCGTGGGCGAAAAATCCACCAGCGTCAACTTCCGGCTCGCCAACAACACCGTCACCACCAACGGCCGCGAGGAATCCACCTCCGCCGGAATGGTGGCTCTGGAGCAGGGACGGGTCGCGGTCCAGGCCGGCGACATCGTCCACAGCTCCCAGGTGGCGGAGCTGGCCCGAGAGGCCGTGGCCCGGGCCCAGCAGAGCCCGGAGGCTCCCGACGCGATGCCCCTCTTGACCCCCGAGGAGGCCTTGAGCCCCGGCTCCACCGAGCTTCGGTCTGCTCCGGAAGCGCTCCCAGCCGACCTCGAGCCGATCCTGGGCTCGGTCAAGGAGGTCTTGGAGCGGTCCCGTGAGGGAGGGCTGCGGTGCTTCGGTTTCGCCTCGGCGGCCGCCTCCCAAGAGCAGCTCGCCACCTCCACCGGGGTTCGGCTCGAGGGTCGTCGGCAGAACGCCTCGCTCGCCCTCACGCTCAAGACCCAGGACCTGCGCCGCAGCGTCTGGGCCGGCCAGACCGCTCGGCGGCTGGCTGATCTCGACCCGCTTGCGCTCTACCAGGGACTAAGTCGGCGACTCAGCTGGACCGAGAAGTCGGTGGCGCTGCCGGCCGGCCACTATCAGGTGCTGCTCGAGCCCTCGGCCACCTCCGACATGGTCGTGCGGCTGATGTGGGAAATGCATGCTCGAGGCGCCGATGAGGGCCGGACCGTCTTCGCCGGCAAGTCTGGTCCCCGAGTGGGAGAGGCCATGTATGCACCCGAGGTCAGCCTGAAGAGCGACCCGCTCGATCCCCAGATGGCGGTACCGAACTTCGTGCGCTGCCTGGGATCCAGCGAGTACGGCTCGGTCTTTGACAACGGGCTGGCGGTGCCGGAAGCGGTCTGGGTGGAAGCAGGGGTCCAGCAGGAGCTCATCTGTCCGCGCCGCTGGGCAAAGGACCATGGCCACCCGGTTCGCCCCGATGTCGACAATCTGAGCATGCGCGGCACCGATACCACTCTCGACCAGATGATCGCCAGCACCGGGAGGGCGCTCTTGGTGACCTCGCTTTGGTACATCCGGGACGTGGATCCAGCCAGCCTCCTGCTGACCGGCCTGACCCGCGACGGTGTCTTCCTGATCGAAAACGGAGAGGTGGTGGGGGCAGTCAACAACTTCCGCTTCAACGAGAGCCCGGTGGGGGTCCTCCAGCGCACCGTGGAGATCGGCAAGTCCGAGCTGGCGCTCTCTCGGGAGATCGGGGACGCCGTCTTCATCAAGGCACCTCCCATCAGGGTTGAGAACTTCTTCATGTCCTCGGTCTCGGACGCGATCTGATGCACCTGGGGGATACGCTCCCAGGCGGCCCCGGCGCCGCCGCCTGGCGGTGAGCCGAGCCGAGGATCGCCAGCGGCTGCTACTGGGAATCGAGTGGCTCTGCCACACCCTCTGGCTGGCCCAGCGCCGCGAACCGGAGCTGCTTGAGCTCCAGGAGCAGCGGGGCTCAACCGGCTTTCCTCACTACATCCTGAGTCGAGCCGGGAATGTGCCTGACCGTGAGTGGTCAGCCGCCCTCTACGTGATGCCTCCCTCCCTGGTCGACCACCTGCGGCTGAGGTGCCTGGCGCTGGATCCGGCCAGCTATCTCAATGCAGCGCTGGAGTCCGGGGCGGCGGCGCTCCGGAGGCTGAGGCCGCAATCGAGTGGCGTGGCGCTGGCCCGGCTGGCTCGATCCTCGCGGCCCGATGGTCAGCTGCCCCAGGCCTGGTGGGAGCTGCCACCCGTCGCCGATGCCCACCAGGAGCTGCTCTGGGCGGCCATGACCCTCCGGGAGGGGAGGGCCTACGCCCACTACCGGGCGTCCGAGGCGGAGGGGCTCGAGCCGCTGGAGCTACTGGTGCTTACGGCCATCTGGCAGGGTACCGACCCCCTCTTTATGCAGCGGCTATTCCGCTGGGGGGATGACCAGGTAGCGGCTGCCCGTGAGTCGCTGCGGGTCGGCGGCTGGCTCGATGACCAAGCTGTCCTTTCCGCTGGGGGGCGAGCCCGCCGGGAGGCGCTGGAGGCGCAGACCGAGGCTCACACCGACCGTCTCCTGGGAACTCTCTCCGACCGCCAACTGGAGTTGCTGGCGGCAGAGACGCCGATCTCGGAGTAGTCGGCGGGGTCACCGCCTGATGCTGGCCCGGCCGTCGGGGGTGGATCCTTTACCGGCAGGGCCGCAGTCTGGAGTAGCGGCGAATCCCGCTGACGGTACAGAATGCGAGCCAAGCGTGGATGCCAAACTCGGGCGAGGAGCGGAGGGGACGGCGAAGAGACGGACCCGCCGCAGCGCAGTTCCCGCGTCCAAGCGAAGCTGGCGCCGCTGGGCAGCCGCCGGAGTTGCCGTGCTGTTGCTGGCGGTCGCCGTTGATCTGCCGCTGGCCTATGCCGGGAGCGGGAACCTGGCCCGTGACGCCCACAGTCTGAACCGCGTCCTCACCCGAGACCAGAAGGAGGGAGTACCAGCGGCCGCCCTTAGCCCGCTCCGCCAGCAGCTGGCTCAGGCCCAAAGCCAACCCTGGTTTTCGCCCACCTTCTGGTTGCAGTCTCGGGAGTCCACCGTCAGCGCCGTTCGCCAATCCGCTGCCCAGGCGCTCAGCTCCGCGCTGACCGAGCGCCGCAACCAGGCCCAGGTCTACCTCACCGAGTACCGCAGCTTTGCGGCCGCCAACACGGCCTGGTTGAGCCAGTCGGAGGTCGATCAGAGTTCCAGATGGTCGGCCCAACTGGCCAAGGCTGAGACCCCGGCGCAGCTGCGGTCGCTGGCGCTGACCTGGAAGGCTGCTCTCGGGCAGGCTCAGAAGTCGGCCAGGAGCTCAGCACTGACCGCCGCTGCCAGCGTGACCCTCTCGACCAGCTCCAGCGGCCTGCTGGGCCAGGCGGCCGCCGCCGAGAAGCTCGCCAGTGCCGCCGGTCTGTCGGAGTTGGCGGTGCCCCGGGATGCTGACGCCCTCCAGAAGGCTCAGGCCGCAGGGCAGCCGGGTACCTCCCAGACCGCTGCACTCTCGACCCAGCTGCAGGCGCTCCTGGCGGAGATCGGTCTGCAGCAGCAGGTCGCGAATCTTCAGCAATCGGTGCTGGGGCTGGTCGACCAGGCGTCCTTCGAGCAGGTTCCCAGTGCGGCGAGCTACCAGACCCAGTACAGCTCCGCCAAGGTTACGCTGCAGGCGGCCACCACCGTCTCTTCGCTGGGCACCGCCCAGGGGTCGCTCCGGGGCCTCCAGAGCAAGGTGCAGGCCGTCCTAGGCGCCAATTCCTGCGGCCACAGCTCCATCTCCGGCAAGTCGATCTACGTCTCCTTGTCGCTTGAGGAGATGATCTTCTACGACAACGGCTGCGTGGCCAACGCCACCCCGGTCACTACCGGCCGGCCCGGAGAGACGACCCCGACCGGTACCTACTCGGTCTACCTCAAGCGGAGTCCGCTGGAGTTCATCTCCGGCTACGCCCCGGGGTCGCCGAATTACTACACACCGTTCCTGGCCCAGTACGCGATGGAGTTTCTCTCCGGCGGCTTCTACATCCACAACGCGCCCTGGGAGCCGGCAGACGCCTTCGGCCCCGGGAGTGAGGACGACCTGACCTACGCCAGTCACGGTTGCGTACACACCCCCCTGCCAACCCTGGCCTGGGCTTACAACTGGACGCCGCTTGGCACTCCGGTAGTTATCAGCGCCTGATCAGAGTGCTCGACCAGCCGCTTTCGCCGACGCCGACCGAACTGCCACCCGGGGTGGGTCCCGAACTGCTGGAGCAGCTCGCCTTCCGCAGCCAGCTGCGATACGTGTTTCGACGGGCGCTGACCATGCTGGACGCCGCAGCTTCCGAGGCGGGGCTATCCCCCCTGGGGTACCACGCAGTCCTGGTCCTGGGGGGGGCGGGCTTGGAGGGGGTCCAAGAACAGGAGCTGGTGGAGCAGCTGGCCTCCAGCCGCGCTCACATCTCGGTCCTGAGCCGTTCGCTGCTGGAAGCCGGCCTGATCGCCAGAACGCCCTGGCCAGAGGATCGACGCCGGATCGTCCTCTGCCTCACCGACAAGGGCTGGGCGGTGGTCGCCCGGATCGCCGCCCGACACCGCGAACGGATGCGGGAGCTGGTGGACGGCTGGGACCCGAGCGCCTTCGAGCAGATCATGGAGCGGATCATGGTTGTGTATCTGGGCCTGGAGGGACGGGTCCGGGTGGAGCGGTTGCAACCAACCTCGGAGCGAGACTGAGCCCGGGCGTGCTGGGACCCCGATAATGGGCGGCCGGATGTCAACCTGTTCGGCCTGGCCCATCACCAGAATGCTCCCGGCGGACCCTCAGAGCGTCTGACGATGGAGCGTCCCCCGGTTCCCCCCAACCTGCGCCGGCAGATGGAGGGCGCCTCGTATCTGGGGCCGAGTTCGTTCGCCAAGGTGGTGCAGCTGAGTGAGCCGGAGGAGCTCGACCGCTGGAAGCCTGATTTCGCGATCGTGGGAGCGCCCTGGGACGACTCCACCAGCTACCGGCCGGGAGCCAGGTTCGGGCCCCGCGCGATACGGGTCGCCAACTATCAGCCGCCCGACTGGCACCTGGATCTGGAGATATCCCCACTCGAAGAGCTGACCATCGTCGACTTCGGCGACGCCGTCTGCCTGCCTGGTCTGGTCGAGCCCTCGCACGAGGCGATCCGCCAGCGGGTCCACGATGTCGTCTCACGGGGGATCGTCCCGGTGGTGTTGGGGGGGGATCACTCGGTGACCCTGCCCTCGGCGACCGCGGTTGCCGACTTTGTGGGCCGGGGCCGGCTGGGCATCGTCCACTTCGACGCCCACGCCGACACCGCACCCGAGAGCTTCGGCAACCCGCTCTCCCATGGCACCCCGATGCGCCGCCTGGTGGAGTCCGGGGCGGTGCCCGGTGCCAACTTCGTCCAGATCGGACTGCGCGGCTATTGGCCACCCCGCGAGGTCTTCGAGTGGATGCGCGGCCAGGGAATGCGCTGGCACCTGATGGACGAGATCTGGCGGCTGGGGATCTCCGAGGTGGTGCGGCGGGCCCTGACCGAGGCTCTTGAGGGGCCGGAGTTCATCTATCTCTCCGTTGACATCGATGTACTCGACCCCGGCTTTGCTCCGGGCACCGGCACCCCTGAGCCGGGCGGAATGCACCCCGCTGACCTGCTGCGCGCCATCCGCGAGGTTGCCCTGTTCACCCCGGTTGTGGCGATGGATGTGGTCGAGGTTGCCCCCGCTTTGGACCCCGCCGAGCTGACCGCTCAGAACGCCAATCGCTGCATTTTGGAGATGATCTCGGCCACCGCAGCCAAGCGACGGCGGCTCCGCGCCCTGACCCCGGCCGGCTGAGTCAGAAAGCTACTCCAGCACCACCACCAACCGGCTCTTGGGCAGTTCCAGGTATGGTGTCGATCCCGGCCGAAGGAACCTGAGCCAGCTGGGGGGCACCAGCACCCCGAGGTGCAGAAGCTGCAGCCGGGGGGCGATCACCTGGGGATCACCGAAGTCCGGATACCCGATCGCCCGCCCATCCGAGACCACCCCGCAGCTGGCCTGGAACTCTGTGGCCAAGAGGTCGGCGACGGCCCACAGCCGCTCCTCCGAAATCCTGGCCGCCATCTCCGACCAGGGGGGCAGCCGGAGGGTGATCTCGCCGAGCGCTCCCTGCTCCGGCTCCACCGCCTCCACGAAGAGGGGCACGCTGTTCCAGAGGAGCGGCTCGCCGAGCATCAGGGGAGCGCCCCGACGCCGCCCCATCGCGTAGCGGTCCACCTTTGGGTCGGACTCGGTCCGGGCCTCCTGGCGGAGTATGTCGAGGGCCCTCCCCGCCAGCCAGGGGCGGCCGGGCTCCAGCGGGCAGCTGAGCGAGAGGGTGGTCGAGTCGGAAGTAGGCAGGCAGCAGCGCCAGCCCGGCGAGTCGGGGGATAGGCCCTGCTCCATCTGGGCCAGCCTACCGCGCGCCATCGACGATCGAGCCCAGGGCCTGCGCTCCACGCCGGCCGGGGCGCGGTACGCTTGGGGAAGTCGACCCAGCTGGCCCAAGGAGACGCTCATGCAGAAAGCCCCATGGAGGCCCGAGGAGTGACGGCGCAAACCGAAGCCGATCTAGCCGCTCCCGAGTACCGGGAAACCTCCCTGGAGGGGGTCGACCATATCGAGTTCTTCGTCGGAAACGCCCGCCAGGCGGCCCATTTCTACCGGACCGCCTTCGGGTTCGACGTAGTCGCCTACTCCGGTCCTGAGACCGGAGTGCGTGACCGAGCCTCCTATGCCCTGAGGCAGGGAGAGGTCACCTTGGTGATGACGGCGCCACTCACCCCAGACGGTGAGGTGGCCGACCATGTTCGTCTGCACGGAGACGGGGTCCACACCCTGGCTTTCACAGTGGACGACGCCATGGCCGCCTTTCAGGACGCTGTCGGTCGGGGAGCTAAGCCGGTCGCCGAGCCCCACGTGCTCGAGGATCAACGGGGCGCGGTGCGCTTGGCCACGGTCCGGACCTTCGGAGACACGGTCCACACCTTTGTGGAGCGGGCCGAGTACGGCGGGAGCTTTCTTCCCGGGTATCGCGACGAGTTCAAGAGTGGAGCGGGAGCCGGGCTGCAGCTGGTCGACCACTGTGTCTGCAACGTCGAGTTGACCCGGATGGACGAGTGGGTCAGCTGGTACAACCGGGTCTTCGGCTTCGATGTCTTCCAGGAGTTCGACGAGAGCGACATAGCCACCCAGTACTCAGCGCTCCGAAGCAAGGTGGTCCGTGGCGGGAAGGACGGCCGGGTCACCTTCCCGATCAACGAGCCCGCCAAAGGTCTGCGCCGGTCTCAGGTCGACGAGTACCTGGATTACTACCACGGGCCCGGAGTCCAGCACATCGCCTTGCACAGCGAGGACATCGTTGAGAGCGTCGACTGGCTGCGCCGCCAGGGGGCCGAGTTCCTGAGAGCTCCTGACAGCTACTACGAGAACCTTCCGGATCGGGTCGGGCCCATAGACGAGGACCTGGAGAGGCTGCGCCAGCTCAACATCCTGGTCGACCGGGATGAGCACGGCTACCTGCTGCAGATCTTCACCCGCCCGGTTGAGGACCGTCCCACCCTCTTCTTCGAGGTGATCCAGCGCAAAGGTTGCCGCGGCTTCGGCAAGGGCAACTTCCAAGCTCTCTTCCAGGCCATCGAGAGCGAACAGGAGGCGCGCGGAAACCTCTGACCGAGCTCTTGACCCGGACCTCTCTGGGTGGACAATGAGCCCCAGCGCTGACCTGGCCCCCTCGCCCCCGCCGCCGAAATCCCTCTCGGTGGCAGGCGCCCGGAGGGAGATGCTCAGCCATGTCTCCCTGCTGCCCTCCGAAGAGATCGCGCTAGACGGGTCAGCCGTGGGCCGAGTGCTGACCGCTGACGTGGTGGCGGGAGTGCTGCTCCCACCCTGGGACAACAGCGGGATGGACGGGTATGCGGTCCGCGCCGAGGATGCGGCCAAGGTTCCACTGCGGCTTCCGGTAGTGGGGGAGATGGCGGCCGGGATGGCTCCGGGGACGGTCGCGATCGCGGTTGGCACCTGCGCCAAGGTCATGACCGGCGCCCCGTTACCGGAAGGAGCCGACACGGTGGTCCCCTACGAGTGGACCGACCGGGGCGAAACCGACGTTCTGATCAGAGAGCGACCTGAGCGCGGTAATGCTGTCCGCCGGGCCGGGGAGGACCTCGCCCCGGGAGATCTGATCCTCAAGGCAGGCCATCGTCTCCGCCCCACCGACCTCTCGCCGCTGGCGGCCTCCGGCCGGGGCACGGTCACCGTCTCCAGGCGGCCCCAAGTGGCGGTGATCACCACCGGGGACGAGATCCGGCGCCCGGGCACCAGTCTGGGCCCCGGGGAGATCTATGACACCGCCGGACCGGCCCTGGAGGCGCTGATCGCGGCGGCGGGTGGAGAGGTCCATCTGAGGCTGCGAGTGGGTGACGATCCCGAGCTGGTGGAGCAGGCGATGCGGCAGGCCGCCGCCGCCGCCGAGCTGGTGGTCACCGTGGGCGGGGTGAGCGTCGGGGATCACGACCACGTGCGGGCCACGGTCGAGAGACTGGGCCGGTTGTGGCTGTGGCGGGTGGCGATGCGCCCGGGCCGCCCGATCGCCTTCGGCGAGCTGGACGGCAGCAGCTTCATCGGCCTACCCGGCAACCCGGTCTCCGCCAGCGTCACCTTCATCCTCTTTGGATCACCGTACCTGCTGGCGATGCAGGGAGCCACTGATCCGGCCCCGGCTACCCAGTTCGCGGAGCTGATCGAGGCCGTCGAGAAGCCGGAGGGCCTGGAGACATTTCACCGGGCGGTGCTGAGCCCTCGTCGGGGCCAGCTGCCTGGAGTCCGGCTGGCCGGGTCCCAGAGCAGCGGGGCAACCTTGTCGTTGGCCCGGGCCGACGCCTTGCTGGCCCTACCCGCCGAGGGGGCGCGGCTGGAGCCGGGAACGGTGGTGGAGATCATTCCCCTTTAACCGGAGTTGATAGCGGGGAGGGGAGCCGGCTGGCTAGCTGTCCAGCTCCAGCCCCAGGTCGCCACCGGCGGGCCCCGCCTTGGTGGCGGCCCCAATCGCCCCCTGGAGAACCTTGATGCGGCCCTCGCGGGATTGACCGGCTGCTGCCCGGCCGGCCAGGTAGGCCGCCAGTGGTGCGTACTGGCGGGCTCCCGAAACGTGGGCGGACTCGGCGGCTAGGTCCAAGACCAGCTTGGCCTCCTCCCGGCGGAGAACCGCATCGGCGGCTCCCAGGGCCTTCAGGTATCTGTCGAACCATTCGTTCACCGATCTCCTCCTTGGTCCGGCCGGGCCTGGGCCCGCGCCGCCGCCTCCGCCAACTCGCTCGGGGTGTTGCAGTTGAGGAAAGAGTCCCCCCCTGGGTCCCAGTCCCTCCATTCGGACTCCGCGACCCTTCGCAGCCGGATCCCAGCCACCGTTAGGCGCAGCGAAGGTCCGTGCCTGGGGCGATTCAATTGTCGCGCCATTTCGCGCAGGTCAGCGGCCGCCTGTCGGCGATAGACGGCGAAGAGAGGCTCCAGCTCGCCCCTCCGCTCCGGAACGATGGCCTGCGCCTCCTGCTCGCGCTCAGCGATCTCCGCCAGTCTCTGAGCCAGCCGGGGGGAGGGGAATGGCAGATCGGCGGCCAGAACCAGAACCAGATCGCTGTCGTTGGCCGCCAGCCCGGCGATCAGCCCAGCCACCGGACCTCTCAAGTCCACCTCGTCCTGGATCAAAGGCCATCCGGTTCCGTAGTCGTGCGGCCCGGCTATGGTCGGTGGACCGGCCGCCTCCGCCACGCTGGTCGCCACCCGACGGATCAGCGGCGGGTCGCCGGGGTCGGGGAAGGGCAGGCCGGGCTTGTCAAGGCCCATCCGGGAGCTTCGGCCGCCGGCCAAGATCAGGAGTCCGAGTCCCATCGCTTCGTCCCGATCTCAGAAGGGATTAGTGAGGAACGGCGAGCTGGCCCTGGCCGAGCTCCACCCTCTCCGGGTGGGAGTACACGTTGCAGCGCTGGCCCCGCAAGAACCCGATCAGGGTCACCCCGGTGGTCTGGGCGGCCTGGACCGCCAGTGATGAGGGCGCTGAGATCGAGGCAACCAGTCCGATGCCGGCCGCCGCAGCCTTTTGGACGATCTCGAACCCGGTCCGGCCGCTGACGATCAGCAGGGCATCGGTGAGGGGTAGTTGCTGGCGGAGCAATGCCCGTCCGACCAGCTTGTCCACCGCGTTGTGTCGGCCCACGTCCTCAGCCACGTCCAGCGGCTCACCGCGACGTTGGAGCAGCCCGGCCGCGTGGAGTCCCCCGGTGGAGTGGAATACCCGCTGGGCCTCCAGCAGCAGGTCGGGCAGCTGGAAGAGGTCGGTGGCGGGCCAGCTGGTGGTACCTTCCACGTTCGCCTGGACCGCTTGTAGCGCTTCCAGGGTTGCCGTCCCGCAGATGCCACAGGCGCTGGAGGAGGGCAGCGCTCGCTGCCAGCCCAAAGCACCCTCGGGTAGCGGGGTCCGAAGTTGGACGTCGACCAGGTTCTCCGCCTGGGGATCCAGTTGGATGGGAAGTGGGATACCGTCCAGCTGGGCCTGGCCGCTGGGCGCCAGACGCAGTTCGGCGATGTCCTCGCGGCGATGCACCACCCCCTCGGCGTGGAGCAGCCCCAAGGCCAGCTCGACGTCGCAGCCCGGGGTGCGCAGCATCACCGCTAGCGGCCGGCCGTCCACCAGGAGCTGAAGAGCCTCTTCGCGGGCGACCGTGTCCCCAGCGACCCGGGAGGAGTCGCCGTCGATCTTGGTCACCACCAGCTCCAGCTGGTCGGCACGCCCCAGGCGGGGAGGAGACGCCACGTTAGCGATCGTACTGCTCGGATTCCGGTTGACTATCGAGGAGCGTGCCGGATCCCGGCGGCCAGGCCTTCCGGTTACTGGTCGTGAGGGCAGCTGCCGACCGGCTCTCCGTGATGGCAGCCGCATCTGTCGACGGTTTGCTCGAGGATCAGGTCCCCGTCGGTGAAGTGGAGGCGAGGTCCCGGGGATTGGTCTGAGGCGGTCACCCGGCGCACCTTGACCACGTAGCAGAGCCTCCCGCCGCACTGGGTGGCTGCCAGCATGTTGGGGTTGCCAGCCCGGACCAGCCGGTCGGCCAGCGCCGCGGATTCCACCTGATCGATGCGGCGGTGCCCGACCGAGGTGAAGTACGAGCCTTGACTGAGGTCCAGCGGGGTGCCGGCGAAGCCCGACTGAGCAAGCCGGATCGCCTCCCCGGTCGACTTCGCCCCCAACTCACTCAGCCGGCGGGACAGGGTGCCGGTGTCGTCGTCCGGGCGGATGGCGTCCAAGCGCTGAAGCAGGAGTGGTCCGGCGTCGATCCCGCGCTCCAGCCGCTGGAAGCTGATCCCGGTCTCCTTTTCGTCGTTCACGATGGCCCAGTAGAGCGGCTCGGGCCCCCGGTACAGGGGTAGCCGCGAGGGATGGACATTGACCCAGCCCAATCGGGGCACCGCGAGCGCCTTATCGCGGAGGATCTGATCGAAGCTGGCCACCAGAAAGAGATCGGCCTCCAAGCGGCGCAAGGCCACCAGGGAGTCGTACTCGTTGATCCGGGCTAAGCGCAGCAGGGGCACCTGCATGTGGTCGGCGACCTGGCTCAGGGCGTTCTCCCCCGAGATCGCGGGGTTGGCGCCCAAACTGGTGGCCAGTCCCACCAGCTCCACCCCGCTGTCGATCAGTGCCAGGAGCATGGCCAGGCTGTAGTCAGAGGGAAATCCGGCGAAGCCGACTCGCAATGCCCCATTGGCGGCCGGCGTCGGCTGCCCTGAGGGGTGGAGCGGCAATTTGAGATCCGGGACCATCCGGAAGGAGCGCTTCTGCCACAGCCACTCCTCGACTGCGCCGAGCCAGGGACTGCGTCTGGAGAGGGCGATTGCGGGGGCGGGGATGGTCACCGAGTTCAATCGTAGTTGTCGGAGGCTGGGCAAGCGTCACGGTTTCGTTGAGCCTGCGCTACGCGCTTCGCTGTCTTGCGGTGGCAAACTGCAGGGCGGGATGGCTGACGAATCACACACGGCCCAGGACAGCCCAGCCCTGAACCAGGGGTTGGCGGACCTGAGACAGACCTGGGACCACCTTGCCCGCGAGATCGCTTCCGGGGTTCCCGAACTTCCTGGCGTCATCGAGCAGGAACTGGCTGGGTTGACCCTCCCTGATCTGAACGAGGAGACCCTGATGAGGGTTTCCGAGTCAGTGGTCGCGCGGGTGGTCGATGCGGGATTCCCCAACGAGGCGACCGCGCTCTTCCGTCGGATGGGCCGCGCCATGTATGAGCTGCTGCTCCTGATGGCCACCCAGGAGGAGATTCGGGAGATGCACGTCCCGGGTCCGCCACTCGAGCTGGTCAAGCCTCCGTCGGTGGCTCCCACTCCCCCCGTCGCGGCGGCCATCTCCGTGCTTCGGCCGCCTGCCCTGCCGGACCCGTCCCCGAAACCTTCTCCGGAACCTTTGGTCCCCACTGCCGGGGAACTCGGTCCCCCTCCGGCGACACCGGAGGTCGCGGTGGAGCCGGTCTCGCCTCCGCCGGTGGTGGCGCGACCAGTTGCCACGGTCCAGCACGACGAAACTC
This sequence comes from Candidatus Dormiibacterota bacterium, assembly GCA_049799515.1. Classification (GTDB taxonomy): domain Bacteria; phylum Chloroflexota; class Dormibacteria; order Aeolococcales; family Bog-877; genus Bog-877. Next base: position 8,774 of record JBARIA010000133.1, on the reverse strand, counting down.
CCGGTCCCCTTCCCCAGGACGCCCAGACCGTCTCTGCGTTCGAGCCGCGCGACCCGATCAGGCCGGCCCTCCACCGGAACCGAACGCTCCCGGGAGCCGTCACCCAGGAGCCCACTCGCGCCGAACCGAGTCGCCGGGTGCGGCCGGCCCAGCCGTCTCGTCCCAGGGCCACCTCGCCAACCGAGGCGGTACCGGTGCCCGGGCCGGCCACGCCAGCGGCTGCCACAGCCAAGGCGGAGGCGCTGCCGTCAGCAGCTGCCCAGGTGCCGGGCCCGCCCGTCTCTATCCAGCAGGCACCGCCGGCACCTTCCCCGGCAAACGCCCCTCCGTCCGAGCCACCTGCCGCTCAGGACCCCCCGAGCGCACCTCCCCCGGCTGCTCTCCCCGAGCCGGAGACCAGTCAAGCTCCCGAGTCCGAGCCCATCCCGGGGCCAACTTCACCGGTGGAGCCCGCACCGGTCCCCAGCGCCTCGCCTGCACCCGACGGGACACCCCGGCCGGCGCCGATGCCGACCCCCCGGGAGTTGACCGAGGCCGAGGCGCCACTTTGGGGGTTCGATCCCGCAGCCCGTGAACCCGAGGTTCAAACGGAGCCGGCGAAGCCTCTGGCCCCGAAGTCGCCGCCCGTTCCGGCCACCGTGGCCGCAGCACCTCCTCCAGCGGCAGCTGCCCCGGCCACCAGATTAGGCGCCGCTCCGCAATCCGGCTGGACGGTCAGGCTCTCACCGCGCACCAGCACCGAGCGCGAGCGGAAGCTGACCGCGCGTGAGGCACAGCTTCCGGAGCTGGTGGAGGAGATCGTCGCCACCGCCAAGAGTCAGCAGGCAGGGCTGTCCTCCCGGGGTACCGCCCGACGCGCGCTGACGGCGGCCCAGGGAAAGCTCCCCCTAGCGGACAGTGCCAATTCCAGCAACAAGATCCAAGCGCTGCTGGCGAATGGAGAGCTGGAGGAGGCTGCCACCTTGGCCGTGCAGATGGCCACCACCGTTGGCGGCGAGGAGGCCGCCGGCCTCGCATGCACCGTCGGAGAGGGTGTCAAACAGGCCAAGCATGTGGAGTTGGCAGTGCTCTGCTTCACGACGGCGGTGCTCTGCTTTCCGCCGTGCGACCGGGCCTGCTGGCAACTCTGCAACCTGTCCGTCGAGCGCCGCGACGCCGTGATGGCGCCGGTCTGGCTGGAGTTCGTCGCCCGCCTGCTGCGGGCGCGGGGTGCGGATATCGATGCCATCTCGGTGTATCGCCAACTGCTCAAGCTGACCCCTCGGAGGGCCGACCTCCGGGAGCTGCTGCGCACCTCTTCCCTTACCGGAGTCCTGCCGGACTGAGCCCGAGAGAGGTTCGGAGCAACGGCGCTTCTCCGGCCTACCGCGCGGAGGTGAGCCAGTCAGGGCGTCTGGGGCAATGCCGCCACCAGCGCTTTGACGTAACTCCCGGCGAGTCGGGCCGCCTCGGCGCCTGAGCTGCCAGCGTAGGAACTGACCAGACCACTGCCCACGATCACCCCATCGGACCAGCCGGCGACATCCGCCACCTGGGCCGGGGTGCTGATCCCAAACCCCACCGCCAGTGGCTTTTCGGTGACCAGCCGGAGCCCCTCGACCTGGGCCCGGAGCCAGGTCAGGTCGGGTCCAGTGCCCTCCCCGGTCACCCCAAGCCGGGAGACCACATAGAGGAAGCCCTCAGTGGCGGCGGCGATCTGGGCCGCCCGGGCGGGCGCTGTGGTCGGAGACACCAGCAGTGGGACGGGAAGGCGCCTGGCCCGCAGCGCCCCGCGCACCTCCTCGATCTCCTCCAGGGTGATGTCCGGGATGATCACCCCGGCGGCGCCAGCTTTGGCCGCGCGTCCGGCGAATCGTTCGACTCCGTAGTGGAAGACGGGATTGAAGTAGGTGAAGAGGACGATCGGCAGCAACTGCTGCAACTTCTCGACCAGGCCGAAAGTGGCCTCGAGGGTGGCGCCGGCGGCGAGCGCCCGTTGCCCGGCCGCCGCGATGGTCGGCCCATCCGCCAGGGGGTCGCCATAGGGGATGCCCAGCTCCAGCACGTCTAGTCCGGCCTGAGCCACTGCGGCGATCACCAGCTCGGTGGTCTGCAGGTCAGGATCTCCGGCCACCAGGTAGCCGATCAGCGCGGCCCGCTTCCGCTGGCGTGCCTCCCGCAGTCGCTGGCTCAGCCGATCGGGGGCAAGGGTCTCACTCATGGGTACGGCCTTCTAGGCCCAGCTGCAGCCGCTCCCGCTCCCGGAGCTGGGCAATGTCCTTCTCGCCCCGACCGCTGAGGTTCACCAGCAGCAGCCCTTCCGGCCCGCTCTGCTCGGCCACTCGGTCGACCAGTGCCAGGGCATGTGAACTCTCCAGGGCCGGCACGATGCCCTCCCGCTCTGCGCAGCGGTGAAAGGCGGCCACCGCATCGTCGTCGGTGACCCCCAGGTAGGTGGCCCGTCCGCTGGCCTTGAGCAGCGCATGCTCAGGGCCGACTCCCGGGTAGTCCAGTCCGGCACTGACCGAGTGGGTGCCGACCACCTGACCGTCCTGATCCTGAAGGATGTACGACTTGGAACCGTGCAGGACGCCGACCGTCCCGTAGGACAGGGAAGCAGCGTTTTCGCCCAGACCCTCACCTCGACCGGCCGCCTCGGCGCCCCACAGCCGCACCCCGGCGTCGTCTACGAATCCGGAGAAGATTCCGATCGCGTTGCTGCCACCGCCCACGCAGGCGATCACGTCGCTGGGTAGACGACCCCACTGCTCCAGGCACTGGCGACGGGCCTCGACCCCGATCACCTTCTGAAACTCGCGCACCAGGTAGGGATAGGGATGAGGACCGACGGCACTTCCGATCAAATAGAAGGTGTCGTTGGCCCGCGTGGCCCACTCCCGGATCGCTGCATTGACCGCGTCTTTGAGGGTTCTGGTCCCACTCGAAACTGGGTGGATGATGGCGCCGAGCAGCCGCATGGTGGAGACGTTCATGGACTGACGTTCGATGTCCAGCTCGCCCATGAAGACCTCCACCGGCAAGCCCAACTTGGCGCCGACGGTGGCGGTCGCCACGCCGTGCTGCCCGGCGCCGGTCTCAGCGATGATCCGCTTCATGCCCATACGCTGAGCCAAGAGTCCCTGGCCCACCGCGTTGTTGACCTTGTGGGCCCCGGTGTGGTTCAAGTCCTCCCGCTTGAGCAGTACGGTGGCCGCGGCGGTAGGGAAGCGCTGGGCGTGGTAGAGAGGCGACGGACGACCCACGTAGGTTTGCAGAATCGCGTGATATTCCTGCCAGAATGATGAGTCGCCGAAAGCCTCGTCGACGGCTGCCTCCAGGTTGCGCACAGGTTGGTAGAGCACCTCAGGCACGTACTGACCACCGAAGCCGCCGAAGTAACCGCGGGAGTCAGGAGGTTGCATGGGCTCTCCGCACCGCGCTGATGAAATCGCCAAGTTTTACTGGGTCCTTTGCGCCGCCGGACTCCACCCCCGACCGGACATCGACCGCATAGGGCCGTAGCTGCCGGACGCACTCGCCGACGTTGCCTGGGTTCAGTCCGCCACTGATCACAGCTGGTCGCCGCTTGACCAGGCTGGCCACCGCTGACCATTCGAAGGTCAGACCCGAGCCACCCCGCTGGCGCGAGGCGGTCTCGAACATCGGCAGTGCCTCCGGGTACCGCTTCAGGGCGGTGGCAAGATCGGCACCGCTCTCCGGCTCCTCGGCGGAGACTGGAAACACCTTGAGGTAGGGCACTCCGAGATAGCGGCAGAGCTCCAGCGGCTCAGAGCCGGAGAACTGGGGAGTCAGACGGGGAAGAACCGCCATGGCATGCTCCAGCTCGTCTGGTGAGGGGTCGATGAAGACCCCGACCACCGAAACCCGCGGCGGCACCGCGGCAGTGGCGAGAGCCCCCTGCTCAGGCGTGATTCGCCGGGGACTGGGGGCGAAGATGAGGCCTACGGCGTCCGCCCCCGCGGTCACCGCCGCATCGACCTCGGTGGCCGAGGTACAGCCGCAGATCTTCACCCGCGTCCCGCCGTTGCTCAACTGTGGTCCGCCCAGTGTCGGCCACCTTGAGGCGGGCCAAAATTCGTCTGCGCCGCTGTCGATCAGCTGCTTCACGGCTAGGCGCCCACCGCACCGAGACCCTTCATCCCCCGCACCCAGCCACGTTTGTCGGAGGCGCGCATCAGCGCTTCGCCCACCAGAAAAGATGGAACTCCGGCACGATGAATACGGTCGACCTGGGCCGCACTCTCGAAGCCACTCTCGCTCACCACCTGGACTCCCTCGGGGACCAATCCGATCATGCTCTCGGTGACCGTGAGGTCGGTATGCAGGGTTCGGAGGTCGCGGTTGTTGATGCCCAGCAGGCTGGCTCCAAGCGCCACTGCCCGGGCCAGCTCCAGCGCAGAGTGAACCTCGACCAGGACCTCAATCTGCCACTCCCGAGCGGCGGCGAGAAGGGCCGAGAGCTGCTCGTCGCTCAGCCCGGCGACGATCGCCAGAATGGCGTCCGCGCCATAGGCGGCGGATTGGACCACTTCATACGGGGTTGTCAGAAAGTCCTTGCGCAGCAAGGGGAGAGTGGTAGCCTCGCGAACCAATTTCAGGAAGCTCAAGTGGCCCTGGAAATGGTCCTCCTCGGTAAGCACGCTGATCGCGTCGGCGCCCGCCGACTGGTAGCTGGCGGCGATCTCCACCGGGTCAAACTGGTGGGCGATCAGTCCCGCCGACGGGGAGGCGCGCTTGATCTCGGCAATCAAAGCTGGGGGGAGGGCACTGGCCAGGGCCGCGCCGAGAGAACGGCGCTCCTCGGTACTTTTGAGAGCCCTGGCCTGCAACTCCGAGAGTGGCTCCTTGGCCATCTCAGCTTCCAAGCGCCATCGGCGGTCGCGGTAGATCTCCGTCAGCGCGTCAGACACCGGAAGTTTCCCCGACGTCCGGGTAGCTCCGCAAAGCTTCCAAGGCCGCCATGGCCGCCCCCGAACCGACGCTGGCCCGCGCCAGCACCAGCCCCTCTTCGAGGTCACCGGCAGCCCCGGCCACCACAAGCGCCAGGGAGGCGTTGAGAGCCACCACGTCGGCCCGGGGAGAACTCTCGCCCCCAAGGATGGCCAGGATCAGCTCCGCGTTGGTCTGGGCATCGCCTCCCCTCAAGTCGTCGAGGGAGGCTTTGACCCCGTAATTATCGGGGTGGAGAGTCCAACGTCGGGTCCCCTCCTTGGTGAACTGGGCAACTGTGGTCGGACCGTCGCCTGCCACCTCGTCCATGCCGCTGGCGGAGTGGACCACCGCACCCTCTCCGGCCCCCAGCCCCTGGAGAGCCTCGGCCACCAGGTCGACCTGGCTCTCCCCGAAGACTCCGACCAGCTGACGGTTGGCTCCGGCGGGATTGCAGAGCGGTCCCAGCAGGTTGAAGATCGTGCGCACCCCCAGCTGCTGGCGCAGGCCGGCCGCCGCCTTCATCGCCGGGTGGTAAAGGGGCGCGAAGAGAAAGGTGATCCGGTGGGCGGAGAGCAGCTCCGACGCAGCTGCCGGCTGGCGGTCTAGCGGTACTCCCAGTGCCTCCAGGACGTCGGCACTGCCACAGGCGCTGGAGGCGGCTCGGTTTCCGTGCTTGGCCACCGGAATGCCGGCTCCGGCCACCACCAGGGCGGCCGCGGTGGAGATGTTGAGGCTCCGAGTTCCGTCCCCACCGGTGCCGACGATGTCGACCACCAGCGGCAGTCGGTGCTCCAGGCGCACCGCCCGCTGGCGCATGGCGGTGGCCGCCCCGACCACCTCCTCGATGGTCTCGCCCCGGGCGGCCAGCGCAATCAGGAGACCGGCCGCCTGGGCGGTGGTGATGGTCTGATCAATGATCGCGCCCACGGTGGCAGCGCTCTCGGCGGCGGACATGGTCTCTCCCTGGAGCAGACGGCGCAGGAGTTGGGGGAAGTCCTCCATCAGGCAGCAGTCCCAGGACAGGCTCGGTCACGGCTCAAACAGATCGCCCCGGCGAAGAGCGAACCGCCAGCCCGAGCCAAGAGCGCCAAGGCGCCCAGCTGCCAACCGACCGAAGCCGGTACCGCCATCCACTTGCCCATTCGGGCGACTCCTTCTGAAATGAAAAAAGCCCCGGGCATTGCCCAGGGCTCGGTGGTCGCTTGCGCTGCTACGACTAGGCGCGCGACGGTGCCGAACCCTCCTCGGGCCAGTACCACCGCCAGCTGGAAACGAACCGGATAGTCACTGCACCGGGATTCTGGACCACGGCCTAGCCCGGCGTCAATCCGGCCCTTGGTGCTCCGCCCTGGAGCGCTCGCCCACCCGAGACCGGTTCCGAGCCGGAACAGTGGGCTTGACTCCCAGCTGCTTATTGCCGCAGAATCCCCGGCCTATGGCGAAGAGAAGCGCGCTGGTCTGGTGGTGGAGCTGGCCCGACGGGGGTGAAGTGTCCGCACGCGACTAAACGCCTGACCGACGAGCGAACACCAAGCCCCGGAACCCTCCGGGGCTTTTTCTTTTGTCCGAATTGGAGTGGTGATGCTGGCCTCACTGGAAATCCGGCCCGATCGAAGAACCTCAGAGGCGACCGCAGCCGAGTTCCCCATGGTCCCGATCTGGGCGGAGCTGTCGATGGAGGACCTGCGCCCGGTGGAGGTGTTCCAGGCCTTAGCCCAGGATGGTCCGGGGATGTTGCTGGAGGAGCTGGACCTGGCCGGTCACGCGGTGGGGTTCACGATCGTCGGCGGTGAGCCGGCGGCGCTGGTGATCGCCGATCGCTCAGGGGTGCGGGTCGAGTCGGTGCGGCGACCACTTCCGATAACAGAGGGGGTGTTCAGTTCCTCCGAAGAAGACGTGATCTCCTCGCTCAACCGACTGGTCGCTCAGCTGCGGGCGCCGCAGCTCCCCAATCTGCCCACCATGACCGGGGGCCTGGCGGGGCTGCTCTGCTATGAGGCAGCCGCCCTCATCGACGGGCTTGCTTATCCGGTGGGTCGGGGGAGGCAGCCGGTCGATCCCATCACCCTGATGATCCTGGACCAGGTGGCCGTCTTCGACCACCGGCGGAACAAGCTGGTGGTGGTCGTCCATCTGCCGGCGGATGCCGATTACGACACCGGGGTCGAGGCGGTGAAGGAGATTGCCACCCGGATCCGGGCCGGGGGAGCCGCGCCGGCCCCGCCGCCGCCGTCCCGGCAGACCCTGGCGGTGGCCCCCAACATCACCACCGAGATGTACCGAGGCGCCGTCCTGCGCATCAAGGAGGACATTGCGGCCGGGGAGATCTATCAGGCGGCGATGTCCCGGCGACTCTCCGCCCCGGCTGGCGAAACCGGCCTGGCGATCTATCAGCGGCTACGTCAGGTCAACCCCTCTCCGGCGATGTTCTACCTGCGGATTCCAGGGGTGGAGCTGGCCGGTTCATCCCCGGAGCCCCTGATCAAAGTCCAGGGTCGCCTGGCCACCACTCGCCCCATCGCCGGCACCCGCCGGCGCGGCGAGGACGAGCAGGAGGACGCACTGCTCGAGCAGGATCTGTTGACCGACCCCAAGGAGCTCGCCGAGCACGCCATGCTGGTGGACCTGGCGCGCAATGACCTGGGCAAGGTCTGCACCCCGGGCACGGTGGTCCCCACCGACCTCATGTTCGTGCAGCGCTTCCCACGGGTTATGCACCTGGTCAGCAATGTCGCCGGCGAGCTGGCCGAGGGGCGCAGCGCCCTGGACGCGCTGGCCGGGGTGTTCCCGGCGGGAACCGTCACCGGCACCCCCAAGCGGCGAGCCATGGAGATCATCGCCAGGGAGGAGCCGACCGCCCGGGGGCCCTACGCGGGGGCTTGCGGATACCTGACGTTCTACGGCGACCTGGAGTTCTGCATCACCATCCGGACTGCGGTGGTGACCGGGGGGCAGGTCCATGTGCAGGCTGGTGGCGGCATCGTGACCGATTCCGACCCCGCTCTGGAGCTGGCCGAGACCGAGGCCAAAGCGTCGGCGATCCTGGCCGCCATCGGGGGCGGGCCCCAGGTGGCCCAGTGATCCTGGTGGTCGACCACAAGGACTCTTTCGTCTACAACCTGGTCCAGGTGGTGGCGGCGATGGGGCTGGAGGTCCAGCTGGTGGCCTCCGAGGGCGTCCCGGCGCCACAGCTGGTGGCGCTCGGGCCCGACGCGGTGATCCTCTCCCCGGGGCCCGGCCGCCCCGAGCAGGCAGGATGCTTTGAGGAGCTGGTCCGGGTCCTGCCCGACAACATCCCACTCTTGGGGGTCTGCCTCGGACACCAGGCGCTGGCCACCGCCTTCGGAGCCAAGGTGGTGCGGGCACCGTTCCCGATCCACGGCAAGACCAGCCTCGTCTACCACCAGGATCAGGGCATTTTCGCGGGGTTGCCCTCGCCGCTGGAGGCGGGCCGCTACCACTCCCTGATCGTGGAGCGTGCCAGTCTCCCCGAGGAGCTGGCGGTCACCGCCGAAACTGAAGACGGACTGGTGATGGGGCTGCAGCATCGCCTGCTGCCCCGGTTCGGAGTCCAGTTCCACCCGGAGTCGATCCTGACTCCCGACGGGCCGGCTCTGATGGCCAACTTTCTGGCCCTGGTGGGTGCGTCGGTCTAATGGCAAGTTCGCGGCTGGTTGACAGCCTGGGGCCCAGGCCCCAACATAAACGTCCACATGAGTCACCTCGCAGCTACCAGCAGGAGCCACGGAGGCCTGAGCTTGTTTACGTATCGATACGTGAACACCAGCACGCCTTCCGTGGGCGGCTCTCCCGGGTAGTACCCAGGTCGCGGCGAGCAACGG
>JBARIA010000132.1:0-42643 GCA_049799515.1 Candidatus Dormiibacterota bacterium | reverse complement strand
GAGGATGGACGTGCCGGGCTGGCCGGCGGGACCGACCGTGATCCAGCGCATCGTGCCGGATCCGATGTCGGTGCGGACCTCGAAGCCGAGGGCGTCGCGATAGAAGGCCAGGGCTGCGTCCGGGTCGTCGTGCGGGAGGAAGCTTGCGTGAATGGTGACGTCCATGACGATCACGCTAGCCGCGCCGCGGCGACCGGCGCTTCTCCATTCCTGATCGGCCTGGTCACCTGTTTCGCCACGCATGGCGGCAGCCCCGCCGTCGCGCGCGCCGCCTCGCGCCGGTAGGCGCTTGGCGGCATGCCGACCAGTTCGGTGAAGCGAGTGCTGAAGGTGCCAAGCGAGGAGCAGCCGACGGCGAAGCAAGCCTCGGTGACGCTCAGGTCGCCCCGGCGCAGCAGCGTCATCGCCCGCTCGATCCGCCGCGTCATCAGGTAGCTGTACGGCGACTCGCCGTAGGCGATCTTGAACTCGCGGCTGAGGTGCCCGGCCGACATATGCGCGCCGCGGGCAAGCGCCTCGACGTCCAGCGGCTGCGCGTACTCCCGGTCGATCCGGTCGCGGGCGCGGCGCAGCCACACGAGGTCGCGAAGGTGCTGCTCCGCGGCCGGTCTGCTGGTCACCTGCGAGATCATGCCACGTCGCGCTCACTCGATCCTGTTGAACATGCCCCGCTACCGGTCGCGTGGGACGGGTCGCAACAGAGGAAAGGACTCGTCTGACGGTGTCCGAGAGGGCCTCGGTCAGGTGCCGACGTAGGCCGCGAGGTGCTGGCCGGTGACGGTGGAGCGGGCGGCGACGAGGTCGGCGGGTGTGCCCTCGAAGACGATCCGGCCGCCGTCGTGGCCGGCGCCGGGGCCGAGGTCGATGATCCAATCGGCGTGGGCCATGACCGCCTGGTGATGCTCGATGACGATGACCGACTTGCCGGAGTCGACCAGCCTGTCGAGCAGGCTGAGCAGCTGCTCGACGTCGGCGAGGTGGAGGCCGCTGGTCGGCTCGTCGAGGACGTAGGTGCCGCCTTTCTCGGCCATGCGGGTGGCCAGCTTAAGCCGCTGCCGTTCGCCGCCGGACAGCGTGGTGAGCGGCTGCCCGAGACTGAGGTATCTCAGCCCGACGTCGGCGAGCCGGTCGAGGATGGCGTGCGCGGCCGGCGTGCGCGCCTCGCCGACGCCGAAGAACTCCTCGGCCTGGGTCACCGACATCGCGAGCACCTCGCTGATGTCGCGGCCGCCGAGGTGGTAGTCCAGCACCGAGGCCTGGTACCGCTTCCCCTCGCAGTCCTCGCAGATCGAGGTGACGCCGGCCATCATTCCCAGGTCGGTGTAGATCACCCCGGCGCCGTTGCAAGTCGGGCAGGCGCCCTCGGAGTTGGCGCTGAACAGCGCCGGCTCCACGCCGTTGGCCTTCGCGAACGCCTTGCGGATCGGGTCGAGTAGTCCGGTGTAGGTCGCCGGATTGCTGCGCCGCGAGCCCTTGATCGCTGCCTGGTCGACCGACACCACCCCGTTCCGGCCCGACACCGAGCCGTGGATGAGTGAGCTCTTCCCTGACCCGGCCACGCCGGTCACCACCACCAGCACGCCGAGCGGTATGTCGACAGCGACGTCCTGCAGGTTGTGGGCGCTGGCGCCGCGAACCTGCAGCACCCCTGACGGAGTCCGCACCGACGGTTTCAATGAGGCGCGGTCGCCCAGGTGCCGCCCGGTGAGTGTGGCGCTGGCCCTCAGCCCCTCTACTGTGCCCTCGAAGACCACTTCGCCGCCCTCGGCGCCGGCGCCCGGCCCGAGGTCGACGACGTGCTCGGCGATCGCGATCACGTCCGGCTTGTGCTCCACGACCAGCACGGTGTTGCCCTTGTCCCGCAGCAGCAGCAGCAGGTCGTTCATCCGCTGGATGTCGTGGGGGTGCAGCCCGATCGTCGGCTCGTCGAAGACATAGGTGACGTCGGTGAGCGACGACCCGAGGTGACGGATCATCTTGGTGCGCTGGGCCTCGCCGCCCGACAGCGTGCCCGACGAGCGGTCCAGGCTGAGGTAGCCGAGCCCGATCTCGACAAACGAGTCGAGGGTCTGCTGGAGCGACGCCAGCAGCGGCCCTACCGACGGATCCTCCAGACCCCGCACCCATTTGGCGAGGTCGCTGATCTGCATCGCGCAGGCGTCGGCGATGTTGATCCCATTGACCTTCGACGAGCGAGCGGCCTCTCCAATCCGGGTGCCCCCGCACTCGGGGCAGGCGGTGAACGTCATCGCCCGCTCCACGAAGCCGCGGATGTGCGGCTGCAGCGTGTCGACGTCCTTGGATAGGAACGACTTCTGGATTCTCGGGATCAGCCCCTCGTAAGTCAGGTTGATGTTGTCGACCTTGATCTTCGTGGGTTCCTTATGGAGCAAGTCGTGCAGCTCCGTCTTGGTGTACTCACGGATCGGCTTGTCCGGGTCGAGGAAGCCGGAGCCGCTGAAGATGCGGCCGAACCAGCCGTCGACGCTGTAGCCGGGTATCGTGAGCGCACCCTCGTTGATCGACTTGCTGTCGTCGTACAGCTGAGACAGGTCGAAGTCGGTGACTGAGCCCCGGCCTTCGCAGCGCGAACACATGCCGCCGGCGCGGGTGAATGTCTGTCTGACGGTCTTGCCGGCGCCGCGTTCGATCGTGATCGCACCGCTCGCTCGGACGGAGGCGACATTGAAGGAGAAGGCGTTGGGCGAGCCGATGTGCGGCTGGCCGAGTCGGCTGAAGAGGATGCGCAGCATGGCGTTGGTGTCGGTGGTGGTGCCGACCGTGGAGCGGGGGTCGGCACCCATCCGCTGCTGGTCGACGATGATTGCGGTAGTCAGGCCTTCGAGTACGTCGACCTCGGGCCGCGCCGGCGTCGGCATGAAGCCCTGCACGAAGGCGCTGTAGGTCTCGTTGATCATCCGTTGCGACTCCGCGGCGATCGTGCCGAACACCAGCGAGCTCTTGCCCGAGCCGGAGACCCCGGTGAACACCGTCAGCCGGCGCTTCGGGATCTCGATGCTGACGTCCTTGAGGTTGTTCACACGCGCGCCGTGCACACGGATCAAATCATGGCTGTCGGCAAGGTGCAGCGCTGGCGACTGCGTGTCCGTCCTGGTGGCCTGGCTCATCGTGTCTCCATCTGTAAGGCGGGGCCCGTCTTCGCATCTCTGTCGGCGCCACCTGGCTCGATCTGATCAACTTGGACCAGTATGTCTGGCTCTCCTACGCTCCATCCGTAGAGCCACTGGGTCGCGGCCACGCGGCGTGCCCTCCGAGGCGTCACACTAACCAGCGGCCGTCGCGCATCAGCTCGCGGTCGGGCAGCTTGTTCACCTCGCGCCAAGCCTGGATGCGGCTCGGGGAGATACGGAACCAGCGGTACGGTGTGGCGAGCGCACGTGGGTCGAAGCCGGTGCGCGCAACGAACTGGTCACCCCGCTCATGCGGCAGCGTGTCGATCGCGAGGACCTCGACTTCGCCATCGATCATGGACACGTCGCGTGTGTGACCCAGCCCCTGCCGAACGGTTGTGCTGGGAGTCAGGGTCCTGCCGGTGGGGCTCTCCCTCGGCGTCGCCACTAACAGCGCTTAGCCGTCCCAGTCGAAGGACAGCGGTACCAGATACGGCACCCCGTCCGCCGAGGCGCTGGCAACCCAGACATCGGTGTCGTGGGTGAGCCGGTGCTCGGTGTCGTGACGACGCTGGCGGCGGGAGCGAGGGTCGGCAATCATTGGTCCTGAATCAGCCCGAGAACGTTGCCATCGGGGTCGGTGACGGTGGCCACTAGGCGGCCTCCACCGACGTCGTGCGCGGGCTCCTTCACGGTGGCACCGGCGGCGGTCACTTCGGCCAACTTCGCCGCGATGTCCGGCACGTGCCAGAAGGCCACCGGCGACGTCATGGCCTGCGGTCCGCCGCTCGGTACCAGCCCGATTTGCTGGTCCGCGACCTCGTAGCCGACGTAATAGGGTCCGTCGGTCTGCGGTGGGACGCCGAGCAGGGCGGTATACACCGCCTTGGCCGTCGCCAGGTCAGAAACTGGATGCAGCACGGTCTTGATTCCCTGGGTGGAAGAGTCGGTCATGGTCACTCCTTAATGGCGGGTTCACATCGCCCCGGGGTTTCTTGTCGAGCTTAAAGACGAACGGAAAGCACCGTAATCGACGTGCCGGGCGAGTCCGCGGGTCGACCGTGATCCAGCGCATCCGCTGTCCGCGACGTCGTTGCGGCCCTCGAGGCCGAGCATTTCGCGATGGAAGGCCGGAGACGCGTCCGGTTCGCGGGGAGGGAAGAAGGTTCGGGGAATGGTGATGGCCATGGCGGTCATTCTAGGTCGGGCTGGTGACCGGCGCTTCTCGATTCCTGCTCGGTCTGGTCACCTGTTTCGCCACGCACGACGGCGTCCCCGCCGTCGCGCGTGCCTCATGGGGCCGCAAGGCTGCCCGACGTTCGAAAGCCCGTCGCTCCGCCAATATGAGATCAGTTCGGTCCCTCGTTACGCGGTCGCTCGGGCGCCGCCCGGGTCTCTGGTGGCGTTTGACAGCCTTAATCCGGATCCAGCGCTTCGGTATCTAGCACCGCGACCGCGCTGGAATCGAGATTGACCAGGACACGTCGCCCGAGCGGCCGGCCCAACTCGGCGACAAAATCTCTCATGTAGCCGATCATGGTTCTGAGTCCGGGCGGCCCTATGTCGCGTGCCCGCGGGAGTATCACCACAGCTTGGTCGGATTCAAAGATCTCAGCCGATGAGTACTCCACCCACGCAGGAGGGCCGCTGGTGAAGAACACCCTGAGGCGGGCCTCGTCTCCGCGGACCAAAGTCCCGTGTCCCAACCGTTGCGTAGGGCGTTGCTGGGAGGGCAGAGCGTTCGTTGTCCTGGGAGGAGCCCATAACGTCGAGGCCACCCCGGGGTCTAGGACCCACATGGGCCCGATGGCTTGGTCACTCTCGAGGCGCCAGGCAGGAAGGCGCAACGGCCCCCGGTCGGTCTCGAATGACGCACTGTCGAGGGTGCCGCTCTTGATTTGAAGCGGCTTGTATTCGCTGGATGGCGGGCGCGTATGGCCGCCAGAGGCCCTGGCTAGCTGCAGAACTTCATCCGGTACCGACGAGGGCAGCTGCCAGTCGCGGTTGTGAAAGGCCAGCTTCGCCATCCCGGAATGGTGCCCACCTTGGGACCATACGACCCGCCCGATCAGGACCAAAGGACGTGGGCCGACAGTGGGGAAGGTCGACCATTGGTGGAGTGCCCAGGGACACCACTTGCGGTCCTCCTCGTGACGACGGTCCCAGCTGTCCTGCCAGCTATCCATGGCTCTGAATTGTGAGACAGGGCACCGCAGAGTTCGCCCCCTGGATCTCCGCCCGACGGCTCATATACATCGACTCCTGTGCGGCCGCCGTCGAAGCAGCTAGCTCGCGCCGCCTGGAGGCGCAGCAGGCCGACATCGAGGAGCCTTCCTTCGCCGATGGCTACTTCGAGGTCGTCACCTCCGATTCGGTCCTGTACCACCTGCCCGATCGTGACCGCGGGATGGCTGAGCTTGCCCAAGACCTAGGCTCCGAGGGAAGATTTGTCTGTATGTACTATCTCCCAGATCACTTCGTGGGGCGGAAGTGACATAGAGTCGGTGCGTTCACCAGGCAAGGGATGTCAATCTGGGGACCGGACGATTAGGGATGAGCCACCAAGCCGTGGGTGGTGCTACGTGAGGATACAGCGCGTCTCAGCGCCACCAGGACGAAGATCCCCGCCAGTACGTAGCCAGCTCCCTGAGTAACCAGCACTGGCACTATCCCGACTGTGCCTCCGAGGATTCCGGCGGCCACCGTTCCGGCCACTACGGCCACCCCTTCTACGGCACTGAGGGCCCCGAACAGGCGCCCACGGTGGCTGTCGGTGCTGTGGCGCTGCAGAAGTGTCATCGCGCCTGCCGTCACCACCGCCCCCGGCAGCCCCACTACGACCATGCACACGACTGCGGGCCAGATCGCAACCCAGGCCAGGGGATAGAGGAACATCACAAGGTCGATTGCGCCAAAGGCGACAGCTCCCCACCCCAAGAGCCGCGAGGCGGGTATGCGGTTGCCGATCCAGGCGGCCGCGAGGCCGCCAACGATGCCCCCGGCCGCCTGCACGGCGACGATAAGCCCATAGGCCTCTCCGCTGCCGTGCAAGGTGGTGCGGACGAACGGCGCGAAGAGCGTCCCCATAATCCCCTCGCCGACACTCGTGACGAGGAGGAAGATCAGGATGGTCCGGAGAACTGGTTCGCGCCAAGCGACGCGCACTCCGTCCGTCCACTGCAACAGGATCTGGGCGAGTTGCCCGCGGGCTCGAGTGGCCTCCACAATCTCCCGCGGGCCCCGATGGATGCGTGAGATGAGTCCAGCCGCTAGCAGGAAACTGATCAGGTCGATCACGGTGAGCGCGACGATGCCTCCGGTGGCCGCAGCGACTCCGCCCAACGCCCCGCCCAGCAATCGCGCCAGCGACTGCGTCTGCGCGTTAAGTGCGTTGGCCGTGACTAGGTGCTGATCCTCGACCAGGTGCGGGAGCAGTGCCTGCTCAGCGGGCGCGAAGAACTGCTGGACACAGCCCTCCAAGGCGAGCACCACATACACGATCCACACCTCTTGGGCATCCCTTACGACTAGCAGCGGCAGCAAACCGCCTGCCAGGAGCAGGTTGGAGACGATCATGGTTCGCTTGCGGTCCCACCGGTCGACGAATACTCCAGCGACCGAGCCCAGCGTCATTTGCGGAATGAAAGAGGCAAGGAGCATCAGGGCGGAGGCCAGAGTGGACCCGGTGATGACGTACACCCGGTAGGCGAGCCCAACGCGCAGAGTCCAGTCTCCGGTCATGGAGATGAGGCCTGCGCCGAGGAGCAGTTTTAGGTCGCGCTGCCTTAGGGCCTCGCGAATCCCGCCCACTTCAGTTGCCGCTAGAGGTTGGTTCGCCGGGAACAGCAAAGAGGGTCATTTCGACCGGCACTGCGTCCGGCGGGCGCGCCGAGAGGTCGTCGAGCGGCCGCTGCTCTATATAGTCCGTGAGGAGCGCATCGATCCTACGGGCCAGCTCTGCGAACTCCGGCTCAGTCAAGTAGATTGTGCTGTGTCCCAGCCCGGTGTGTTCGCGCCAGCCTGGAGACCAGGAGTCACGGCGCTCCTGCCAGTCCAGGTAGTTGGTCAGTGCACGCTCGGCGATCACCTGCTCCAGCACGGCGACAGCAGCCGCCCCTTCGGGGGTCTCGTCCAGGCCTTGCCAGCTGGTAGATGTCGCCACCAGCTGCCAAGGACGTTCGCGGTTGTCCACGCCCGCTGACTGCTCGACAAAGCCGTACTTAGCCAGCTGGCGGAGATGGTGGGATGCCAGCGCTTGGCTGATTCCGAGCTCCCGGGCAGCTGCAGCAGCTGTGATCTTGCCCTCCCTGCCGATGATCGACTGAAGCTCTAGACGCAGGGGGTGGGCGAGGGCGCGGAGGCTGAGGGGGTCTGCTAGCAGGCGCCGACGTGGCCCCTTGGGGCGGGGCTGTTCGGGTGATTCCAAGGACATGCTTGGGATCGTAGGGCAAGGTTCACCAGATGTCAAGCAGTTGCTTGGCATAAGCAGTCGGGCCTAGGGCCGATCTCCCTGCGTGAGGCTCAAAGCCCATCAGGCTGGCATGGGTTCCGCCTCCTCGGTAGGAGGAACCTGGCTCCGTGGCCGGGTTTCCGGGTCCCACTGGCGGTGGGGCGGCAAGATTGGCGACCGGTCTAGCCCCAGGAGGAGAAGGGGCCTTGCACGGTCAGGGCCTCCGCCGCCTCGTTCACGGAGCTCTGTTCAGGCGGGCTGAGCACGTCCAGCGTGGCACCAGTCTCGAGACTGTCTTGAGTCCACAGAGCACCTAGCTCCCACCACCGCCCGCCCCCCGTCCTCGATTAACGAGCGGGGCTCTTCAGCCCGCCACGCCAGATAGCAGGGCCGTGAGGTGAAAGGCGGGCGTGGCGTCCCTGAGAGTCCCCGCTGCCGCAATCCATCGGCTCGAAGCAAGCGGAGACAGGCATCGTCAAGGTGCTCGCGGCGGGTGCCGAGCGATACCGGGGGCTAGGGAACGAATAGGGCATAGCTCCTCCAGACCCGCTCCCGACGTAGTGACCCCGCGGCTGCGAGCTCCAAGCAACGGGAAGTCACTAGGACCTGGCCCTGGCCAATCTCCCCACCCAACCTTGACTGGATGGCCCCGGGGTGAGAGCGAACGTACCCCAGAATCGCGGACACGTCCCGAAGGGACTGCCTAGCTGGCTCGATCAGGTATCGCCAGGACGCCAACTCATCATGGGCGTGCAGTACCCCCGAGATTTGGTCGATGGCACCCTCGTCCTCGAGTATCGACGCCAGCTGGAGTCCGAGCGTCACAGGCGGCCAGGGGGCGGGGACCCAATCTCTGGGCCCGAACTCCTCGGCGTCGGTTAGCAGATCGCTGACAATCTGCGGAAGCAGGGGTACCGCCAGCAGCGCTGCTCTGAGCGCTTCGGGTGGTCGACGCCGGGCGCCAAGCGCGGCTGGATAGGCTGCCTTCATCCTGGACTCGAGCTCGAAATAGGTTCGGAATCGTTGCGCCCGGTCCTCCTCGGCAGCCCAGCGCGCCCTAGAGGCTCGCCATCTGTCCTCCGCGGCGCTCGGTCGCCTCCGATCCTGTCGCTGATCGCGGTGCCCGGTAGAGGATCGGGTTAGCCCTCGCTTGTCGTACCGCGCTCGTTGGGCTGGATCTCGAAGGATGCTGTATGCGACGTTGATGAACGCTGTGCGCGAGGTGGCCAGTGGGTCGGGATTGCGGTCCGGGTGCCAGCGCTGAACCTCTGCGCGCCAGGCGGTTTCTAATTCCTGGTTCGGGGCCGTGGGCGATAGGCCCAGGAGGGTGTACAGATCGTCCGAGGTTACGCCGTCCGGAAAGAGCATTCGGCTAGTTTGGCTCCAACCCCACCAGCCGAGCGGGTGGCGCCAAGGCCACCTATCAGGGTTGAGTCACCGTCCCGAACGATTAGGTGGGGGACTGCCCGGCTAGCCGGGAGCTTCCGGTGGCAGTCGGGGCCGGCTGTGCTGCTGGTGAGGGGATCTGGTCCCGGGGAGCCCCTAGGCGAGAATCAGGCGATGGAGACGGCGACCCTCCTCGTACCGCTGGTCCGGCGAGGGGGGGAGTGTCAGGGCCGGGGACTCGGTCTGAAAGGACGGACTCGGCCGGGGGGGCGTCGGTCCCGCGGTCGGGCCGCCTTTGCCAGAGGTGGAGAGCCGGCCGAAGCGTGCTGGCGACCCAACGTGTGTAGATCCACTGGTCACGGCGAGGGCTTGCCGACGGGGATCAGTCGGCGGCGATTGCAGCCAGCACGTCGAGTTTGGCCGCCCGACGGGCCGGCCAGCTCGCCGCCGCGAGGCCCAGCAGGGCGGCGATGATCAGGAACACGATCAGGCTGCTGACCGGAATCACGATGTCGGTGACGCTCTGCTGTTGCTTGAGGGAGAACGCTAGTGCGGCGCCGAGCCCGGTTCCCACCACCACCCCCAGGAGCGCTCCGAAGAGCGACAGGATCACAGATTCCGAGCGGATCATGGCTCGGATCTGTCGGCGTTTCATGCCGACGGCGCGGAGCAGTCCGATCTCGTGGGTGCGCTCGAACACCGAAAGCAGGAGCGTGTTGACGACGCCGATGAAGGCGATGATCACCGCTAGCGCGAGCAGGGCGTAGACGAGCCCCAGCACCTGGTTGATCGCCGCGGTCTGCGATGCCTTGAACTGCGCTGCGGTTTGGATCGTGAGGTTCGGGTAGGACTTGAGCGCCTTGGTGACGGTGCCCTCGAGGTTGGTGGCGCCGCGGCTCGCTCGGACCACGATGCCTCCGGGTAACTGGCCCTGGAAGTGGGAGCGGAAGAATCCACTGCCCACCAGGTAGCTGCCGATCAGCGCGTTGGGCTCGAATATTCCGCCGATGCGCATCGTCGAGTTCCCGGACGGGAACGTCACCGCCACCAACGAGCCCACGGCAAGGTGCTTGCTGCGGGCAGTTGTCGCGTCGATGAGCAGTCGGCCACGGGCCAGCGCCCTCGCTGCCGTTCCGGCCTTCATGCGCAGGATCACGTTGGTGGCCAGATGATCGGTGCAGACCCCTTTCAGGGAGACCTGAGAGCCTTGGACCTCGAACTGGGCGCCGTAGACAATGCAAGAGGAGCTGACCCCGGGCAAGTGCGCGACCGTTCGCGCGACTGATGGGCTGAATGTGCCGGTGGAGCTGGTGATGAGGAGGTTGCCGCTGATCGCGTTGTCGACGCTGCTGGTGGCCGACTCGGCCAGCGACGCCCCTACCACAGCAGTGGCGGAGACAAGCGCAAGTCCGACGATGAGAGCTGCTGCGCCCTGGGCGGTCCGGCGAGGGCTGCGCATCGAATTCTGCCGCCCGAGCCGGCCGGAGATCCCCAGGATTCGGGCGAGGGGGCGGCCGATGGCGCTGGCCATCGGCCGGGCCACGGCGGGCGCCAGCATGCCGCCGCCGATGAAGATTCCGGCGGCTCCGAGTCCGACCAGTGCGATCCCCGACCGAGCAAGCCCCAGGCCCAGCAGCGAGATAGAGAGGAGCATGCAGACGCCGCCTACCAGGAGTCGGCGTCGAGACGAGGTCTCCTGCTCCCCGGCCTGGGCGATGATGGCCGCCACCGGTGGGATCCGCACCGCTCGCCAGGCCGGGCTGATGGCCGAGACCACGGTGACGCCGACACCCACGACCAGCCCTGCCACCAAGGTGCGTAATTGGAAGACCAGGGGCCCCGAAGGCAGGGAGGCGCCGAAGCTACTCAGCAGCGCCTCGAGGCCCCTGACCGCCAGGACACCCAATCCCAAGCCGATCACCGAGGCAAACAGCCCGACGATTGCCGCCTCGAGGAGGACGGAACGGAAGACCTGCCGACGGCTCGCCCCCACGATCCGCAGCAGCGCCAACTCGCGGGTGCGCTGTCCGACGGTGATCGAGAAGGTGTTGAAGATGGTGAAGGCCCCCACGAATAGGGCGATGAAGGCGAAGACCAGCAACGCAGTCGACAGCGCCGACAGGGACTGGTCGGTGCTGTTGGTCTGCTGCCTGGCCACGGTCTGGCCAGTCACCACTCGCAGGCCAGACGGAAGCAACCTGGCGATGGCGCGCCGCACCGCGGGCTTATCCGCACCAGGTGTGGTCAGTATGTCGATGGTGTACAGCTGCCCGACCGCTCCGAACAATTTCTGGGCCGTTGGCAGACTGAACGCGGCAAACGTGGCCCCGGGCAGATTGCCGGCCCCGATCAGCTTGGCAACTCCCGTGATCGTGAAGTTCTGAGGTGATCCTGGGAGGAGGATCCGCACTCGGTCCCCAACTGTGAAGTGGTACTTCTGGGCGGTCGCCTGATCCATCACGACGTCATCGGCAGTGGTCGGGGCCCGGCCCTCGACAAGGTGAAACGCTGAGAGCTGCCGGTTGGGATCGAAGGAGAGGCCCGTGTCCGGTTCGATGCCGGTCTTGACCGGCGATCCGTCGCGGGCCACGAACTGGGCATTACCGGAGACCGAGCCGTTGGCGTACGCCACCCCGGGCAATCGGCGGACCTTGGAGAGGATCGATTCGGGGATGTTGAGGATACCGGGGGCCTGGACCTCAAAGTCGATTCGCTGGTAGATGTTGCCGTACAGCGAGCTGATGGTGCTGTGCAGGGTGTCGGTGAGCACCAGGGTACCGGTGACGAAGGTCACCCCGAGAATGATCGAAAGCGCAGTGAGGGTCAGCCGGAGCTTGCGGGCGAAGAGACCCTTGACGGTAACGTTCCACATGTCAGCTCCCCAGCTGCTTCATCCGTTCCAGCACCGCGTCGGCGGTCGGGGAGGTGAGATCGCCGACCACCTTCCCGTCCGCGAGGAAGACCACCCGATCCGCGTATGCGGCGGCGTGGGCATCGTGGGTGACCATGACGACCGACTGCCCCAGCTCGCTGACCGAGCGACGGAGGAATCCGAGCATCTCCGAGGAGGCGTTCGAGTCGAGGTTGCCGGTCGGCTCATCGGCGAAGATCAGCTCGGGTCGGCTCATCAGCGCTCTGGCACAGGCGGCGCGCTGCTGCTGGCCGCCGGACATCTCGACCGGCCGGTGCGACAGGCGATCACCGATGCCAAGTTGGTCCACCAGGTAGTCGAACCATGCCCGGTCGACCTTGGCGCCGGCGAGATCAACGGGGAGGGTGATGTTCTCCCGCGCCGTCAGGGTGGGTACCAGGTTGAACGATTGGAAGACGAAGCCGATGCGGTCGCGCCGTAGTTGGGTCAGTTCGGTGTCGTCAAGCTGGGCGATGTCCTGCTCACCGACATAGGCGTACCCCGACGTTGGTAGATCTAGTCCCGCCATGCAGTGCATGAGGCTGGACTTGCCCGACCCGGAAGGGCCCATGACCGCCGTGAACCGCCCGCTCTCGAACTCGACGTTGACCCCGTCAAGTGCCTTGACCGCGGCGTCACCCTTTCCGTAAGTCTTGACCAGGTCCACGGCGCGCGCCGCCGAGCGGCCCGGCGAGACTGCGGTTTCACTTGGCCCAGCCATCATCACTCGATCCCTCCATCTGCTCGGTTTCCGCCTACACCCATACGTGGAACGGCGCCGCCAAAATCGACAACTCCACTCTGGCGACCCGGAGCGTTTGAATATGCGCGGACTCCCAGATACCCGGCCGCGACGAGCGCCACGGTGAGGGGACTGGACTCGACGAGTGGCGGTGCCGGACTGGGCGGCCGTCCCACTTCGATTACCGCTCCCAACCGTCCCCTGGTCGCTTCTCTGCTCACGCCACTTGGCTGGTTCGAGTCCCGGCAGTTTCCGCCTGCGACCAACCGCCACTTCTGGTCTGGCCCGGGGCGCCGGCTCATACAGTTACCCGGCGCACCAATACGTAACCCCCGATCAGGAGGGCCACTGCCACGGCGGCTAGCGCCCCGGTAAACCGCGCGGTAATGGCGGCGGTGAAGAAGTGGGCGATGCGGGGCGCGGAGTTGGTGACGCCCACGACCAGAATCCAGGCGCTTACCAGGGCTACCTGGGCGATGATGAAGGCCACCATACCGACGCGATTCCAGCGCCTAAAGATGATCCCGTACCACAAGCCGTACAGGAACAGCAGGGTCAGGCCGAGTGTCGAGGTCAGCCAAGTGAGATACCAGGGCCCGCTGAGGATGTATGACACCTGAAAGAAATGCAGACCCACGCCCCAACCGTGGGTAGCCCGCTCCGCCACCTGCAGCAACGCCAGCGCCAGCCCGTCGGCAACTGCGAGGGCCACTACCAGGAGCATGGTCCCGGCGTA
This sequence comes from Candidatus Dormiibacterota bacterium, assembly GCA_049799515.1. Lineage (GTDB taxonomy): Bacteria > Chloroflexota > Dormibacteria > Aeolococcales > Bog-877 > Bog-877. The sequence continues at coordinate 29,287 of JBARIA010000132.1, read as the reverse complement.
GTAGGAGCGCCGGCTCATTCCGAGGGCCAGCCCGAACGGCAGCGAACGGCCAATGCTCAAGATCCCCAGACCGAAGAAGCAGAGATAGATGACGACCAGCGCCTTGGTAGGATTGGGGCCGGGACCCGTCAAATCGGTGAGACGGTTGATGAGGAAGACGAGGCCCAGCGCGGCCCAGGGCAGCAGCAAGTAGGTGCGACGGTCGACCAAGTGGTAGCGCGCGACGGCGATCCAGGTATTCATGCGCTGCCGCCCTCCTTGGTGTCTTGGACGGTCCAGTCGGCGCCCTGGACCACCAGCTGCTGCAGGGTCACGGGTGTCAGGCTGAGGTGCATCTGTCGGGCTCGAACCCTGTCTTCCTCGTCTAGAGCCCCGGCGACGACAACGGATTCCTGCGACGCAATGCGGCGACGACCCGAGATACGCCGTCCGGCGACAAACTCCTCCACCGCGGGAATAGGGCCGCGCACAGTCGTCGCGGCCCCACGCACGTCGTCGGCAGCGGCATCGAGCACCAGCCGTCCGCGGTCGATCACCAACACCCGCTCCAGCAGGCCGGCCGCCTCGTCGATCAGGTGGGTCGAGACCAAAACAGTGCGGGAGTGCTCGGCGAAGTCGGCGAGCAACCGGTCGTAGAAGAGTTGGCGGGCGGCCGCGTCCAAGCCGGCGTAGGGCTCGTCTAAAAGCGTCACTTCGGCCCGGCTCGCCAGGCCGATCACGATGCCCAGCGTGGTGCGCATTCCTCTGGAGAGGCCGCCTACGTTGCGGTTGGGCGGGAGGTCGAAGTCCGCCAGCAGGTGCTCAGCGAGGTCTCCGCTCCAGTTGGGGTAGAACCAAGATGACGCCTGCAGGACATGGCGGACCCGCAGCGAGGGAAAGATCTGGTCCTCGCGGACGAGAACCACCCGGCGCAGGACCGCGTCATTCTCGAAGGGGCTGATGCCGAGGACCTCGACCCTGCCAGACGAGGCGAACTCCTGGGCGGCGATGATGCGCAGCAGGGTGGTCCTACCGGCGCCGTTGCGGCCCAGGAGTCCGGTGATGGAAGCACCGTCGATGTCGAAGGTGATGTCGTCGAGGGCCAGATGGTCGCGATAGCGCCGGGTCAACCCGGTCAGCGAGAGTGTCGGTGTCATACCCCGGCCCCTTCCTCGGCATGGCTGGACTCTCTAACCAGCGCGACCAGCGAGTCGGTGTCGATCCCGAGCCGCCTGGCTTCAATGACCAGTGGCTCGACGTAGCGCTCGGCGAAGCGCTGGCGGCGGGCTCGGAGCAGGAGCTCACGGGCGCCGGCGGCCACGAACATGCCAACCCCGCGGTGCTTCTCCAGCAGCCCGTCGTCGATCAGCACGTTGATGCCCTTGGCCGCGGTGGCTGGATTGATCCGGTAGTAGGCTGCGAGCTCGTTGGTCGACGGCACCCGTTCTCCCTCAAGGAGACCTCCTTCGGCGATCTCGTCGGACAGGTGTTCGGCGATCTGGGAAAAGATTGGAGCTCCCTCATCGAGCACCGACTACTCTCCCATCGGATTCCGTCCGCCGTGTGCGTTGGTTCATTAGTTGACTAATGTACCAGAGATGCATGAGGGTGTCAAGAGGCCGCCGCACGGCAGATCTCGAGGGCCTAAAGCGCCTAGCCAGACCCACCGCCGCCGCAGTCGGGGCATTTTCAGTGAGTCCGCGACTGGCGGCAGCGCACCGGGAGGTCATTTGGTCGCTCGCCCGTGGCGCTGTCCTATGTGAGGTGACGGCAACCCTGAGGGCAGCTGGGATAAACGGCGCGAGCGCAAGGAGTCGAGAGCTCCCCTCAGGGCGGCAAACGGGTGACCAGGTCGATCTGGCAGGGTCGAGCTCCTGATCCCCGGGACCCCGCCCGAGAAACTGCCCCACAACCCCGATCCCGCGAGCTAAACTTCACGGCCATGATCGTCACAACCACCGAGAATATCCCAGGGACCAAGGTAGTAAAAACCATCGGCCAGGTCTTCGGCCTCACCGTCAGATCTCGAAGCATCGGCGGCAACATCGCCGCCGGGCTCAAGAGCCTCGCTGGAGGGGAGATCGGGTCCTACGTCAAGCTCAACGAGGATGCTCGGCGCCAGGCGCTCGACCGCATGGTGCAGAATGCCACCGCCATGGGAGCCAACGCGGTGACCATGATGCGCTTTGACTCGACCGAGATGGGCAAGAGCATGAGTGAGATCGTGGCCTACGGGACCGCTCAGGTGGTCGAGTGGCTCTCGACGCCCCCCCCGCCATGAGCCCGCGGGGCTGAGCGAGTCCTCCATGGGCATCGTCGAGCTGGTGATCCTGGTGGTGGTGGTCGCGGGAATCGTCATCGCCCTCTTCGGCTGGGACCGCTATCGAGGCGGCCGAAGCAGTGTCGCCAGCGGCAGCACCGCCGAGCGGACCGACGAAGTTTTCATCGACCCGGATAGCGGCCAGCGGATGCGCGTCTGGTACGACCCCAAGACAGGGCAGCGGGAGTACCGCCCCGAGTAAATGGCGACCGGTGGCCACGGTGCCAGCTGCACCGACGCGGCCAGCGGCGGTCAGAAGTGGATGCCGCAATCCGAGTCGGAGATCCGTCCGAGCTCTGGCAGCCACCTTAGAAGGGTGGCGATGGAGCTTGATAACCGCTGAGGCGGAGGCTCTTCTTGGGGTTCCATTCCCGATCTCTCGGCCGTTTTGATCTCAATCCCTGACCTCAGCAGCCGGTACTGGACTTCGGGCGACGGGCGCTTCCCGGGTGTCTGGGGGCAATCTGCGGGGCTGGAACTACACTTGTCGAGTCTGGCCCGCTTGGTGGGAGATGACTATGTGGACTCGAGGGATCATCGGCGTCGTCCTCTGCCTAGTCGGTATCGTCTGGATCGGTCAGGGTTTGAACCTGATCGGTGGGTCCTTCATGAGCGGGCAAGGGCTGTGGCTCGGCATTGGCTGCGTGTGCCTTGTGGTCGGCTTAGTAGTGCTGCGGTGGGCGTGGAGTGTTCGGGGGAACGCGGACCACGTCGGTGAACACCACTGAACCGACGGGAAGGGACCCATACCCGACGGAGTAGCAGATCGACCGCGACGCCGACACGAGAAGGTACTGGGAACTAAGCGCGTGGGTGCGGCGTGCGTCTGGACGTCGCCAACTAGCACCAGGTCGTCAACCGTAAAATAGGACCGGCTAGGTGGTGCGACCAGACGGTTTGTGGGCATCGCCCGCATGGAAGCTAGCTGGCAGGTGGCAGAGTGCGACCCAGATAAGCCGAACTGTGGCCGCGCGCTCCGCTGCCCTAAAGTCCTTCTCTACTCCTCCGACAGTTCGACGGTAATCACGCAGGTTGACCGTCAGCTCGTCGGTCGGAGCGTAAACGGCCAGTGGTCTTCCATTTCTTCTTAGCGTCCGGAGCCCTTGCTGCAGACCCCGTAGGCCGCCGCGGAGCCGGGCTGCGCTCTTCCGGGCGGCAATCAGTGACGACCGGGTGCGAACTAGAACCCGGACCTCGCTGGGATCGCTGATCGGAGATCGGAAGAGCTCAAGTACGTACCGACGTATCGCCACGGCATCAGTTACCAGGATGGGCAGATCCGTTTGCATGGCCCGGCTCACTTCGTCGGAGGCATGAGCGACGCCGGCGCCCAGCGTTCGATCTCTGAGGTGGATGTTCGAAGCGAGTACCGAGGCCGCGCCCGTGAGTGCCATGCTGATTCGAGCTTGGGCAGCCGCGAACTCAACGGTGGCCCTCTGAAATTCCGATAGCTGGGGCATCCCGCCGGACACTGCTGGGGGCGAATCCACCTCTCCCGCCGCTTGTAACTCGGAGCGCCTCAGCAGCTGTCGATCGCCCACGAAGAGAACGATTCCGCAGGCGGCGATGGCACTGACGGCAACTAGAACCACATTCGGGTTGGGATTCCCTTGGATCGTCAGCCCGAGCGCGATGGCTCCGATCGCGAGTGCGATCAACGCCACCCAGGCCGATACCGCTCTCCACTGACGCATTCGGCCTGACGATACCCCAGGTTGGCCCAAACTGAGCTATCTACCTGCACCTACCCGGTCCGGCCAGTATCGCCCCTCCTACAGGCGCCCGGGCTGGCGCCTTCTGGTCTGCCTGGACGACTTCGCCGGATCTTTAGAACCCGGCGACTCCTTCCCCGCTCACCTCCCTGCCTGGACTGCCGCCAGGACAGCCCGGTCCCGCGGAGGACAAGTCGGCGGACCATGACGACCCACACGGCGGCTCTTCGGTCGGCAACCGACACCTACTCGGCGCCCAGTGGTTGGCGATTCTAGGTGGGGGTGCCCGCCGGGTCCTCCGCAGTCTCGACGACCTCACCCTGGATGGTGATCTGAACCTCGCTTCCGATCACGAGCCTTCCGTCCATCACCATGTCGACGTTCAGACCGAAGTCCTTGCGCTGGATCTGTGTCTCAGCGCCGTAGCCGATCCGGTGACCCATCATGGGGTCATTGAACTCTCCGTAGTTCACCACATCGAGGGTGACCGGTCGTGTATTGCCCTTGATGGTCAGGTCGCCCGTCATCGAGTAGTGGTTCGCTGTGGTGGCCTCAATCCTGGTGCTCTTGAATGTGATGGTGGGATGGTGCTCGATGTCGAGGAAGCTCGAGTTACGCAGATCATCATCACGCTGTTCGTTGTGCGTTCGAATGCTCGCGGTCTGGATGACGACCTCTACCGAAGACGCCTCGGGATTCTCCACGTCGATGTGGCCGGAAGCCTTCACGTCCGCGAAGTGGCCGCGCACCGTCATCATGGCGAGGTGCTTGACGGCGAACTCCACCTGGGTATGAAGCGGGTCCAACTGCCAGTCGCCCATGTGCAACCTCCTGTGTTCGCGTCATCGCCAGCAGAGAACCATGGCGCCCGAGGCAGGCACGACTGCGCCGCGGCCACCGCACCCTCGCCTTTCCCGAGCCCTATTATCGCGCCAATCTGAAGGCGTCGCCTTGCGCACTCTCCGCTAGCCTGCTCAAGCGGAGCTGGGCGTGCCAGCGCCCGAGTCGGGACCTCGACATCACCTGGAGGAACTCCTGCCGCCTGGGCAGCAGAGCCGCGGAGTTTCGGAGATGGTGAAGGCAGGGATCGGTTGACGTGTGGATGGCGGGGCCGGTCCTAATAAGCTCCCCAAGGATTCGCCTTGGTCCCGCTCGCTCGCTCGCCCAATCTGATCTCGGCAGACCCCTTCCACGGATCTCTGGATCAAGCCCACGTGCCCCAGATCAGAGAGCAGTACCGCCAACGCTGCTCGGGACGACGGGGGCCGACGAGGGCCGTCCGAGACCCCTCGGGCGACTCGATCCGAGGCGGCGCTAACCTGGCATCTCCGACCGCAAGTCGTCGATCAGTGAACGCACCAGGTCATCTATCTGGTCGCGGATGCGCCGAACGGTCGGGAGCGGCTTGCCCTCTGGGTCCTCAAGCTCCCAGTCGAGATACCGCTTCCCCGGATAGAGGGGACAGGCGTCCCCGCAACCCATGGTGATGACAACGTCGGCGGCGCGGACCACCTCGTCGGTGAGCGGCTTGGGGAACTCCTTGGAGATGTCCAGCCCCAATTCCCTCATCGCCTCGATCACAGCGGGGTTGAGGCTAGAGGCCGGCTCCGAACCGGCGGAGAGGACGTGGACTTCGCCGCGGGCGTGATGATCGAGGAGAGCCGCCGCCATCTGCGATCTCCCGGCATTGTGGACGCAGACAAAAAGCACCTCCGGCGACTCGGACAAAACCTTTCCCTCCGTTTGGGCGGTGGCACGTAGCCGGTCACGGGCGAACCGTTCGGCCAAAGTAGGGATGAAGTTGCTCACGCTCGCCGTCTCAGCCAACTACTGGTAGCACTCCCGAACACAGTCCCTGACTGTCTCCGGGCTGAAGATGCCGGCGAACTCAGTGGAGAGGGTGTCTACCTCGGGCTGAAGCTCCTGCGACAAGTTGAAGTAGTTCATCCTGGTGGCTCCTCGGGGATGGACGGATGGGGAATGACAACCGAACCGGCGATCTCGCGAACGCCGGGATATAAGAATCGGATGGCAAGCAAGGCGATAGCTGCGCCGCCCAACTCGGCGAGGACGAACGGGACAACCGAGGCGGGGCTGATGCCAGCGAAGGTGTTCGACAGGGTGCGTGCCAGGGTCACGGCCGGATTGGCGAAGCTGGTCGACGAGGTGAAGAAGTACGCGCCGGTGATATAGGCGCCAACGGCGAAGGGAACGATGGCGCTCCGGCCAGCGCGGGCGACACCGAAGATGACCAGGAGGAGGCCGAAGGTGGCCACGACCTCGCCCAGCCAGAGCCCCGCGCCGGAACGCACCTGGGCCGAGAAGCTCACCGGTGCCAGGGAGAACATCAGGTTGGCGACGATCACACCCGCACCGGCGCCGATGAGTTGGGCGGCGATGTAGGCGAGGAGTTCGTGGCGACCCAAGCCGCCCAGGGCGGCGTCGACCAGGGAGACCGCCGGGTTGAGGTGGGCCCCGGACACCGGCCCCAGGGCCAGGATGATCACTGCCAGGGCAGCGCCGGTGGCCACCGCGTTCTCGAACAGCTCGAGTCCTGCGTCCCCGGGGCTGAGCCGCTGGGCAGCGATGCCCGAGCCCACCACGGCCATGAGGAGCAGGGCGGTGCCGAGAGCCTCGGCCACCGTCTTGCGCAGCAACGACGGATCTCTCAAATGGCGCAGCAGACGCTCTCGTCCCCCGGAGCTGCTTCTCCGCAACGTGCAGCATCGGCCGGTGCCGCGGCCCCCGAGGGGGAATCTGCCAGGACGGTGTAGACCTCCCATCGGGTGTCCGCCCCGCTGACCCAGACCTTGTCCTGGAGGGCATGGCAGCAGGTGACACTTTCTTGGACTTCGGTCGGGTGACCCTCAGCCTCCAGCCGTCGGGCGGCGTCGGCCACCTCATCGGTCGAGTCCACCTCGACACCCAGGTGATTGAGGGTGCCTGCCTCCTGGGAATTCTCGAACAGAACCAGCTTGAGGGGCGGCTCCGCCACGGCGAAGTTGGCATAGCCCGCCCGCCGCTTGGCCGGTCCGGTCTGAAAGAGCGTGCTGTAGAAGGCCACCGCCTGGTCGAGGTCGCGGACGTTGAGGGCCAGTTGAACCCGGGTCATGGTCAGCAGGGTCCGCCGCAACAGGTATCGCACGGGCAATCACAGGGCATGTTCAGATCTCCTATATCGATGGCGGTCGATGTATAGTGGAGGTGATGCTACAGAATAGATCGACGCTTGTCAATGTATGAGGCGCAGGAGGGTGCCACCAGCGCTGTCACGTTGAGCGACTTCGAGGCCCCAGAACGCACCAAGGGCTGCTGCCAACCCGTGGCACCGCCGCTAGCCGCTGATCTGGCCAGCGAGCTGGCGGTCCTGTTGAAGGCCCTCGGTGACCCCACTCGCGTTCAGATCATCCACATCTTGGCCGCGGCCAGTGGGCCGGTCTGCGTCTGTGACTTTACCGCCGCCTTCGACCTCGGCCAGCCCACCATCAGCCACCATCTCGCCAAGCTTCGCGAAGCTGGCCTGGTGACCTGCTTCAAGCGCGGGCTCTGGGCTTTCTACCAGCTCAACCCGGAGATGTCAGCTCGCGCCAGCTTGGCGGTGAGCCTAATTCCCTGAATCGGGCCCCAAGCAATGCGGCCTAACCAGTGGTTGCGAGGCTGACCGCGGGGAGATGACTGGAGCGGCATCCGGATTGGGGCGGTCGACCACGAACGCACCTCCGCGCGTGACCGACCGCTTCCGTTCCGGCCGGGACCGCCCAGCCTGGGGATCCCCCTCCAATCGGGCCAGCTACCCCTCCGGCTGCCTCGATAGCTGCCGGAGCAGGGTATGGGACTTCAGCGAGTTGGCCGATGCGTCGATCGCCACCAGGCCGATGACGATTAGTTCAGGCGCCGGGTTGCTTCTCCGATCTGGGTGGTATCGGCCCCATCATCACCTGCGTTCCGAGCGTCGGCCGAGCCGCTGGCAGGTGGCGTCCGCAGCCCCGCAGCGCATCCTCAGCGGGCAGTTACCTGCTGACCCGGCGCGCTGGATCGGATTTCTGGACTCCTCCCGAAGGGAAGCCCCGTATGGACCAACTTGCCGGGTTCCGGGAGTAACCTGGCGCCGTGACCTCCTCTGAGCCCGGTTCCCCCGGCCGCAGGCGGTGGAAGTCGAAGCGTTCTCTGCCGCTGGGTCCAGGAGTGTTGGGTCTCGCCATCCTGGGGGCCCTGGCCGGCTACGCCGGGTACGCCCTGGGAACCAGCGGTTCCGCCGTGATGGTGCTCACTGGGCATGCCTATTCGGCTCCGGCAGAGATCTCGGCTGAAGCCGACGGTAAGTGGTATGAAGTGCACCTTGAGGTTCCATGGATAGGAGCGAACGGAGACTTCAACACGGGTAGTCGGCCCGCCTGTCTGCCCCCCAAGGGCTGGATCGCTCGAGTGAAGTTCGGCGTCACGCAGGCCAGTCTGGGAGGTTCCAGCTGGGGGGCGGTGGTCTGGGTGTCGTGCGCCAGTTGACCCTCTAGCGAAACCAAGCGTGGCAGCAGATCCACCTTCTAATCGGGGGGCGCTGGGACCCTTGTCAAGCGACCCTCTGGCCGCGGCGACACTCCGCCTCGCTGCCGCGGGCTGCGTCTTTGCCGGGGAGGAGGCCGCCGAGTTAGCGAAGGCGGCCGGCGGCGATCAGCATCTGCTGGCGGCGATGGTTGAGCGACGAACGACCGGGGAACCGCTGGCCTGGGTCACCGGGAGCGCGGTCTTCTGTGGGTGCACCATCGCCCTCGCGACCGGCGTGTTCGTGCCTCGTTGGCAGAGCGAGCCGCTGGCGGAGCGAGCCGCCAAGCTGCTCTCCCCGGATGGGCGCGCAATCGACCTGGGCACCGGGAGCGGAGCGCTGGCCCGAGTGCTGCTGAACCGTCGCCCGGGGGCCACCGTCCTGGGCACTGAGCGTGATCCGGTCGCGGCGCAATGTGCGCGCCGGAATGGGGTCACCGTCGTGGAGGGGGACCTCTTCGAGGCGGTACCCCACTCGTGGCGGGGAACGGTTGACGTGATTGTCGCCGTGCTTCCCTATGTCCCGACCGCTGAGATCCAGTACCTCCCCCGCGACGTGCGTACCTTCGAGCCGGTTACGGCTCTCGACGGCGGCGAGGACGGTCTAGAACTGGTTCGGCGGGCCGTCAGCGAGGCGCCCTACTGGCTCCGGGACGGTGGGCACGTGCTCTTCGAGATCGGTGGCCACCAGCCAGCCGCGCTGGTCCCGATGCTGGAGAGGGCTGGGTTTGGCGGGGTCCGGGTCATGGCCGACGAGGACGGTGATCCGAGAGGCGTTGAGGCGGCCCGGGAGTTCGGTGGTTGACTTTCGATATATCGCTGAGCTAGCATGAGCGCATCGGATATATCGGTAGATTGGAGGCGCTCAGATGATGACGAGTTTTAGAGAGGATCACCGACACGAACCCGGTGCGGAGCCGGCGGACCACCGAGGCCGGCGCGGCCGGGGCCGGTTCGACCCGTTCGGCGGTGGCGAGTTCGTCCCCCCGTTCCGGGGCGGGTTCGGGGGTCGGATGCACGGCCCGAGGGGGCACCGGATCCCCCGCGGCAACGTTCGCGCCGCGACCCTGCTGCTGCTCGCCGAAGAGCCTCGCAACGGGTACCAGATCATGCAGGAGATCGCTGAGCGGAGCAAGGGCGTTTGGCACCCCAGCCCCGGCTCGGTCTACCCCGCTCTGCAGCAGCTAGAGGACGAGGGGTTAATCCGCTCCCAGGAGAACGACGGACAGCGGCGGTTCACCCTCACCGAGGCCGGCGCGACCTACACCGCCGATCATGCCGCGGAGTTCGGCTCACCCTGGGAAGATGTCTCGGGCGCCGTCGGGGACGACGTCCACGAGCTCCTGTCGCTGATGCGCCAGGCCGCGGGCGCCCTGATCCAGGTGAGCCGGGCGGGCAATCCTGGCCAGGTGGCCAAGGCCGCCCAGCAGATGCGGGAGACGAAGCGGAATCTATACCGGATCCTGGCCGAGGATGAGGCCGAGGCTGGCGCCTCCCCGGCGCCCAGCTGATCCGCCAAAGCCGGTGATTCGGTTCCGGCCGTTGTCACGGTCGGAGCCGGACCTCGGTTCTGCGGTGAGATCAGGTCACCGTCAGATTAATCCCTGCGGCCCGGCGTGGATGAGAAAGATCGGCCTCCGGGTGCCCCGCAATGAGAAGAGCGTCCGAGATTCCACCCGGACGCTCTTGCCTTCGCAGCCGCTTCTCTAACTCGCCAACGGGCCAGCAGAAGGTCGCCGAGATCTCGTCAGCCGCTGAGACCCTTGTTGATGTTTGAGAAGACATCGCTGACGCGGTGTCCGACCACTGTGAGAATGACGATGACAACGATCGCGATCAATACCAGGATCAACGCGTATTCGACCATCCCCTGACCCTCTTCCTCCGAGCCACGACCCGAGACAACCTCCGTGAGACGGTCCCGTAGCCGTACGTACCAACTACCGATCATTCCTTCTTATCCTCCCATAGGAGTGGTGATCTGGGTATGGTACTTTCCCTTCTGCGCCAAAATCGGAGCGTGACGGTACGGTGGGCGGCGCGGTACACAACCAACACTTACCGTGACGATTCCGTGACTCGGAATGGTCTCGCGGCCCTCGCGGATCGGTCAGATCAACTGTCGGAGAAGCAGCCCCAGCCGCTCCTCGGTAGCCTTGAGCAACGCGCTCATCTTCACCACGAAGTTGCCGGCTGCGCTCTCGGAGGGAAGCCTCCGCAGTCCGTTCGACATCTGCCGGTCCAACGCCAGGAATCGCGCGCGTAAGTCGTCATCGATGATCCACTCAGAGAGTTGTCGGGCCCGCCTCGAGCACTCCAAGAGATCCAGTTCGGCAGCCGGCGTCCGTCGCTGCCGCTCCCAGACCCCACTTGCCTTGGCGGCCATGACGTCCGAGTGGTGGAGGCGCCCGACCGTCAGTACGTAGACGGTCAGTGCCTCCTGGAAGTCGATCAGGGCCTGGCGGCGACCTTCCTCGCGTCGCTCCTGTCGCGCCGCAACCTTGGTCGCCTGATCCTGGCGGCCGTGCACCACCTGGCTGGCCGTCCCACCGACGAACCCGACCACGGCCCCACCCAGCGTGAGGCTGCCCGTTGTGAGCGCAGTCGCGTCAAGCACTTCGTGGCCGATCATAGGCCAACTCGGCGGCGGCGGTGACAGCCGCTTCGGGGCACGTGAGCCGCCGAGTGTTCATTTCCACCTGAGAATTCCTGCTCTGCCTTCGGCTACAGCTGCGCCGACCTGGCTGCGCGCGATGGACTTTGCCCCACCTCCGGAACTCCGAACATGCATGGCAGGGAGTGGCAAGCTGGACGTTCCATGTAACCGCCAGGGCGCCCAACAAGCGGGCGCTGATGTAGCGGCCGGGGGTGGGCGTCGGTGGTCCACCCGAGTGACCGCCGAAAGCAGGTGGCTCAGGAGTGAGGGCCTTCGTCGCTGGAAGATGGAGTGATAGGCTCCGGCCGACTGGTCGCCCGGCGAAAGGCCCTCTCGCGCAGGGCCTGTACCTGACGTCTCAGATTGCCACCGTCGACCACCATCTTGGTGATCCGCTTGCGGTCCCGGCGCCGGACCCGCTCTTGCTCCGCCGGGTTCAACTCATCCATTCTCAGATCGTAGCGGCTGGGCTAGCCCTGCCCACAGCTGGTAGTTGATCGGCGCTGGGCCCCAGCCGGTGCCGATGCTTGCCCGGGTGGACCACTGAAGGACTGACCGTCAGCCGCTTCACGTCCTACCCAGATGCGCGACTCATCGTTTTCCCAGGAGCGCGGCTGGGAGCTTGTTCAGCTGACCGGCTGAGTCGGGCGGACCAAAAAGATCCAGATGTCCCAGATGATGTGGCTGGCCGCTAGCGCCGACATCGGCACCCCGCTTGCAGCCAGCCCGGACCACCCGGCGCCGGCGATGGTGGCGGCGCCGACCAGAGTGGGATTACCAGTACAGATGTGAGCGCCGCCGTACATGGCGGCGGCAATCGCCGCACCCTTTCTGCGTCCGTAGCGTTTGGTCAGCGACTCCTGGAGAAGTCCCCGCCAGAAGAGCTCCTCGGCCGGAGCGATGACCAGGGCCAGTCGGAGCGCCAGCTCGGGGCGTGATCGCAGCTGGCGAAGCTCATAAATGTTGCCGATGTCTTGCTCTCCGTGGGGCATCACCAGCCGGGCCGCGCGGTCGCCCACCCAGAACACTCCGTAGAGTCCAGCTGCAATCACGGCGCCGAGGCTCAGATCCCGGGCTCTTAGTCGTTGTCGGCGCAACTCGGGACTGGTCAGGAGGGAGGCCGCTCCCAGGACGGTGGCGGTCCCAGTCATCCGCTGCCAGAAGCGGGGCCGGGGGCCGCGAAAAGTCGCGGCAAATGCCAGGTACGCAAAGACCGAGCTTGCCAGCACCACCTGCGAACTCGGTCTCTCCGGCAATCGAATCGGCACCTGGGTCAGCCGCCCGGGTGCCAAACCAGGCTGAGCACGATCCCAACAACCAGTAGCATCCCGAAGGAGGCGTGGAGCTGGGCGGTCTCCAGATCAATCATGGCGATGGCTCGCTGCTGGCCCGAAGCGCCCAGTTGCGAGGCGTTCAGCGCCCGCACCAGGAGTGGTAGCGAGAGAAGCGCCAAGAGGCTCAGTCGGGGCAGAACTCCGACCGCGACCGCGACCGCCAAGGTGATGAAAGCACCGACCAGCAGGACCACGTATAGGTTGTGGGCGAAGCGCCGGCCGGCGCGGATTGAGACAGTGCTGATACCGGCTCGGGCATCCTCACCGATGTCCCGCCACTCATTGCCGTGGAGGATGGCCGTGACCAGGAGTCCGATCGGCAAGCTCACCGCCCCCGCGGCCAAGGAGAGGTGTCCGGTGATCGTGAAGTAGGCCCCCAGGACCATCAACGGACCCATCAGCAAGAAGACCAGGGGAAGACCAGCAGCCCGGTACTTGTACTGCAGCGGGGGGGCGGTGTATCCCCAGCCGCCGATCAGACCGATGGCTCCGATCACGGCGAGGGGCCAGCCCCGGGTCAGGATCAGCACCACCCCGATGAGCGTCGCCACCAGGAAGGCACTCCCGGCCAGCACGAACGCCTCTCTCTCACGGACTCGGCCGGTTAGCAGTGCCTGGCTGGCTCGCGGTGACGTGATGGCGTCGATCCCCTTGCGGACGTCGTATATCTCGTTGATCACGTTGGTGCCCACCTGGAGCAGTACCGCGCCGATCAGCACCAGCGCGAAGAGCGCCCAACTGAACTGATGCTGGATGGCCGCCAGGGCGGCCGCCGCCGAGACCGGCACGATCGAGGCGGTGAGGGCGAACGGTCTGGTGATCTCGACCCAGCCCCGGGCCCGGCGCAGCAGACCGATCTTGTCGGTGGACTCGACCGCTCGGCGGCGACCCGGGCCCCAGGCTGGTGCAAGAGCTCCGGCCGAGCCGTAGAGCACCGCCGCCTCGATCACCGCCTCCACCTGGGCCTCCTCCTGGACTACCGGCTGGAGGATGGGCAGGTCCATGCCGGCTTCGCGGAAGCGCTCGGCTCCGGCGGCTACCTCCTCTCGGGTGCCGCAGAGCAAGAAGGCGTCCACCAGTTCGTCGGGGATGAGCTGGGCCGCCCCGTGGTAGTCCTCCGCCCGCCAGGCAGCCAGGATTGGCTGGCGCAGGGCGGGGTCCATCCCGGTGCGGCGCATGGCCACATCGGTCTGGACCGCCAGCATGTAGATGGCGAAGGGCTCCCGCTTAGCCCGGTCCAGCGCCGCCCGACGGCTGCTGTCGATGAGCGATAGGAGATACCCCCCGATCACCACCGAATTTGGGTCCCGTCCAGCCGCCTGGGCTGCGGCTTTGATCCGCTGGGCCGCCAGCGCCACCGCCTCTAGCGGTTCGGCGGGACGAGCCAGATACCCGTCGGCGGTGCGCCCAGCCAGCTCGTGGAAGGCCTTTCGGTAGCCGGCTGCCCAAATCGGCACCTGGTGGACCGGGGGGAACATCGGCTCCACCTCGGGCACCCCGGGGCCTCCCAGGGCCAGCCTGTCGCCCCGCCAGAGCTGGCGCAGCTCGATCATCGTCTGCTCCACCTTGGCGATGGCCGGGTCCGGCTGGTAGGGAATCCCCATCTGGGCCAGCCGCAGAGGCAGAGCTGTCCCCAGGGCCAGGGTGATCCGGCCGGGGGCCAGGTCGTCGAGGGCGCTCACCGTCATGGCCAGCACCACCTGGTTTCGGGTGTTGGGGTTGAGCGCCCCCAAACAGATCCGCAGGCGGGGTACGGCGGCGGCGACCGCGGTGGCGTAGGTAACTGCGTCCCGGGCGAAATAGGACTCGTGGAACCAGATCGAGTCCAATCCCGCCCGCTCTGCCTGCTCGGCCTGGCGGACGGCGTCACGCACCTCGCCCTGAGCATTTAGCCCCAGACCGACCGAACGCGCCAGCGAAGGCATTGCCAACCTCCTCGCCGAGTCGTCTCGGGTCCAGGTGGAGGCCCGAGTCCCATGCCGCCCGGATGAAGGGTATCCGGTACGGGAGTCCCGCTGGCGGGAGCCGCTACTGGGTCAACCCGGATCACGTCCGGCCCGATTGATCAGCCCGGGGTGAGCACCACCAGGGGAATTGGGCGTTCAGTCAGGGTCTGGTAGCCGTCGTAGCGGTTGTGGTTCTTGTCGTTGACCAGCCGCCAAAGACGAGCGTAGTCTGGATCTTCTCGCTCCACCACCGCTGCCCGACTCGGCGTCCGGGAGCGGCCTACCTGAATCGCTACTTGAGGCTGGGCGCGCAGATTGAGCAGCCAGGCGGGAGGTTGGTCCGAGCCGCCCTTGGAGGCGACCACCACATAACCGACACCGTCTTGGGCGTACACCAAGGCGTTGGTCCGACGGGTGCCGCTGCGGCGGCCGGTGGTCTCCAGCAAGAGCGTCGGCACCCCGATCATGTGGTGGCCGATGCGGCCATCGCTCCATTGATAGGCCCAAGCATGGAAACGCAGGAAGGACTGCTGAAGGTTGACCGTCATGGCCACGATCGGGGGAGTATAGGTGAGAGGACAGTGAGGATGATGGGGAGCCCCTCCCCGTATGTCAGTCCAGAAAGATCACCATGGCGGTCCGGTCGTCCCGCTTGCGAGCGATCTCGACCAACTGCTCGGCGGCGCGCTGCGGGTCGGCGCCCGCGATGGCGAGGGCCAGCTCTTCTTCGGTGAGCAAATCGGGCGCGAAATCGCCGGTTATGCCATCGGTGACCAAGATCACCTTGTCCCCAGAACTGAGTGGAACCGTGCCTCTTTGGGGTGCCACCGACGAACCGTGGCGATCGGGGCCCTCGCCCAAAACGTTGAACAGCAGGTTGCCCTCGCCTTCGTCCACCGTTACCTGAACCGGGGAGGAAGCGCCAGCTGGTTGGTGATAGAGGCGCGAATCCCCCACCGAGACATAGAACAGGAGTCGTTCCACGATCCACGCCAAGGTCGCGGTGGTGGCGCCCAGGCAGCGTTGTCGGATCAGTAACTCTGCCCGCTCGCAGCCTCGCAGTAGCGCTGCGGCAGGTGGCAGCTCCTGGGCTCGCCAGGCCTCGGCCAAGACCTCCGCCGCCAGCTGGGCGGCCTCACCACTTCTGGGGAACGCCCCGACCCCGTCGAAGACGCCGAACAGCCCGTGGTCCAGTTCGGTCATCGAGCGGTCCTGATGATGTAGGGGACGAGTCGCCAGTCCCACCCGCCAAGCCACGCCAGAGTCAGTCAATCGTCAGCTCTAAAGTCGGGCTCGGCCCCGCCAGCTGACCGCGAAGGAGGTGAATCCGGCACCTCCGGGGTCGCTACCGTGCCCCCCTTCCTGAGCGCCAGTGCCGGCCCGTCAGAACCTGGGCCGCTCACCATGAGGTCACTGGTCGCCAAAAGAGCCAGGATCGCGGCCAACGCCAGCAGGGGCACCTGCGCCATGTATTCGTCCAGGCTGCGCCAGCTGAGCCAGAACCCCGCCAGCATGATTACTCCGGCCGAGATTCGCCAGTTTGGTCGAAGCCAGCCCCAGATCAGGATCAGTGCCATGGCAACGGCGGTCAGTCCCAGCAGGAGATCCGGGGGCGGCGGCTTGATCAGTCTCTGCAGTATCAGCAGACTCGGGCCGTAGCCAAGCGGGAAGGTGGGGGCGGTGAGGTTGCGCCAGATGGTCGTGATCGCGTCGGGGTAGCGGAAGATCCAGGGGACCACCCCGATAACCACGGCTAAGACCAGACCGAGCAGCCGCCGGGATTGCCCCGGTAGGCGCAGGCAGATCAGCAGATAGGCAGGTAGGAAGAAGAGCGCCAGCTCGTTGGAGCCAATCGCAATCCCGAGGCATATGCCCGAGATCACCGGGCGTTTGATCCATAGCACCGATAGCGCCATCAGCAGGTAGGCGATCGACTCGGCGTTGCCAAAGCTTGCGAAGTTGATGGCTGAACCAGGGATGTAGTAGGTGCCGATGAAGGCCGCCAGGGCCGCCGCCCAGAGGGGGCCGGCGGCGATCCCCAGCAGCACCGCGAAGACCGCTGCCGCCAGCAGGGTCCAGAGGGCGCGGACCTGCGAAGAGGCGTGGTCCACTGGCAGCATTACCGCTAGGTCGAGGGGTGGCTTGGCCAGCCCCGAAAAGAGCGTCTGAGTGCCTCCGTGACGGCTGGACGACTGCACTGCCGCCTCGATTTGGGCTGGGGTCGGGTAGCCGTCGAGCCTGGCAAAAGGACCCTTCCGCAGGGGTGTGGCCAGGGTCGTCGAGACCCCCAGATTGCGCAGGCAGTTGACCTCCTTGAGGTGGTAGGGGTTCTGCCCCGCTGAGATCGCCTGGGCGCCGCAGACGGCCATGGCGTTGGCGTCATCGATCTGCTGAGCGTCGGTCGGCAGCCCCCGGATGATCGAGGCGGATACCAGTCCGCCAACCACTACCAAGACCAGCGGGGCGAGCACCAAGACCCGGCCCGGACGCCAGCGGCGGATCCTCTTGGGCAGGGTGGCCCGACAGCTGATCGCAACCAGAACCACGAAGACCAAAAACGAGAAGTACTGGACCGCGTCGTTGGCGATCGCGGCGCCCTCGCCTGGGATCCGGGCGGAAAGCCAGGTCCAGTTGGCGAATCGAAATGCGACCAGAGCCAGGGCGATCAGCGCTAAACGGTCTGCCCCGAGTGGCAGAGGGCGCCCCCGGCCGAGCACCCGTTCCAGCGCCGTCAAACCAAATCCGCCTCCTTTGCTGGTGGCCGGAGCGTTGCTACCTCAACTGGGCAATTCTCTGGGCCGCATCTTGACCCGCGGACCCGGGCTATGGCCCGGCCAAAGGCAGTCTCGGAACTAGACCTTAGAGAACGCTGGGTGACCAAGGTGGCGCTGATCTCGAGACCGATCCCATCCGAGGGGACCCTTCATCGTCGGGGAACTCTGCCGCGCGAATACCTGAGCAACTACCGCCGACCCAGGTAAGGTGCTGGAGGAGCCCAGTAAGCCCGGGAGGACAAGCTGTGCCGCGAGTAAGGGGGTCGAGTACGGACGTCAACAGCCACGCCCACGTGGTCCCCGGTCACGGGGTAACCGCCGAGGCTGATCGCCGCTACATCTCCCTGGCGCTCGCCCTGATCGTCGCCTTCATGGTGTTCGAGGTGATCGCCGCCCTGATCGCGGGGTCGCTGGCCCTGCTGGCCGACGCGGGCCACATGCTCACCGACGTCGGAGCACTCTCGGGGGCGCTGTGGGCGAGCCACTTGGCTGCCCGGCCCTCCAGTGATCGGTTCAGCTTCGGTCTCAAGCGAGCCGAAGTCTTGGCCGCCGCCGTCAACGGCGTGACCCTGCTTTTGGTGGCGGCCCTGGTCGGGGTCGATGCGGTTGGGCGGCTCATCGCTCCTCGCCCGGTGCAGGGACTGGCCCTGCTTGTCGTGGCCGGAGTGGGAGTCGTGGTCAACCTGGCCGTAGTCCGCATCCTGACCCGTGCCAAGCGCTCTTCGATGAGCCTCCGGGGAGCTACTACCCACGTGCTCACCGATCTCTACGCCTTCATCGCCACCGTGGTCGCCGGCGCCGTCATTCTGGAATTCGGCTTCCAACGAGCCGACTCCATCGCCTCCTTGCTGGTTGTCATCTTGATGTTGCGCGCCGCCAGCGGATTGCTCATCGAATCGGGCCGGATCCTGCTGGAGGGAACTCCGGAGTCGGTTGACCTAGAAGCGGTGCGGCGCCATCTGAATGCGCTGCCTAATGTGCTGGGCGTCCATGAGGTGCACGCCTGGACGCTAACCTCGAACCTTCCCGTCGTCTCGGCTCATGTCATTGTCTCGGACGCCTGCCTGACCGACGGCAGCTCGGGGAAGGTCATCGACCAGCTCCAGGCCTGCCTGGCCGGTCACTTTGACGTCGAGCACTCGACCTTTCAGCTCGAGCCGGCAACCCACGCTGACCACGAGTTACCCCAGCACGGCTAAGCCCGGAAATCGCTCCCGATCCAGATCACCGACAACCCCCGGAGGGCGAGACTGGGTCGCGCCATCCGGGGCGCTGGCCAACGGTCGGGAGGTCACCATGAGGATGGGCCAGAGCTCTGAGCCGAATTCTTATCGGGGCTGCCGAGACGCTGCTACCGAGCGTGAAGCCTGCGCGGTTCGCGGCGGTTCGGGAACTGTCTGCTTGGGCTAGGTATTTCGGTCTGAGGTCCGCCCGCTGCTGAGATATGCATCCTCGGCGGGGTAGTCGAAAAGGTCGGCAGGGTAACTGGCCAACGTCGGAAAAATCTCGCGCCAGTCTCGCCCGGCAGTGGCGTCGATGGCCCAGGGCAAGGTGGTGGCCAGCGCCTCCGGGTAACTGACCATCTCTCGATAGCCGAGTTCGCTGGCTGCCAGACTCATATCGGCCACCACCGGACGGGGAACTGCCCACGGGTGGTTGCCGACGGTCGGAGCCGGCTCCAGGCCGGTGACCAGCACTCGCTCGGTGGTGCTGCCCATCAGTTCATCGACGATCTCACTGATCTGGATTACCGATGGCGGATTCCGGTCGGCGCAGTTTAGCGTCCGGTTCCCGGGGTGGTCGGCCGCCAGAGCAACCAGCTCCGCGAGATTGATTGTCGCCGTCGATTGGAAGATGCTCGCACCCTGGTAGGGGAGGACCACCTGCCGACGGCCGTCCAGGACGCGCTTGATCAGGTACCACTCGCGGAGGTGGTGGCTGTGCGGTCCATGTATGGCGCCAGGACGGACGACGGTGAGGGGCCAGGGTGCCTTCTGGCGCAGCACCCTCTCGACCGCGGCCTTGCGGGTGGCGTAGCTGTCTTCCCCAGGAGACAGAGTCGGCCAGTCCTCTGGGATCGGCACCGGCCAGGCAGGGAAGCTGTCCTCGTCGGTCGCCGTTTCCATCGAGCGTCCCTGAGTATCCGAGTAGACAGCCAGCGTGGAGAAGACGATGGCGGCACCGACGGTGTCGCCGAGGCAGAGCAGTTGCTCTGCGTGGGCCACGGTGTAGGCGGTGACGTCGACAACCAGATCGGCGCCGGACGGGATCAGATTCCGCAGGTCGGTGGCGCTGTCCCGAGCCAGCGCCACCCAGCTGATCTCGGGCTCGGTAGGCGGCACGGGAAGAGCTCCCGCGGTGGTGGCGATCACTTCCCACCCGGCGGTGGATAGCCGATGGCCGATCGCCCGGCCACTCTGGCCGCGCCCTCCGAGGATTAGTGCTCTTGGCATCGGTTACGCCTCCCAGGTCACAGGTCGCTCGGGTCGGAAAAGGTGAATGTGCGCGGGTCTCCGGTCCAGCTACTCAGAAAGAGTCGTCCAGTCCGGTCCTCAAGGTCTTCGCGCCTTTTCGGGCAAACTGAAACTAGGCCCAATTTTCGCAGCTTGTGCGCGCGGTCTCGGCCAGGAGCCCGCAAAGTCCCACCTCGGCGAGGTTGCTTGAGCGCCCCGGCCGGCCAACCCCGGACATCCTCTACTACGAGAATCCATGACAGACCGATCCTCTCGACAAGCAAGCGTCAGGTCGAAGCGGTCCGCCCAGCCTGGCCCCATTCCTCCCAGCTGGTCTACGGTGCTAGAAAGATGCGCCCACAGTGAGCCCCGACGGTCTACAAATCCCATGCACTGTTCAGCCTAGGTCGCGCCGTCTTGTTCGGGGAACACGTTGAAGGGGCCGTGAAACACCGTGATGAAGCGGCAGTCGTGACCCTCGGCCGGCTGATGGCGCATAGAGGTCATCGGGGGGAAGTGGCAGTACGAGCCCGGACCGATGATCTGGCCGTCAACCTCCAGAGCGCCGTCGAGGACCACGATGGTGTGCGCGGCAGTGTGGTGATGCCGAGCAGCTCTCATCCCCTTCGGGTAGTGCACGAGATAGTGCTCATCGCCGGTCCGGGGATCGAGATACAGCATGCGCAAACCGACCGGTATGTCGTAGATGACCGGCTGGGACTCCTCGAGCTGCATCGACAGTAGGTCGGGTACGACGACGGTGCCTGTCGTGCTCAGCCTCCTCTCGCCCAGTGCTGCCACAGCTCGGCGCTGTCTTCCACGACCAGGGCGGTGGAGTCGGCGATGAGCGGCATCATCAAGCCCTCCAGCTCGTTCAACCAAGGCTCCCCTTGGTAGAACGCGTCCCTCATCGGCTGCCGGCTGGCTTCGTCAGGGAAGGCCCGCAGCCACACGAAGGTATCCTCGTCTTCGGCTGAGCCGAACGGGCCGAGCACTCGCATCCCCGGATCGCGCTGCACCGGGAGGCCGCGAGCGGCGAGCAGGCTCATGATCTTCTCGCGTTTGCCGGGTAGGGCCCGGTAGGTGCGGATCTCGATCACCGCGGCCACTGGCAATCCCCTCTTCGCTCGGCTTCGACGGCTATACATTAGCCGTGAGCAACTCCCTCGAACAAGAGCCCACTTTGGCCATAGATAAGCTCCCGGAGGAAGACCCTGTGGCGATCTTCGAGTCCGGACCCCTCACCGTGGCGCTGGACGCGGCCGGGTATCTGGGGGTCCGGGCATATTCAGACGCACCGGGTCGCCAGACTGGAGTTGTCGATTTTGGCGGCGCCGTTCGACGTATGGGTGTAGTCGGAAACCGAGCGGAAGGAGACCACCATGGCTCAGTACGCGATCTTTTTGTACGCACCGAACGTCGATACCGATGAGGAGAGCGCACCAGGCGAGCTAGAGAAGCACGACCGGTACGCCGAGGAACTCAATGGTTCGGGCACGATGATAGCCTCGTTCCGGCTTCAGCCCGTCACGACGGCGACGTCGGTCCGCCGCGAGGGACTGACTGACGGGCCGTTCCTTGAGGCCAAGGAGGTGATCCTCGGGTTCTACGTGATCGAGGCCACCGACCTGGATGCCGCCCTGGAGACGGCCAAGCGGAACCCCATCCTCACTCAGGGCGGCGGTCTGGAGGTCCGGCCAGTGGCCACGTGACGGCGGAGTCGGGGGTCGAGCGGGCACTTGCCGAGACCCACCGGGGTGAGTGGGCCAAGATGCTCGCGGCGACGGCATGCATTGCGCATGACCTCGACCTGGCCGAGGAGTGCGTGCAGGAGGCGTACGTCGCCGCGCTGGTGGCCTGGACCCGTGACGGGATTCCGGACAGCCCGGCAGCCTGGCTTACCACCATCGCCAAACGGCGAGCGGCGGACGCTGCCCGGCGCGAGAGGACTTTTCGCTCGAAGCTGCCGCTGCTGGTCGAGCCTGAGTCCACGATGGAGGACGAGCCGATGATTGATCAGGCAGTAGTCGAGGAGTGGCAAGCCGCCGTGCCAGACGAGCGGCTGCGGCTGGTATTCCTGTGCTGCCACCCGGCGCTCGCGCCCGAGGCGCAGATAGCGCTCACGCTGAGACTGATCTGCGGAATGTCGACCCCGGACATCGCCCGAGCGTTCCTGGTCGCCGAGCCGACCATGGCTGCCCGGCTGACGCGGGCGAAGAAGAAGATCTCGGTTGCCCGGATCCCGCTCCGCGTGCCAAGCCCTGCCCAGCTGCCCGACCGGCTTCAGACAGTGCTGGGCGTAATCCATCTCCTGTTCACCACGGGGCACACCGCGCCGTCGGGAGCGACGCTGATGCGACCCGAGCTGGTTGACCAGTCGCTCCACCTGGCTCGGATGCTGCAGGAACTACTGCCCAACGAGCCTGAGGTGCGGGGGCTGCTCGCCTTGTTGCTGGTGACGGACGCCCGACGAGCCACTCGGGTCGGGGAAAACGGTCGGCCGCTCAAGCTGTCCGAGCAGGATCGATCGCAATGGGATCGAGCGGCGATCGCCGAGGCTCACGGCCTGATTATCGGCGCCCTGCGCGGCGGTCGAGCGGGGCGCTATGTCCTCCAGGCGGGGATCGCGTCGCTGCACGCCGAGTCGCCGACCTACGACGAGACCGACTGGCCGCAGATCGTGCTCCTATATGACCATCTGCTGTCGGTGTGGCCATCGCCGGTGGTGGTCCTGAACCGTGCGGTGGCGCTGTCGATGGTCGCTGGGCCAGGGGAGGCGCTCGCAGAGGTGGAGCAACTCCACAAGGATGGCCTGCTGGCGCACTACCATTATCTGTTCGCCGTCAAAGCGGACCTGCTACGTCGGCTCGGCCGAGCGGACGAGGCATCGGACGCAGATCGCCAGGCCTTGGAGCTGACCGAGAACGGGGCCGAACGAACGCTTTTGGCTGCTCGCCTCGGTGAGTCCCGCCGACCCGAGCAAGGCGGGAGCGGGTCGACCTGAGCCGCCGCGGCTGCATCGAGGCACATGGCTAAGTGGCCTCGTCCGCGATCATCGCCCAGGCGCTGGCGGGCGCCGACCCAGCGCGAGTCGCTTTAGCCAGGGCCACAGAGCAGTGGCCAGGACCGGCGCCCAACTCCGCTTCATCCACGCCGGCCCCTCCAGACCAACAGCTGCGTGGACCGGGTCCAGCAACCAGTTTAGCCGTCATGAGATGGCCAGCAGTGCGACCACGAACGCCGCATAGGCACCGATGATCATCCAGCCCGACCAGGTGCGGAGCCCCCGCGTCGCATAGGCCAGCGCCAGGGTCAGCACGGTAAGACCCACATACCAGGCCGCGATCAGGGCCGCTGGGCGCGACGGGTGGGTTAGGCCCAGCACCGCCGACGGAATCAGGAAACCGGCGAACACGTTGAATGTGTTGCTGTTCAAGCCAGTGCTGAAGGCTGCCGCTCCCCTACCCTTGGCGGCGAGGTAAACCGCGGCCACCGCGTTTGGCAGGCTGGTCACCGCAGCCAGTACCAAACCGCCAACCACGATCGACGCCACTCCGTATTGCCGCCCAAGCGCTGATGCCCCCAGTTCCATGGCGACGCTGGCACCGATCACCACGCAGAGAGCAGCGGCCGCCGCCAGTGCGTCGCGCCGTCCGCCGCGCTGCGGGCGGATGGCTTGGGTCAGCTCCAGAGACTCTTCATCAACGGCGGTCGCGAGCCAGTTCGCCCAACGCCGTGGCAGATGACGGCGCGATAACCAGCCGGGCCGAACCCCCAGCAGGAGGCAATACGGCCCCAATATCAGGATCACAAGTCCCACGGCGGCCGCAGGTGGCAGCAGCTCGAGCACGGTCGCTAAACAGACCACCGCCACCCAGAGTGCGACGGAGCCGCCCAGGATCACCACTTTTCGATGGAGCCGGAGGTGCCCCGCCACGAGGGCCCCGAGGCCGAGCAGGGCTGCCAGATTGAATACGTCCGACCCGATGATCACTCCCGATCCGACCGCTCCCTGGTGGTGCAGCAGGGCCGTGACGGCAGTGGTGATCTCCGGAGTGTCGGCGGCTAGGGCAGCCACCAATCCGAGGAGCGCCTCAGAAAGCCCGAGGCGGTCGCCTACCCGCTCCAGCCGCGAGACGAGGAGCCAGCTGGCGGTCAAACTCAGCACGGCGCCGACGACAAAGGCGCTGATCGCGAGCCCCTCGCCCATCACCACCCACTAGTCGCCCGGGCGCAGTTCCCGGGGCCGAAGTCTGCCAGCGGGGCGCCGGGTCCGAGGCGCCGATCCAGAAGTTCCATGCCGGCCTCCATCCATGGGGGGATGCATTGCCGACCAGACTTCCCGGCTCTCCGGGTGACATCCTACTCGCCGGCCCCAGTTGGCTTTGCCGCCGCTCGAAGGTCATCAAGGAATCGGAGAAGGCAGGCCATGTCCGGCACCGGCACACCGTACCCGTCAGAGCGATCGCCTCAGGCCATTTTTCTGGGTGCGTACACCGCGCGGGATTAGATCGCGCGCCTCTCACCTTTGGGGCTGACAGATGCCCTCCAGCACATAGCCGAGGCCAGTAGCAAACTGCCGTGGCGTCGCGTACGCCGCGAGCTGTTGCGCCAAGTGATCGGAGTTAGCCTCGGTTGAGCGCCAGCGTTCTCGCGATGCTTCCAGTGCCGCAAACCCGACCGTGTAGGTGTGGAGGGCGGCATAGGCGCGGCGTGCCGCCCCTTCGTCCGCTACCGCCTTACGCAGAATTTCCATCACCGCGTCCATACGGACGACGGCGGCCTGAGACACGACCGGGTGTTGTAGGTAGACATGCAAGGCGGCTGGCTGGGTCACCAGGAATTGGCGCAGTTTGTCGGCCGCCTCGGCCACCCACGCGCGCCAGTCATCTGGCGCTGCTGCGGGGCGCCAGATCTGCGCGAGGAGCCGGTCGACCACCTCGTCAAGCAGGTCATCCTTATCCCGGACGTGTCGGTAGATGGACATCGGGGCTACTCCCAGCTGTGCCGCCAGATTGCGGATGGTCAGCCGTTCGTAGCCCTCAGATGTCACCAAATCCATCGCCGCCAAGATCACCTGCTCTCGCGAAATCGATCCCCAGGGACGGCGCCCTCCCGGCATCGCCGTCTCCTTTTCACGAGATCCGCGCGCAAGCCGGTGTTCGACGCGAGGCACGACGGTAGTGTAGCCATCTTTGCGTACGCGTACGTTAGTCTGGTATCTTGAGTACGCATACGCATATGGGTTGGGTCCCTATCCACGGTGAGGTCCTGTTGTGGACACGTTTCGACACGGCCCTTGTCGGTCGTAGGCGCCCTCGCCACTGGCGGCCCTGCCTTCGGTCGAGATCAGCCGGGTGCAGATCCGGCGGGGCCTGCGTTCCAGGAGCCGTGTTCTCACCGCAAGTTCACGGCCTGGCTCGGCGGATCGAGACCTGGCCTGGTGGCCATGGCCTTGATCGTAGGGGTCGGGGCCGGCCTTGCAGCTGTTGCCTTCCGTTTGTTGATCTACGCTGTGACCTGGCTGGTCACGGGTCGCGAGCAGTTTGGCGCACAGGGCAGGGTGGCTAGCCTCCACTTTCCTGCCCTCGGTATCTGGTTCCTTGTGATCGCCCCAGTCGTTGGAGGGCTGCTGTACGGGCCGCTGATTCAGCGGTTCGCGAGAGAGGCACGAGGGCACGGGGTGCCCGAGGTGATGAGCGCAGTCGCAGAGAATGGCGGTCGGATCAGACCGCAGGTCACAGTGGTGAAGGCGCTCGCATCGTCGATCTGCATCGGCTTCGGCGGCTCGGTGGGCCGCGAAGGTCCGATCGTCCAAATCGCCTCGGCGCTGGCGTCCAGTCTTGGACAGCTGGTACAGATGTCCGAGAGCCGCTTACGCATCCTTGTCGCATGCGGGGCCGCCGGGGGGATCGCGGCCACCTTCAACGCTCCCATAACCGGGCTCTTCTTCGGGTTTGAGCTCATCCTTCGTGAGTTCGCGATAGATGCGGTCTACGCGCTCATCCTCTCCGCGGTGACAGCCGATGTGATCGGTCAGGCGTTCTTCGGCACGGCGCCGATCTTCAGCCAGGTGCCCCACGACCTCGTGATCACTCACGCCTATAGCTACCTGTTGGTGATCCTGCTCGGAGTGCTGGCCGGTCTGGTTGGGGTGGGCTTCAAGTGGTTCTTTTACTGGATCGAGGATCTCTGCGACGCTCTCTGGGCGCACCGCCCCGAGTGGCTGCGTCCAGCGGTCGGCGGGATCGCCCTCGGAGCGGTGCTGCTGGCACTTCCTCAGATGTACGGCGTCGGCTACCCGGTGATCAGCCAGGTCCTGAGCGGGGGTTACGTCTGGTGGTTCCTGCTCATCCTCCTGTTGGGCAAGATATTCACCTCCAGCCTGACGATCGGGATCGGAGGCTCCGGCGGGGTGTTCGCGCCGTCACTGTTCACCGGGGCAATGGCCGGGACAGTGTTTGGGATCGTCGCCGATCATCTCTTCGGCCCCTCGGTCGGCTCTCCGGCGATCTACGGGATGATCGGCATGGGAGCGGTCTTCGCGGCAGCCGCCCAGGCGCCCCTGACGTCGATCGCCAGCGTGGTCGAGATGACTGGAAACTTCGGGCTCACCTTGCCCGTGATGCTCGGAGTTGGCATCGCCGCTGGTGTTTCCAGGCGCTTGAGCTACGGCACCATCTACACCACCAAGCTGTTGCGTCGGGGCACGGACATCGACCGGCCCAAGCCGGCGACGCTGCTTCAATCTCTGACTGTGGCGGACACAATGCAGGCACTTCCCGAGGCGGGTGGTCGCAGCGTCTCGAGCTCCCCGGTCCAAACCGGAGAGGAGCAGCCGCCCAGAACTGCCGCCGAAGGCGCGGCGGCATTCGGCGCCGTTCTCGATGTTCACGGAACTCAGTTCCTCTTCGAGGATGAGAAGCTGGAGCAGGCGCTCCGCCAGCTGGTCCTGTTTGGGCCCGATGGCTTACCCGTACTCTCTGCTCAAAACCGAGCGGTGGTCGGGTGGATCACCGCTCAGGACGTCCTCCGCGCCGTGGTGAACCGGGTCGACGGAGTTACCCAGGAGGTGGTGGCCGGCAGCCTCGCCGCCGAGTCGGCTTCTCCCGAGCCGGCTCTCCAGGTAAGAGTTCCTCCCCTGCCGCTCGAGGGCTACGCCGTCGTGGAGGTCATGATGGGTCGGGATTCCGCCGGACTTGACCGTCGCATCGACGAAGTGACCTGGCCCCCCGGATGGATCCCGGTCGCGGTCTCAACCGGCCGTGGCATGACTACGGCCCGCGGAGAAACCGTGCTGCGGGCTGGTTACCGCCTGCTCCTACTCGCTCCTTCGAGCGAGGACGGTAAGACCGACGCTCAGGGCGACTCGGCGCCGGTCACTATGGAGTCGGCGGCGATCCCGCCGGACTCCGAGCCCCGGGAGCCATGACCAGTCGAAGGACAAGGTCACCTCTCCGTCGGCGCGGCGCTCATCGCGTTGGGACCTCTTACCGGGATTATGCCGATCCCATTCGGGCTGATCCTGTCTGCGCCTGCTACGTCGATCCTGGTTCGCAGACGGTGGAAAGCGCTGCTCGACGGACTCATCTGGGGCGAAACCCGGGCCCTCGATAACGCCGGTCCGAGGACAGGTGGTCGCCCCCCGGTCTTTATTCGAGTTCCTCCGGGCCCGGTCGGGCCGTTGAGAAACCCATACCTACCCTGGATCAGTTCAAGGGGGTCCGCTCAGCTGGCGCAGTTACCACCAGGCCCGACCGACG
Source organism: Candidatus Dormiibacterota bacterium (assembly GCA_049799515.1). Taxonomy (GTDB): domain Bacteria; phylum Chloroflexota; class Dormibacteria; order Aeolococcales; family Bog-877; genus Bog-877. Next base: position 1,811 of record JBARIA010000132.1, on the reverse strand, counting down.
ACCGAGCGCGACTGCCGATGCTTCAATGCCCCCGAGTCCCGGCGCTGTTACAGCAGGTCGTGGCGACGCATCGTGTCGAGGGTGGGGGTACGAAGCTCTCAAGGCCCAGCGCCACGCCCTATCGACCCTGGCAGATACTGGTGGTATGGCTCGTCTAGCACCTCGTGGTGCGGGCTCCCGAGTGCGCCCGCGATGATCCGGCGCCCTGGCTTCGATTCACCGCCCCACGGGTTCTGCGACGACGAGGAGACTAGGGCATTGCTGCGGTCCAGGCCAACGAAGCAAGCGCTCGACTGGGCAGGAGCTGCGATCGGCGGGACCGTCACCTCGGCCCGCGCGCTCCGGGGCGGAATGTCGTCGGCAGTCCACGCGCTCACGATCCGGCTTCCCAACGACCGGAACGAACGGGTCGTCCTCCGTCGTTACGTCCGACCCGAAGTCAACGAGGATGAGCCAGACATCGCCGAGCGTGAGGCGGATGTTCTCCGCTTCGTGGAAACAGTCGATGTACCGACTCCAAACCTGTTGGCGGTCGATCCCACCGGAGCTGACGCTGGCGTGCCGTCAATCCTGATGTCTCGCGTCCCCGGTCGGGTCGATTGGTCGCCGTTGGACATGGACCGGTGGCTTCACCGACTTGCAGCTCTTCTTCCGCGCATCCATGCCGCCCACGTTCCTCGTTCGGGCGTCCTTCGTCCATTCTCGCCCGAAGTGCCGATGAGCTACGAACCTCCTCCCTGGGCGAGGTGGCCGACGATCTGGGAACGGGCCGTCGAGATATACCACGGCCCGGCTCCGGTCTACGCCGCGGTGTTTATCCAGCGCGACTTCCATCCGGGGAACGTCCTGTGGCGACGAGGGACCGTCACCGGGGTCGTGGATTGGCAGGCGGCCAGCCTCGGACCCGCGTGGGCGGACGTCGCCCACTGTCGCGTCAATCTTTTCCGGTACGGGCTTGAGGTAGCAGATCGGTTCACCGACATCTGGGAGCAGCTCTCGGGACGCAGCTATCACCCATGGGCCGAGGTCGTCGGAATCGTCGGCTTCCTCGACGGACTGCGGGACGAATATCAGTCGGACGGCTCTGTCATGGAGGAGGCGTTGGCCCGAGCCGTTGCCGAGATGGGAAACGCCTCTTGACTCTGTACTGAGGTACAGGGTTTGCCATCAGTTCATGCGGAGCTCGGAGGTCGCCGAAACGCTGGAGTCAACGTCCAGACGCTGCGGTACTACGAACGACGAGGAATTCTTCCCGAGCCCGAACGTCTGGATTCCGGCTATCGGGCCTATGGAGCGGATGCCGTAAGTATCGTTCGCTTCGTGGGGCGCGCTCGACAGCTCGGGTTCAGCCTGGAGGAGATTGACTCACTGCTCGACCTCGCCGCCGGTGGCCCACGCAACTGTGAGGCTGCCAGACGAAGCGAGGCTCCTCGAAGGTCTCGCCGGTACCAGGTACGAACTGCGGGGCGGTGCTGGACTGTACAAAGCTCGCGTTGGGCGCGGGTTGTTTGCTCGCCGCGGCGCCGGCGGAGACTATCTGGGCTGGCACGGCATGAGTGCGGTGGGCATGTAGCGGGCTACCTCGGTGGCCACTTCGCCCCTGCGGAAACTGATGTCGGCCAGAGCCGAGCAGCGCCTGCAGTGCACGGCCTAGACTTCCGGCCAAGTCCCGTCGGTCGCACCGTCAACCTCGTCCGACGAAGCGCGCTCTCGCGACAGCATCACTATTGCGTGGGGAGTTCCCGCGGCTCTCCTAGCCGGAAGGGGACCTTGTGACGACCACGATTTGCCTGTCGCCGCCTCCCTCGGGA
>JBARIA010000131.1:0-2103 GCA_049799515.1 Candidatus Dormiibacterota bacterium | reverse complement strand
AAGGAGATTGGCGATGTAACAGGCGCCCACTTCGTCGGGGGTCAGGGCATCTATCTCAAGTCCTGGCTCGATTTCGATTGGAAACCTATAGCTCTTCAGGCCGGGAAATGGGGCAATCATCGTGGTGTGTCTCTGCGATGCCGTAATGTACGTACGCAGCTTCGCTAAGCGGGCGGAAGTCGTCGTCTTCCGCAGTATCGACCGACCGTCCGGTTCGATCACTCCATTGGAAGTTTCAGCCACGACTGAGTCGGCACTGAAGCGGGACAATTGCGAATCGTTACCGATCATGGTGTCGAGGGCAGGACCGAAGTCGGGGTCGCGCTTGAGAGCCGCCACCATTTCGGCGTACTCGGTCGACGTCGACTGATTATCAAACAGGAACGGAGGTATTAACACCTCCACCTTCGGGACCCGGCGGACTAATCCGGTTGGATCCTTAATCCACGTGGGCCGTGTGGGTAGCCATGGCCCACGTCTGCTCCTGAGGAAATCTTGCACTGCAGCCCGAAGGTACGTGTGCACTGGTTCAGTCAATGGGTCCGTGACCATCCTCCGCCTGCCCCCTCGAGCTGACCCGCGCCCAGCACAGCCGCCTTCCGGCCTTCTTGATCCTGCCACGGGCTCGCGCCGCAGATCCTCATTCGACCCTCGGTGCGTTTTGGATCGTGACGTGCAGCGTGCACGGGTCTCGGACGTTCCCCAACAACGTTCTGGCGGAGCAATACGCCGCTTGCCATCGGGCGCTACACCTACCCGCGGTGGGACGCCGCCTTTAGCGGAGAGCGCCCTGCTCCCTGGGCAGAATACCTCGGGCCCCGGCGGAAACTACGGTGGGTTCGCGGTGTAGGGGGGTACAACCTGCGGCGAGCGGGCAGAGATGGCTACGCAGGCACAAGGTCCTCTACCTGCTAAGGGCCCGCGCGAAAATTAGTTGAGCGGTGACGCGTGCACGGTGTAGTTCCAGTCACCGTGGAAGTCGTGTCGCGTGAGTGGCACGGCGGCGAGCTCCTTGTTGGTGATCTTGACGCCGGTCGGGTAGTAACCCTCGTCCAGTTCGGCTTGGATCTTGAGACCTTTCTTGGTCGTGGTGTTGGCGATGAGCTGGACCACGACGCGATAGGACGTGAGCGGTCGGCCCCGCCAGTTCATGGTGATGAAGCTGAACATCCGGTGCTCGATCTTGTTCCACTTGGAGGTGCCGGGCGGGAAGTGGCAGACGGTGATCTCGAGCCCGGTCTCTTTGGCCAGCTTCGCGAGCTCCACCTTCCAGGCCCGCACCCGATAGCCGTTGGATCCGCCGGCGTCGGCGCAGACGAGGAGCTTGGTCGCCTGCGGGTAGCGACGCTTGCCCATCTGGGCCCACCAGCGTCCGATGGTGGAGACGGCGAAGGAGGCCGTGTCGGCGTCGTCGCCGACCGACACCCATCCCTCGTCGGCGCCCAGGTCGTAGACGCCGTAGGGGATGGCCTTGGTCATCTCGGGGTCGATGAAGTCGTGGACCTTCGTGCGAGCGGGCTTGCCTTTGGGCTGATATTCCTTGCCGCCGTTGGAGTACTCGCCCACGAGCTCCTTCTTCTTGGCGTCGACGCTGATGACCGGCTGCGCCTCGGAGAGGAACCTCCCTGCGGTGTCGTTGATGTAGCGGAACTGGGCGTCGCGGTCCACGTGCTGGGCGCCTTCCTTCTGCTTGGAGGTCCCCTGGAGGCTATAGCCCATCTCTGCCAAGAGGTCTCCGACCGTCCTCGGGCTGATGTCGTAGCCCTTCTGCTTCAGGACATCAGCCAGGTGGTAGGTCGACTTGGCCGTCCAGCGCAACGGCGACATCGGGTCTCCCCGGGCCTCGGGGGACACCAGGTCGTCGAGCTCCAAGAGTAGGTTCGGGTCCTTGTCGACGAGACGTTTGCGGCCGGCTCCCTCCTTGCGGACACGCTCGCGCGGCACAGCCACCCCCGAGACGATCTGCTTTGCACCGGTGATCACCGTGTTGCGGCTCATCGACGCAGACCGAGCCACCACCGTGGCGCCTCCACGTCCGAGCATCGCGGCCGTCGCGCCGGCGACCACGCGCCGCTGGCGCTCGTCGAGCAACGGCAGCACGAC
>JBARIA010000130.1:0-3310 GCA_049799515.1 Candidatus Dormiibacterota bacterium | reverse complement strand
CCAGCCGTAGAGGAAGGAGGGCTGGGGATGGACGGGTTCGAACATGGTCCCCGGCCGGGTAATCACCTCGATCGGCCGGAAGTGCCCCTCAGTGGGCGCTTCACTACCCCCGGCCAGCATCGTCAGCGCTACCCGCGTCGCCGACACCGTGGACGGCCTGGGACAGTTCACCGGACCCTTCCGCGACTCAGGAGCTCCGCTGAAGTCCACCTTCACCGAGCTCCCCTGCACCGTCAGCTTGACCTCGAACGGGATCATCTCCTCGCTTATCCCATCGTTGTCCATCCGTCCCTGGCCGATGTATTCCCCGTCCGGAATCTTCTCCAGATAGCTGCGCATCACCGCCTCGCCGTGGTCGAACATCCTCTCCACCGCCGCCCAGAAGGTCTCCTGCCCGTACCGCTCCACGATCCGCACCAGCTCCCGGGCTCCCGTCCGCACCCCCACCACCTCCGCATTGATGTCCCCTGCCACCATCTTCGGCACCCGGGAGTTGGCCAGCGCCATCCGGAAGATGTCCCGCACCTGCTCTCCCCGCCGGTACAGCTTCACCCCCGGGAAGATGGTCCCCTCTTGGAACACGTCCACGGTGTCGGTCGAGTACGGCTCCTTGGCCCCTATGTCCAGCCAGTGGGCCTTGATCGTGGTATAGCCAATCAACTCCTCCGCCAGAAACACCGGCATCACCACCGCACAGTCCTGCGGATGCGAGCCAGACCCGAATGGGTAGTTGTAGAGAATGATGTCCCCCGGCTCCAGCTCCGACTCCCCGCCCACTCCCTCCACCGCCGCCGCCACGCAGAAGTTCATCGTCCCCATGAACAGCGGCAGGCTCGGTGCCTGGGCCAGGAGCCGGATCTGGCGGTCATAGATCGCCACCGCAAAGTCCAGCACCTCGTAAATGATCGGCGAGAACGCGGTCCGTACCAGGGCCTGCTTCATCTGCGCCGCCGCCGAGTACAGACCCGCTCGGATCACCTCCGTGGTCACCGCATCTGCGTATGCCCCAGCTTCCTCCACACCAACTCCCCGACGTTCCTGCACCTGGCTCATATGGCTTACCTCAGCTCGGGATGGTGCGGCGGCCTCACTCCCCCGCGGTCCGGGTCCAACGGCTAGAGGACAGGCAGAGTGATCTTGCCACCTTCAAGATGACTGGGGAGTGCGGCGCACCTCAAGGACAAAGTCGTCACAGACGGTGGCGACGTAGCCATAGTCCAGATATGTCGTTGCGGTGAGTTCAGCGATCACAGCTGGTCCAATAACCTTCGTGCCTACCGGCAGACTCTCCCGCGGCACCAGATCGAATTCCTGCCACGTTCCCCGTTCGAAAGACCAAGCCCGCCCTCGGCCCCAAGGCACCCTATCGCGATGAAGTGTGTCTCCCACCGAGGGAAGGCTTCCGCCGCGAGAGACACTCAGGCTGGCGCGGGCGGTAACGATCTCAATCTCGGTGTCCACCAGAACCAGTCCGAAGGTGTCCTTGTACTGCCGCATGAAGGCCTCACCCAACTCGCTGGCGGTAGTGGTGATTCGCCGCGCTTCCATAGCCAAGGGAATCGTGAGGGTGTGCTCCTGTCCTACGAAGCGCATGTCCACAGCTGAGGTAAACTTCACACCGCCAGCGGAGTCAGCCCTGGTGCCCCGTTCAGTGAGCTCAGCACAAAGTGAATCGACTGTCGGCTGCACTGAGGTCATTACGTCGGGACGAAGTCGAACGATCTTGGTTTGAGCCGAACTCTGAACCAGATCCGAGGCGAGGAGACCGCAGGCCGAGAAATTTCCCGCATGCACCGGCACCAGGATGGTGCCAATGTCAAGTTCTCGCGCCAGAAGAGTAGCGTAAACCGGTCCAGCGCCGCCAAACGCTACCAGCGCCGCCCGGCGGGGATCCTCCCCCTGCTCGACCGTGATTTCGCGAATCGCGCCGGCCATGATGGCGGTACTGACCTCTAGAATCCCCCGGGCCGCCGACTCGTTCGAGATCGCGCCACTATTGGTGGCCCGCGCGACGGATTCTCGGGCCAGTTCGCCGTCAAGCTTGAGTTCGCCTGCCAGCTCACCGCTACCCACGAGGCCGAGCGCCATGGCTGCATCGGTGGTGGTTGGTTCGACGCCGCCCCTGCCGTAGCAGGCAGGGCCGGGCACGGCTCCGGCGCTGCGGGGCCCAACTCGCAGCAAGCCACCGGCATCCGTGTAGGCGATCGACCCACCTCCCGCCCCGATAGAGCGGACATCTACCCACTCAGTCTGGACAGGCATGCCCTCGACAACTCCCTCGTATTTCACCTTTGGCTGGCCGTCAACGATCAAGCAAGTGTCGAAGCTAGTCCCGCCTACATCTGCTGATATGGCCCGGTCAAAGCCGTGTTGGCGAGCCAGTACGGCCGCTCCGACGACCCCCGCGACTGGGCCGGAAATGATAGTCTCGAACGGTCTGGAGCTCGCCTGATCGAAGTTCAACGCTCCCCCGCCGCAGCGGGTAATAAGAGCTTGCCCAATGAAGCCTCGTTCGCGCAATCCGGCGCCGAGCCGACCCAGGTACTCACTCACCCGCGGACGCACATAGGCGTCGATGACCGTAGTCGAGGTGCGCTCGTACTCACGGTACTCCTTCGACATCCGGTGCGACAACGAGATCGGACCCGTGAAGCCCAGCTCGCGCAACTGCGCCTCGATCGCTAGCTCGTGGACCGGGTTGGCATAAGCGTTCATCAGAGCGATCGCCACACTCACAACTGCCTCGGAGGCGAACACTTCGTAAGCCCTAACAACATCTTCACTTCGTAGGGCGGTGCTCACTGACCCATCGGGCAAAATGCGCTCATTCACCGGTATGCGCAGCCGTCTTGGAACGAGAGCCGGGGGCTGCGTCCAGAAAAGGTCGTACGGATCCCCGCGGTCGCCACGTCGGATCTCAAGGACATCGCGAAACCCTTGGGTCGCGATGAGTCCGACGCATACGCCCTCCCTCTGCAAGAGAGCATTAAGGCCAACCGTAGTGCCGTGAAGAAAGTAGTCAGATGCTTCTAGATCGGCAGTCGCAATAGCGGAGTCCACCAGCCGCAACACCCCGACCTCGGGGCTGGCGGGTACGGTCGCTCCTTTGGCCACCACCACCCGACCCGACTCATCATCACTGAACACGACATCGGTAAACGTCCCACCGACGTCCACAGCGATTTGCTTGCTCATGCTTCCTTGGGCCACATCGGAGCCGACCTGGGTCGCGTCATGAGCGAATTGCCCAGTCTTGGAGAGTGGAAAACTCGTCCGAGTACTGATACTTGGTTACACGTGAACTCAAGAC